>DASVZT010000127.1:0-28574 GCA_036391495.1 Candidatus Limnocylindrales bacterium
CGGGGGCCGCGCGTCGGCGTGCCGGGGCCGCCGCCGCGCGACTCTGGGTCGCGGCCGCCGGCACAACCCTCTTCGCGCTGGCGATCCTGGCGGCGGGGGCGGGCACGGCCGGGAGCGGCGCCCAGGCCGCGTCCGGCGTCATCGCCCGTGTCACCGTGCTCGTCGCCGCCCTCGGGTACCTGGTCGCCTTCCTGCCGCCGGCACCACTCCGGCGGGCCTTTCAGGCGCAGACGGCATATGGCGGGCTTCGCGAGCTCCTCGACGCGGCGACGAACGACGGCGAGGGGATCTGGCGACGCTTCCTGTCGATCGCGATCGCGGCGAGTGGAGCCCGTGCGGCACTGGTCATCATCGGGCACGGACAGGCCGAGCACGGACAGGCCGAGCACGGACAGGCCGAGCGCCGGATCGGGATGGTGGCCGGGCTGGACGCCGGGCTCGTCGGAAGGCCCATCCCCGTGTCGGCGACGCCGAGTCCCGAGGGGGAGCTGACGATCGACGGGTTGGCCGCGATCGCCGGGCTCGCGGTCCCGGCACAGGCCGGACGCGCCCTCGGGGCCAGGTACGCGCAGCTGATCACGCTCGGGACCGGCGTCGCAGCCCCGCAGCTCCTGCTGCTGTCGACTCATCCCAGCCTGTTCGGCGAGGACGACCGCCAGCTGCTGGCGGCCCTCGGGCAACAGGCCGGCACGCTCGTCGAGCACCGCACGGCCCTGGCGACCCAGGAGCGCCTGTCGGTGCAGCTGGGCCAGACGGTCGAGGCCCTTCGGCGAGCGTCGGAGGCGAAGAGCAACTTCCTCGCCAGCATGAGCCACGAGCTGCGGACGCCGCTCAACGCGATCATCGGCTTCAGCGACCTGATGCGGCGCGAGGAGGTCGACGCCGAGGGAAACGTGCGCGTCCCGCTCGAGTGGGTCGAGCACATCCGCCGCGGCGGAGCCCATCTCGTCGAGCTCGTCAACGACGTCCTCGATCTCTCCAAGATCGAGGCGGGCCGCCTCGAGCTGGACCGGGAAGCGATCGAGGTCCTGCCCGCCGTCACCGAATCGGTGGCCGGCCTCCGCCCGCTCGCCACGCGCAAGTCCCAGGCGATCGAGCTGTCGATCCCCGCCGGCGAGCGGATCCTGGCCGACCGGGGTCGGCTGCGCCAGATCGTCTACAACCTCCTCTCGAACGCGATCAAGTTCACGCCCGAGGGCGGCCTGATCCGGATCGAGGGGGTACGGAGCGAGTCGGAGTTCCGCCTCTCGGTCATCGACACCGGCGTCGGGATCGCTCTCGCGGACCAGGCCGCAGTCTTCGAGGAGTTCCGGCAGGTGGGCAGCGCCGCCCAGCGCAGCGAAGGGACGGGCCTCGGTCTCGCGCTGACGCGCCGGCTGGTCGAGGCGCACGACGGCCGGATGGAGCTCGAATCGGCGCCGGGGAGCGGCAGCCGGTTCACGGCGATCTTCCCGAGCGCCCTTCCAGCGGCGGAGGCGCCCGACAGCGTGGAGGAGAGGCCCTCACCTGCACCTGGACGCGGCGCTCACGATCGACCCGAGGCCGTGCTGGTCATCGAGGACGACCCGAGCGCCGTCCGGCTCCTGCGGGCCTACCTCGAGCCCGAGGGCTACCGTGTCCAGGTCGCGGCCGACGGTGAGCATGGGCTCGACGACGCACGGAGCAGGCCACCGGCGGCGATCCTGCTCGACGTCCTGCTGCCCGGCATCGACGGCTGGGAGGTCCTGCGCAGGCTGAAGGCCGATCGCGAGCTGCGGGACATCCCGGTCGTCATCATCACCGTCGTCGACGAGAAGGACGTCGGGCTGGCGCTCGGGGCCGTCGACTACCTCGTCAAACCGATCGACCGCGACGCCCTGCTCGCGACGCTCGGCCGCCTGACGTTGACGACGAAGGTTCGCCAGCGGACGGTGCGCATCCTCGCCGTCGACGACGAGGCAGCCGCGCTCGACGCGCTCGAGGCCACGCTGACGCTGGCGGGCTTCGACGTCATCCGCGCCGACGGAGGACGGAGCGGCGTCGAGCTCGCCCGACGGTTGCGCCCCGACCTGGTCATCTGCGATCTGGTCATGCCGGACCTCGACGGCTTCGGGGTCGTCGGCGAGCTCAAGTCCGACCCGCTGACGGCGGAGATCCCGATCGTCATCCTGACCGCCCACGATCTATCGGCGTCCGACAAGAGCCGGCTCAACGGCAAGGTCCTGCGGATCGTGTCGAAGGGCGCGGATGCCCAGGCCGGCCTGCGAGCCTGGCTCGTCAGGACCGACGCGAACCTGGCATGAGTGACCTGCCGGGACCCGGTCCCCGGATCCTCCTCGTCGAGGACGAGCCGGCCAACCGCGCTCTCGTGCGCGCGATCCTCGATCGAACCAGTCGGCTCGCGCTGCGCGAGGCTGTGCTCCACGAGGCGGCGACGATCGCCGAGGCACGCTCGCTGCTCGCCACATGCCCGATCGACATCGTCCTGGTCGACGTCCGGCTGCCGGACGGAAACGGGCTCGACCTGGCTACGGAGCTGAAGGCCCGGGGCGTCGCCGATCCGGCCCGGGTCGTGATCGTGAGTGCCAGCGTCCTGCCGGCCGAGCGGCAGAACGCGCTGGCTACGGGCGCCGATGCGTTCCTGCCCAAGCCGATCGACGCCGCCGAGCTGGCTGACCTCCTGGTGCGGCTGTCGGCATAGCCGCGGCCACCGCCTCCGTCCGGCCCTGTACAGTCGCCTCGTGACGTCCGGCGTTCCCCGGACGACAGGCGCCCGACGGCGGGTGCCGTCACGCACCATGGGCGCGGCCGACGGCCACGCGGGGAGGCGCGATGCTCGTGCTCGAAGCGGGGGATGCCCGCGCGTCGATCAGCCCGGATGACGGCGGCCGCATCGCGTCCGTCGTGATCGGGGGTCGGGAGCTCCTGGCGACCGATCGGTCGGGCGGTCCGATGATGTGGGGCGCATACCCGATGGTCCCCTGGGCGGGTCGCATCCGGCGGGGCCGCTTCACGTTCGGCGGCCGCGCGTACGACCTCCCGATCGGGTTGCCGCCGCACGCCATCCACGGCGTCGTGTACGACCGCCGATGGCGTGTGCTCGACGCCCGGACGATCGAGATCGACCTCGACGAGCGCTGGCCCTTCCGGGGCAAGGTCGTCCAGGCATTCGATCTCGACGAGGGCGGGCTTCGGGCGACGCTCCGCCTGGAGGCCGACGAGCCCATGCCCGTGGCGATGGGCTGGCACCCGTGGTTCCGGCGCGTCCTGGAGGGCGGGGCAGCTGGCGGCCATCCGGCAGCTGGCGGCCATCCGGCACCAGTCGAACTCCGCTTCAAGCCGGCCGAGATGCTCCTCCGCGACGAGGACGGCATCCCGATCGGTCGTCGCGTGCCGCCGCCCCCCGGACCGTGGGACGACGCGTTCACCGGCCTCGCCGGCGACCCCGTCCTCGAATGGCCCGGGCAGCTCCGCCTGACCCTCGGCTCGACCTGCGAGTGGTGGGTCGTGTACGACATCCCGGCCGACACGATCTGCGTCGAGCCGCAGAGCGGACCGCCCGACGCGGCGAACATCGCCCCCGAGGTGGTCGAACCGGGGCGGCCGCTCGTCCACGAGATGAGCTGGCGCTGGGAACGTCTCGGCTGAGCCCGACCTCAGAAGCCGAGCCCGACCTCAGAAGCCGAGCCGCGCCAGGACCGGCGCCATCCGCCGCGACGCCCGTGCACGATGCGAGATGGCGTTCTTCTCCTCGGCCGACCATTCGCCCAGCGTGCGCCCGCCGGGCGGCTCCGACGCCGGCTCGAAGATGGGGTCGTAGCCGAAGCCGTTCGTTCCCCGCGGCGCGGCCGCGATCCTGCCACGGCATGTCCCCCGCGTGAAGATGAGCGGCAGGCCGCCGCGTGGCCCGGCCGATCCCGGCAGGGCGAGCGCCAGCAGGCAGACATAGCGCGCCCCCCGTCGCTCGGGCGGGAGACCGGCGAGGGCCTCGAGGAGCTTCCGGTTGTTTGACGCATCCGTGGCGTCGGGCCCCGAATACCGCCTCGTCCGGACGCCGGGCCCGCCGCCGAGGGCATCGACTTCGAGCCCGGAGTCGTCGGCCAGCGTCGGCAGGCCGGAGATGCGGGCGTAGGCGCGCGCCTTCAGGCCGGCGTTCGCGGCGAACGTCTCGCCGTGCTCCTCGACGTCATGGGCGATGCCGACGTCGTCGAGGTCGAGCAACTCTGCGCGGAGAGGATGGAGGAGCTGGCGCAGCTCGCGGACCTTGTGGAGCGAGTGGGTGGCGACGAGCAGTCGCGAGCGATCCTCCACCGCCGGGACGAGCAGACGTGAAGACGATCCTTTCAGCGCCGCACCGTCGCGATGATGTCGGCCTGGGCGGCGAAGAGCGTCCCGAGGCCGTCGTTCGCCAGGTCCAGGAGGTGTTCGACCGACGACCGGTCGAACGGCTTGCCCTCGGCCGTTCCCTGCAGCTCGACGTAGGTCCCGGCGTCGGTCCCGACGACGTTGAAGTCGACCTCCGCGTGAGAGTCCTCGGAGTAGTCGAGGTCGAGGTAGGTCGTCCCGTCGACGATGCCGACGCTGACGGCAGCCACGCGGCCGACGATCGTGCGACCCATGCCGTACGAGATCAACGCGGCCGCGAGCGCGACGTAGCCGCCCGTGATCGACGCCGTGCGGGTGCCGCCGTCGGCCTGGAGGACGTCGCAGTCGACGGTGACGGTCCGCTCGCCGAGCTTCGAGAGGTCGATGACGCCGCGGAGCGAGCGGGCGATCAACCGCTGGATCTCGTGGGTCCGTCCCCCCAGCCGGCCCTTCACCGCCTCGCGCTGCGACCGCTCCGAGGTCGCCCGGGGAAGCATCGAGTACTCCGCCGTCACCCAGCCGGTCCCCTTGCCGCGCAGGTGCGGCGGGATCCGATCCTCGATCGATGCCGCGCAGAGGACCTCGGTCCCGCCGAGCTTGATGAGGCACGAGCCCTCGGCCCATTTCTGGACCCCCAGCTGGAGCGAGACCGGCCGCAGCTGGTGCGGGAGCCGGCCGTCGGCGCGGACGATGGGCGGATTGCCGATGCTCATCTCGATCTCTCCTCGGCCTTCGCCGCATCCCAGAGCACGTCCAGCTCGTCGAAGGTCATGTCGCGCAACGCCACGCCCCGTTCCGCGGCCTGCCGCTCGACACTCCGGAAGCGCCGCCGGAACTTGTCGTTCGCGGCCCGGAGCGCGGCCTCGGCCTCGATCCCGTGCCGCCGCGCAAGGTTGACGGTCACCATCATGAGGTCTCCGAGCTCCTCGCGGATCTCGTCCGGTCCCTCGGCCGCGAGCAGCTCGTCGAGCTCCTCGCGGACCTTCTCGACGATGCCGTCGATCGTCGGCCAGTCGTAGCCGAGGGACGATGCGCGCTCCTGCATCTCCTGGCTCGCGGCGAGCGCCGGCATGGCCCGGCTGATCCCGTCGAGCGCGCTCGCCGGCGGCTCCGCCGTCCCGGCCTCGTCCGCGGCCGCCTGGGCCCGCTCGACCTCCTTGATCCGCTCCCACTGCCGATTGACGTCCGACGCCGTCGTCGCCACGGCATCCCCGAAGACGTGGGGATGCCGCCGGACGATCTTGCGACCGAGCGTCGCCTCGACGTCGGCGAGGTCGAAGACACCCTGTTCGGCGGCGAGCTGCGCATGCAGGACGATCTGCAGGAAGAGGTCGCCGAGCTCCCCGGCCAGCTCGGGTGTCGCGCCCCGGCCGAGGGCGTCGTACACCTCGTACGACTCCTCGAGCAGGTGCTTGCGGAGCGACTCGTGAGTCTGCTCGCGATCCCACGGGCAGCCGTCGGGTCGCCGGAGGCGCTCCGAGATCCACGGCAGCGCCCACGGACCGGTCGGCGAGACCTCGACCGGCACGGGGCCGACATAGAGCGGACCGGCCAGGTCGTCGTCGGTCAGCTCGCCGACCGCCGACGCTTCGGGCCGCCCGAAGCGACCGACGGGATGGTCGGCCGGGTAGAGACGGGCGAGGACGCCGAGGACGGTGTCCCCGCGCGGACCGTGACGGCCGGGGAGGGCCTCCGCCGGCCGGGGCACGTCGCCGGCCCCTGGGTCGGGCACCTCGGCGGATGCGACGGGACGCACGCCGAGGAGGGCGAGCGGGACGACCAGGAGCGGTCGCGACGGCTCGATCGGGGTCGCAACGAGCCTCTCGGACGCGACGACCTGGATGCCGGCCGCCGGGTCGAGGCCCCAGCGGACCCGCGCCTCCGAGACGAGCGCGTCGAGCACAGGCACAGCCTCCTTCGGCCGATACGCGAGCGGACGGCCGGCGAGCCGCCCGGGCTACTGCGCCGCGACCTGGTCCTCGATGATCGCCGCCGCCTTCTTCTGCTGCGCATACCAGTTGCTGAACGCCGTGTTCTTGAGCGTCGTGAGCTGGTCGCCGCTCGGTGTCCGCGTCGCCTCCTGGCGCACCAGGAAGATGTACCAGCCATCGGTCCCCTTGTAGACGCCGCTCACCGTCCCGACGGGGGCCGCGAAGATGGCATCCTCGAGATCCTTGGCGATCTGGTTGCGCGCGACCCAGCCCATGTCGCCGCCTTTCGAGGCGTCCGCCGCGTCCGAGTTCGCCTTGGCGATCGCCGCGAAGTCGCCGCCGGCGACGAGCTGGTCGTGGAGCTGGTTGATGCGGATGGAGGGGTCGGCGCGCCGCGCGTCGAAGCGGATGACGTGCCAGCCGAACCGTGACTTGACCGGCGGCAGGATCTCGCCCGCGGTCAGACCCGTGGCGAACACGGCCTTGCCGAACGCCGGGTCGACGTCGGACTGGCGGAACCACGGGAGGGTCCCGCCGTCGGTGCCCGACGCCGTGTCGTTGCTCTCGGTCTTGGCCAGCTCCGCGAACTTCGATGGGTCCTTCTTGAGGATCTCGTACGTCGTGTTGGCGGACGCCTCGGCCCTGGCCCACGCCGGATCGCTCGCGCTCAGGCTCGGCGCGCTCTGCGCGTCCCCGTTCGGCGAGAAGAGGATGTGCGCGGTCTTCACCTCGTCCGCCGGCGTGCCGCCGGGCGTCCCCTGCAAGTGGATCTCGCTCACGAGGCGCTGGACCGTGGCCGTGTCGACGACCGAGGCGGTGATCTTGTCGTCGAGGGCCTTTCGAGCGACCTCTCCCTTCACGGCCGCGCGGTAGGCGTCGAGCGACACGCCGCCGTCCTTGATCGACTGGATGTAGTTCGGGTCGGTCTTCGGCGCGTCGATCTCGGTCACGCGGCCGATCCGGTAGGTCCCGTCCGCACCCTCGACCACGTCGGAGACGCCGTTGAGCGGCAGGGCGAAGACGGCGTCGACGAAGGCCTTGTCGGGCGAGGTGCCGTCCTTCGAGAGCCAGCCCAGGTCGCCGCCCTTGCCGAGCGTGGTCGTGCCGTCGGTCGACGAGTACTGGATCGCGACGTCCTCCCACTTCTGGCCAGCCTTGATGGCAGCCAGCGCCTGGTCGGCCTTGGACTTCGCGGCCGCCTTCTCGGCATCGGTCGGCGTCAGCTCGCTCTGGCCGAGGACGGGCGCGACCTCGATGACCCACGAATGACGGAGCTCGATCGAGGTCGCCTCCGCGGTCAGAGCGTCGTCGACTTGCTTGTCCGAGATCGAGATCCCCTGCTGCGTCGCGAGCTGCTCGGTGAGCGCCGCGTCGACGAGCGCGTCCAGCGACGACTTCGGCATCGCCTGGCGCGACGACTGGAGTTGCTGGAGCTGCGCGTTCGCCTGGTCCTGCGTCATCCGGCCGCTGCTCAGCGCGTTGCGCACGTTCGACTCGGCGTGGTTGAGCCGCCAGGCATCGACGGCCACGCGGTCGCGGAGATCGTCCTTCGTGATCGTCTGACCGTTGACGAGCGCGACCTTGCCGAAGTGGTCCTCGTAGTAGTTCGCCCCGACGGCGGCGGCGAGGAGGAGGACGCCGACGACCACGGTCCCGGCGAAGGCGAGGTTGACGTAGAGGTTCCGGCGGTCCTCGCGATGACCCGCGGTCCGGGAGCCGCGCCTGGCTGGCCCGCCGGTCGCCGGCTTCGTGCTGGACTTGCTGGCCGGCTTCGTCGCGACCGACTTCGCGCCCGGCGTCTCCGCCTGGTCCTCGGCGGGCTTCGCCGCCGGCCTGAGTCGAAGGCTCATTCGAGTGGAGGTGTCCTATCGTGGTGGGGTCGGAGCGCGGCCGTCGTTCCGCGCGTCGGTGGAGCCGACATGCGCGTACGGCGCGCAGGCACGCGCGCCATCCTACCGCATCGGTCGCTGCCGCTCGGTGGAACGGGCGATCAGGCGGTCGACGACCGGGCGATCAGCCGTTCGACCAGCTCGCCGTAGCGCTCCGCCTCACGAGCCCACGACAGCTCGGCGACGCGTTGCCGCGTCCGCGCGATCCGCGACTCTCGCTCGATCGTGTCGTCGGCGAGGCGGGCGATCGCGCGGGCCAGGTCGGCGGGGTCGCCGGAGCGATAGGTCGCGACGCTGTCCGGCGGGAAGTACCGCTCGACCGTCGGAAGACCCGACGCGACGACGGGTTTGCCCATCGCGGCGTACTCGAACAGCTTCGTCGAGAGGCTCGCCTCGGTGAACGCATCGCGTCGTGTCGGGGCAAGGCCGACGTCGGACGCGGCGATGGCGGCCGGGACGTCCTCGAGCGGGACCCGGCCACGGAACGTGACCCGTTCGGCAAGCCCGAGGCCATCGCAGCGCTCGCGGAGCGCGGCTTCGGAATCGCCGCGTCCGTACACATCGAGGCGGACGTCGAGATCGCCACGCTGGGCGGCGAGCCGAGCGACGGCGTCCAGGACGACGCCGAGCTCGTACGTCGGCGTCAGTGCGCCGGTGTAGACGAGGCGCAGACAGCCGTCCTCCCGGAAGGCGCGCCGCGCGTGACGGGCGGCATCGAACAGCGTGAGGTCGGGCGCGTTGAGGATCACGGTCAGCTTGTCGCGCGGCACGCCCAGGCGGACGAGGCGATCGCCCAGGGCATCGTTGACGGTCATGACGTGGGTGGCGAACCCGATCGAGAGGCGCTCCTGGAGCGAGAGGAGAGCATTCGGGAGTGGCCCGGCGACGCCGGGGAAGCGGCTCTTGAAGAACTCGGGCATCGCCTCGTGGAGGTCGAGCAGCACCGGCGGGCGCGCAGCGGGGTCGACCCGCAGCCTGAGTGGCAACGCCGCGAAGACGAGGTAATCCGGCAGGGAGTGGACCTCGACGAGCGCGTAGCGCCGCGAGCGGTCCGCCGCGGCGACCGCGGAGGCCGCCCGGACGAGGAACGCCGCGTACTCGGCGAGGTAGACGGCGACGCCCGCACCCTGGTGACGACGGACGGGCAGCCGCCGGACCGTGACGCCGCCGACCGTGCCGCCGGGGGCGGCATCGGGGCGACGGAGGGCATAGACGTCGACGGGCCGCCCGTGAGCGACGAGCCACTCCGCCTGGCGCCGGACGCGCGAGTCCTCCTCGTAGTAGGCGTGCACGATCATGGCGACGGGTCGTGAGTCGGCGCTCGCCGCGCGTGGGAGACCGGCGGTCGGAACGGGTCGAGGATCGGCGGCGGTCACGACGGCATGCTACCGGCAGCGGGAGCGTCCCCGGGGCCGACCGTCGCGGCGACCGCGGCCCGGACCCGCCCGTCGGGTAAAGTTCGTCCGATGTCCGCCACGACTCCCGACGCCGCGTTCCATTCATCGGCCACGCGCCCAGGACCCATCGGCCTGATCACAGAGGGCATCCTCGATATCTGGTCGCGCCGGCGCCTGATCCGCTACCTCGTTCGCGCGGATCTCAAGAAGCGGGGCACGGACACCCTCTTCGGGAACGTGTGGTGGGTCATCGACCCGCTCCTCCTGATGATCGTGTACGTCGTCATGGTCACGGTCATCGTCCAGAAGACCGACCCCGACTACCCGCTCTTCATCTTCTGCGCGATCCTGCCCTGGAAGTGGTTCACCGCGAGCGTGACCGACTCGATCGGCTCCGTGTCGGGCCAGGAGCGGCTCATCAAGCAGCTCCACTTCCCGAAGGTCGTCTTCCCGGTCGCCTCGACCGTCTCGGAGATCGCCGGGTTCCTCTTCGGGCTGATCCCGCTGTTCACCCTCATGCTCCTGTTCTACCGCGACCGGTTCAGCCCCTGGATCCTGCTCATCCCGGCCGTGGCCTTCGTGCAGTTCTTCTTCACGCTGGCGATCTCGTTCCTCTTCAGCGCAGTCAACGTCTTCTACCGCGACGTCGCCAACGTCAGCCGGCACTTCCTGCGGCTCTGGTTCTACCTCTCGCCGGGCCTGTATTCGCTCAAGCAGGTCGACAAGATCGCGGCGCAGAACCCGATCGTCGGGCAGCTGATGGCGCTGAACCCGTTCGCGACGTTCTTCGAGTCGTACCGCAACGTCATCTACAACGGCACGGGACCACTGTGGGGGCACCTCGCGGGTTGGCTTCTCGCGTCGCTGGCGATCGGGGCGTTGACCCTGCTCTTCTTCAAGCGGACGGAGCCATCGTTCGCGAAGGTCCTCTGATGGCTGCCGAGAAGGCGCCCGAGATCGACGGCGTGGCCGAGGTCGCCAGCGAGGTGGCGGCTGGCGATCCGCCCGCCGGCGACCCTGCCGGATCCACGGCCGAGCCCGTCATCGTCGCCCACGACCTCGGGGTCAAGTACAGCCTGCGCTTCACACGCAAGACGACGCTCCACCGGACGTTCACGAACCTCCTCAAGCGCCAGGACGGCCCGAGCGACTTCTGGGCCCTCCAGCATTTCGACCTCGAGCTCCGCAAGGGTCAGTCGCTCGGGGTCATCGGTCCGAACGGCGCGGGCAAGAGCACGCTCCTGCAGGTCCTCGCGGGGATCCTGACGCCGTCTCAGGGCACGGTCGAGGTGCGCGGGGCGATCTCCTCGCTGCTGACGCTCGGAGCGGGCTTCGACCAGGAGCTGACGGGGCGCGAGAACATCCTGCTCGCCGGGGCCTTCATGGGGCTCGACCATCGCGAGATGGAGGCCCGGATGGAGGACATCATCGCCTTCACCGACATCGGCGAGTTCATCGATGCACCGATCAAGACGTATTCGTCGGGGATGCGCGCCAGGCTGGGGTTCTCGATCGCGACGTCGGTCGACCCGGATGTCCTCCTCCTCGACGAGGTGCTCTCGACCGGCGACCAGCTCTTCCGCGCCAAGTCGAAGGCGCGCGTGCTCGAGCTCGTCACGTCGGCCAAGGCGATCGTCCTCGTCACCCACGACCTCCAGTGGGTCACCGAGTTCTGCAACCGCGCGATCCTCCTCGAGCACGGCGCGACCGTGTCGGCGGGCGAGCCGACGGCGGTGGTGCAGCTCCACCAGGAGCGGATGGAGGAGGAGCGCCAGAGGAAGGTGGCGGAGATCCGCCGCTACGGGGGCGTCGTCAGTCGCTGACGCCGGGGGCGTGCGACCTCAGCCGCTGACGTCCGCGTCCCGTGACGTCAGGCCCCGCACCAGGTCGAGGTAGGGGCCGACGGCCGCCTCCCAGTTGTAGCGGTCGTGGGTCACGGCCAGGCATCGCGCCCGCATCGCCTCGTAGTCGCCCCGCGGCAGATCGAGGACCTCGCGGAGCGCCCGCGCCAGGTCGGCGGGATCCGCCGGGTCGCCGACGGCCCCGAGACCCTCCTGCTCGACGATCCCGCGCATGACGACCAGGTCGCGCCCGACGACGACCGGCGTCCCGGCCGCCAGGCTCTCCCAGAACTTGTTCGGCGACGACAGGCGCTGGTTGAGCGAGTTCGCGGGCACGGCGACGATGGAGACGTCGGCCGAGGCCGTCCACCCCGGGACGTCGTCCGGGTGAACGGCGGGCAGCGTGAAGTGATGGCCGCGGAGCCGCGGGTCGTCGTCGCGCTCATGGAGCCGCTCCGCCCACGGCCCGAAGCCGAGCAGGACGAGGGCGGCGTCGTCGAGCCGGAGGACGGCCTCCGACGCCTCCTCGAGCCCCCGCTCGCGCCCCAGGCGACCGAGGAACAGGACGATACGGCGCTCGAGCGGGATTCCCGTCACTGAGCGGATGAGGTCGGGCCGCGTCCCGGGAGCGTCCCACCGAGGCTGGCAGTTCAGGAGGACCGTCGGACGCCGCCGGACCGGCCACGTGCGCGCCAGGTGGTCGGCGATCGCGTCGTTGACGGTCACGACGGCATCGGCGTGACGCACCCAGCCGGCCTCTCGACGCCGGTACCAGGCGAGGAAGGGCCGCGGAACGCGGGCCACGTTGTTCGACTCGAGCACGACGTCGATGACGTCGTAGACCACGACGGGATGGCGTCCGCGGCCGCGTGCATCCGCGGCCAGCGCGAGGGCGACCGGGATCGCGAGGATCCCGAACGCGTGATAGAGGTCGGCCGGCGGCAGCTCGCGCCGGAGAGTGGCCCACCACCCGCGCGCCTGGATCGGCCACGCGACGAGCCGCAGCGCGAGCCCGGGGACGCGTCGCAGCCTTTCCCGGAGCGAGCGGCGTCCCATGCGCGGACGCGCACCGGCGGCCTCTCGCCCGACCGACCACCGCGCCCAGGGCCCGCTCGGCTCGTAGCGGCGGATGACGATCGACGGGTCGGTCGGATCGCGCTCCTCCGACGGCAGGCCGCCGTCGCCCACGGCGGCGATCTCGACCTGCCAGCCGTCGGCCGCGAGACTCCGGGCGACCCGCAGGCCGCGGGAGTAGGGGTTTGCCTCGTTGTCGACGAGCAGGACAGCCCGACCGCGCCGCGACGCGGGCGCGGGCGAGGGCGCGAGCGAGGCGGAGGCGTCGGTCACCACGGCTGCCCCGTGAGCTCCGCGAGGACAGCGAGGAGCTTCGGCGCCTCGCGCTCCCAGGAATAGCGCTCCCGCACGGCGCGTCGCCCCGCTTCGCGCCAGGCTTCCCGTTCGCCGGGAGAAGCCTCCAGGATCTGCCGGATGGCATCGGCGATGGCCGGGGGCGACATCGGGTCGACCAGGAGGCCGCAGCCGGTCGAGCGGACGATCGGGGCCATTCCCGGCAGGTCGCTCGCGACGACGGGGACGCCGGCCGCCATCGCCTCGAAGAGCTTGTTCGGGATCGTGAGGCGGTGATTGAGCGTCGTCGGCTGGATCGGCATGGCCGCGACGTCGGCGTCGGCTATCCACTGGACGAGGACGTCCTGGGCGACGGGGGGAAGCAGACGAACCGACGCGTCGAGGCGTTCGGCGGCGATCCGGGCTCGCAACATGGGTTCGAGCGCGCCGTAGCCCATGACGACGAGCAGCGGCGCGGGACGCCGGTCGCCGAGGAGGCCCACGGCCTCGACGAGCTGCTCGATGCCGCGATCGGCGGAGATCCCACCGTGGTAGAGGACGAGCGGGCGCTCACCATCGGCACCGAGCGCGGCCCGCAGGGGGTGTGCGCCGGGCAGGGGCTCGGCCATCGGGGGGCAATTGAGCAGGACGATCGGTCGTCGAATGCCGGAGCGCGCGGCGATGACTCCCGCGTACCCGTCGTTGGCCGTCGTGACGGCGGCGGCGCGGCGTGTCCAGCGGCGTTCGATCCGCGCGAAGGCGGCACGGATGGGCCGTGGCAGACGCGCGATGTTGCCCGCGTCAACGTAGATGTCACTGGCGTCGTAGACGATGGGCGGGCGAACGGAGGCGCCCGAGGACGACGCCGGAAGAGCATCGACGACGCCGAGGGCGACAGGCAGACCCATGAAGCCGAGACCGAGGACGACGTCTGGTGGCGGGTCGAGGTCGCGGACGCGGCGGCGTGCGCCACGGACCTGCGAACGGACGGCGAGGATGACGGCGAGGATGCGCACGAGTCCGGCGATCGCGCGGCGAACGGCAGCGGCGCGGCCGGGGGCGGCGGGGGCAGGGACGGCTGGACCGCCCAGGGCAGCGGCGCCGTCGACCGGTCGCGCGCCGACTCCGGGCGTCACTCCCGGGCCACCGCCTGGAAGGGTCACCGCCCGTCTGGGCCGGCCCGCCCAGGCCGTCGCGAGCGGCCTGCGCACGACGTCCGGGAGCGGGAGTCCGTCCACGGGCGAGACGGGGACGCGCAGGACGCTCGTCCCGTCCGGCAGGAGCTCGTCCCCGGGGGCGTCGGCCGTGGCGCGGGCGACGATCGTGACGGCGTGGCCGCGCGCCGTGAGCGTCGACGCGATGCGGTGCGCCCGCGCGTCGTACCGTCCGGACGAGCCGACGACGATCAGGGCGTGCCCACGCCGGCCGGGCATGGCGCGGTCGTTCACTCGTTCGCCGGGTCGACCGGCACGGTCGCAGGGTCGACCGGCAGGGTCGCCGGGTCGGGCGCCGGTACGAGGTCCGCGTAGAGCTCCAGGAGGCGAGCCGACTCCGTCTCCCAGTTCCAGCGGTCGTGGGCCGCCCGAAGACAGCGCCTTCGAAGGTCGGCCATCTCGTCCGGCGGAAGGTCGAGCAGGCTGCGGATACCTGCGGCGAGCGAGGCCGGCGAGGCTGGATCGCAGAGGACGCCGAGCGGGCCGCCCGGATCGTCGCGGACGATCCGGTGCATCTCGGGGAAGTCGCTCGCGACCACCGGCGTCCCTGCCGCGAGGCACTCGAACAGCTTGTTCGGCGTCGAGAGACGATGGTTGAGCGTCGAGGGCTGGATGGCCATCACGCCCACGTCGGCCGAGGCGACCCAGGGGACGAGCTCGGCCGGGGGGACCGCGTCGAGGACATGGAAGCGGCCGGCGTAGCGCGCGTCCGTCGCCTGGGCGTCGAGCCAGGGGCGCATCGAGCCGTAGCCGAGGAAGACAGCGTGGACGCGCTCCAGGCCGGGCTGCAGGATCGCCTGCCCGAGCTCTTCCAACCCGCGATGGGCGGAGAAGCCGCCGTGGTAGAGGGCGATGCGTTCGTCCTCGGGGATGCCGGTCGCCGCGCGGATCAGGTCGCGGGGCGCCTCCTGCTCCTCCCACCGGGCCGGCGCGTTGTAGAGGACGACCGTCCGCCGGGGCGAGAGGCGCCGGCCGAGATCCTCGGCCAGGGAGCGGTTGACCGTGACGAGGGCATCGGTCCGAGCCGCCCAACCGCGCTCGATCCGGCCGAACCAGCGGCGGACCCAGGCCGGCCGGTTCACGTTGGCGCCGGATTCGAGGAAGATCTCGTGGCTGTCGTAGACCACGCGCCCGGCGTGGAGCCGCGCCGCCGCGAGCGCCGCGGGCAATCCTGTCAGGTCGTGACCGTGGTAGACGTCGGCCGGTCCGGCCGCGGCGCCGGCGGCACGCGCCCAGCCGAGGATCGAGAAGCGCCAGCTGACGAGCCAGTCGAGCGTGTCCGGACCCGACGCCGGGGGACGCCGGCGGGCGATCCGCCACGACCTCCACAGGTAGTGGGTGACGATCCTGAACGCGAGCCACGGCACGGCCACGATGCCGAGGACGACGGCGAGCGCCGCCGCGATCCAGCCCTTCGGCGGATGGAGCGCGCCGTAGACGAAGATCGAGCGGAGGCGATTCAGGCCGCGCCACGGCGAGCGGAGGTAGAGCCAGCGTCGCCGCCACGCCCATGGGACGGGCACGCGGATGACCTCGAACCCGTCGCGCTCCTCGCGGTCGCCGACCGGGGACGCCGGGTCCGTGGGCCGGGCGATGATGGTCACGGCGTGACCGGCCGCGGCCAGCGTGCCCGCCTCGCGCAGGACACGCGCGTCGGTCCTGCAGTCGTTGAAGACGAACATGACGACGCGGCTCATGTCGCCGCCTCGGCCTCGGAGGGCGCGGCCGGAGGCATCGTCGACGCCGCGCGGCCATCGGGCCAGCCCGCGGGGGTGCCTGTCTCGAGCGCGGCGACGATCGCGGCTGCGGCGCCGGCCGGCGGGATCGAGACGGACGCTGCGCGGTCGCGGGCGTCGTCGGACGACGTCGCGACCGGCGCCAGCTGCTCCAGTGCCACGAGCGCCGTACCGACGTCCCGTCCGACGAGGACCGTACGGCTCGCCGGGCCCGTGGCGGCCTCGACCCACTCGGTCGAGTGTCGGAGGACGAGGCACGGGACGCCGAGCCAGGCGGCCTCGCGCTGGACGCCGCCGGAGTCGGTCAGGACGGCCGCCGCGTGCAGCTGGAGGGCCAGCGACGTCCGGTAGCCCTGCGGCTCGACGACGACGACGTCCGGACCCAGCGTCGACCCCTGTGTCTCGAGGGCGATGCGGGTCCCGGGATGGATGGCGAGGACGACCGGCCGATCGGGCCGGGCGACGGCGTCGAGCAAGCGCACCCACTCCCCGATCGCAGCCGGGTCGCGGTTCTCCGCCCGGTGGATCGTCGCGAAGAGATAACGGCCAGGGGCGCCGTCGAACCCGAGCCGCTCGCCGATCCCGACGATGGCGGCCGGATCGCGGACGACTGGCAGCGTCCATCCCGCGAGGTCCTGCATGAGGTCGCCGACGAGCGTGACGCCCGCGGCGATCCCCTCGACCCCCAGGTTGCGCACCGCGGTCGGCGTCGGGGCGAAGAGCCACGTCGCGAGATGGTCGGCGACGATCCGGTTGATCTCCTCGGGCATCGAGCGATCGAAGCTCCGCAGGCCGGCCTCCACGTGGGCGATCGGGACCCCGAGCTTGGCGGCCGTGAGCGCACCGGCGAGCGTCGAGTTCGTGTCGCCATAGACGAGCACGGCATCCGGTCGGGCGGCGAGGAGGATCGGCTCGAGGGCCACCAGCATCCGGGCCGTCTGGTCGGCCGCCGAGCCGCCGCCGACCCCGAGCGAATGGTCGGGTCGCGGCAACGCCAGCTCCTCGAAGAAGCTGCCCGCGAGCGCCTCGTCGTAGTGCTGGCCGGTGTCGACGAAGATCTCCGCGTGGCGCTCCCGGAGGACCGGCGAGAGCGCGGCGGCCTTGATCAGCTGTGGACGCGTCCCGAGGACGCTGACGATCCGCACCGGGAGAGCGTAGCGGACCCTCCGGCTCGATTCAGCGGCGGACCCTCAGGGCGACCGCGAAACCGCCGACCAGCGACGTCGTGGCGATGACCACCAGGACCGCGAGACCGGCGAGGGACGTCGGGGACGTGACGGAGGCGGAGCGGTCTGCGGGGCCGGAGGAACCCGCCGAGGGGGACGAGCCCATGGCAGGGCTGGGCGGCCTGGCTGAATCGCCCGGGCCCCGCACGCTTCCCGCCGGGGGAAGAGTCGCGACGGGAGCCGCGGCCGCCGGGGTGAGCGATGCGATGGGGTCGACGCCGCGGGCGGGCGGAAGCTCGGCCACGATCGGCTCGGAGGGGAGCAGATCGGGCTCCACCGCGAGCACCGGCCCGGCCAGCGAGGTTGCGAGCACCGGGATCGCGAGCGCGAGCGAGAGAAGGGCGGCGCCGATCGGCGCCGCCGCAGGATGTGGCCGAGAGATCATCCCGCAACCGTGCCCGACGACGGCCCCGCGTCGCGCTGCCCAACAGGGCGTGCGCGTCACGTCGATGTGTCAGCCCGCGATGTGCCCCCGGTGCGCCGGCGACGATGTGCCCGGTGCCCGAGCGGCTCCCGCGGCCTACCTGACCGCGACCGGCCTCCGTGCCGCGGCCGGAACGCCGACCCCGTGGTAGTCGACGCCCTCGGGCAGGTTGAGACTGCGCAGGCTGTTCCGGCCGTCGAAAAGGATGCGCAGGTCGGGGAAGAGGGAGAAGTCGATCGTCGCGAAGAGCGGATCGCCCGTCTGGGTCACGATCGCGCGCGCGTCGCTCCGGTCGCCCCAGCGGTACGGAGTCGCGCCCGTGGCCGCGATCTCGGAGTCGGAGAGGAGCGGGTCGTACGCCGACACCTTGGCGCCGTGGAACGCCAGGCGCTCGATCAGCGGGATCGCCCGCGTGTAGGCCAGCTCCTTCACGCCGTGGCGGTACGTGACGCCGAGGACGAGGACGGGCAGGTCCTCGATCGATCCGAGCGACTTCTGGATCGCACGGATCGCGACCCCGACCTGTCCGTCGTTGGCCCGCCGCGACAGCCCGACGAGTTCCATCTCGGGCGCGCGCGAGAGAAGGAAATGCGGATAGACCGGGATGCAGTGACCGCCGACACCGAGCCCCGGCTGGTGGATGTGCGAGTAGGGCTGGCTGTTGGCCCCCTCGATGACCTCTTGGATGTCGACGCCGACGCGGTCGGCATAGCGGGCGAACTCGTTGGCCAGGGCGATGTTGACGTCGCGGTACGTGGTGTCGGCGAGCTTCGAGAACTCGGCCGCCTCCGCCGACGACATCGCGACGATCTCCGTGTCGAGGACGGAGGCGTAGAAGCGCGCCGCCCGATCGGTCGAGGCCGGACCGATGCCGCCGACGAGCTTCGGATACGTGGCGAGGTTCCGGAGGGCCGCGCCGCTGTAGAGGCGTTCCGGCGAGAACGCGACGAAGAGATCGACGTCCGCGCGGAGCCCGGCCGCATGTTCGAGCCGGGGCACGAACCGGCCGCGCGTGTCGCCGACCGGCAGGGTCGTCTCGAAGATGACGAGCTGGCCGCTGTGCAGTCCCGGCAGGATCGACGCGACCGCGGCGTCCATGTAGCGGTAGTCGGGCTCCTGCAGGTCGTCGAGCATGACCGGGACGATGAGGACCACGACGTCGGCCTGCCGCGCCGCCTCCGCGGCGTCGAGGGTCGCACGCAGGCGGCCGGCGGCATGGGCCGATCCCACGAGCTCCGCGACGCCCGGCTCGTCGCCCACGTGTGACTCGCCGCGATTGATCGAATCGACGACGGAACGCTGGACGTCCACGGCCGTGACGTCCCAGCCGTGCGAGGCGAACTGGGCGCAGAGCGGCAGGCCCATCTTGCCGGCGCCGACGACCGCGACGCGGCCGGCGGTCCCCTCCTCGCCGATCCATGGCGAGACGAGCCGCGCCGGGGCGTGCCGGCAGACGGCGGTCGGCAGCTCGATCGACCCGCCCAGGAGGCTCGGGCCGGTCGACGACGGACGGGTGACGATGTTCATGGGACTGGCAGCCTCGCAGAGAGGTCCGAAAGATCGACGGGCGCGCCCGCGGAGGCGGCGTCGAGGAGCGCGTTGGCGATGGCGACGGCCCACAGCCCGTCCTCGGCATCGACATACGGCCGGCCGCCCTCGCGGACGACCCGCAGGAATGCCTCGTGCTCGGCGACGAGCGGCTCCCGGTTCTGGACCGGGATCTCGGCAACGTCGCCGCTGAACGTCGGCGCGTAGCCCGCGACGAGCTGGGGATGAGAGACGTCGGCGCGGGTGAACGTCAGGCGCTGGGTGATGTAGTCGAGCTCGAACATGCCCTCCTCGCCGACGACGGTCAGCTGGCGGCGCTTGGCGGGCGTCAGCCAGTTGACGTCGAGCATGCCCGTGGCGCCGGACGGGAAGTGGAGGAGCCCGAACAGGAGGTCCTCGTGCGTCGCGTGAATCCGCTGGGCATGCTCCGCGACGACACGGCCCGGTCGCTCGCCGGCGATCCAGCAGAGCATGTCGGCGTCGTGCGTGCCGAGGTCCACGGTCACGCCGACATCGCGGATGCGCGCCGGAAACGGACCGGCGCGCCGGCTGACGATGGCATAGACGGTCGACAGCCAGCCGTCACGCAGCAGCCGGCCGAGCTCGAGCACCGCCGGGTTGAACCGCTCGACGTGGCCGACCTGAACCGGCACGCCCGTCGCGCGGGCCGCAGCGACGATGCGCAGCCCCTCCTCGACGGTTGCGGCGAGCGGCTTCTCCACGAGGACGGCGCAGCCCCGCTCGATGGCCGCCAGCGCGAGCGGGACGTGGGCAGTCGTGGGGGCGGCGATGACGACCGCGTCGAGGTCGGCCTCGGCAATCATCGCCAGCGGCTCCGAGAACCCCTGGGCACCCGACGAGGCGATCGCGCCCTCGAGCGTCTCGGCGACGGGGTCGGCGACCGCGACGAGCCGGGCACCGGCCAGCCCCGAGAGGACTCGCAGGTGGTTGCGGCCCATCGAGCCGAGCCCGGCCAGGCCGACCCGGACCTCCCGGTCCCCGATCGGGCTCCAGCCGCCCAGGCGGTCGCTCATCGGATCGGGTTCCTCGGCCGTCAGCGATGCGCCGGCGTCGCGCGCGCGGCCACCGCTGACCGAACCGCCTCGACGACGGCCGCCTGCTCGTCGGCGGTCAAATTGGGATGCATCGGCAGCGCGATGGTCCGGGCAGCGGCGGCGTCCGTCACCGGGAGGTCGGCGTAGAGGCCACGCTCCATGACGTACTCCTGCCGGTGGACGGGGAGGGGGTAGTAGACGTCAGCCCCGATCCCGGCCTCGCGCAGCGCGGCGAGGATCGCGTCCCGTTCCGGCCCGACGTCGATCGTGTACTGGTGATAGACGTGCGTGCGGCCGTCCGGCGTCGTCGGCGTCGAGATCGGCAGGTCGGCGAATGCCTCGTCGTAGCGGGCGGCGATCGCTTGGCGGCGAAGCGTGTTGCGCTCCAGCTTGTCGAGCTGGCAGAGCCCGATCGCCGCGTTGAGGTCCGTCATCCTGAAGTTGTAGCCCAGGATCTCGAACGCATAGCGCGTGCGCATGCCCTGGTTGCGGTAGAGGCGCAGCCAGTCGGCGAGCTTGTCGTCGTCCGTCGTCGCGAACCCGCCCTCGGCGGTCGTCATGTTCTTCGTCGCATAGAGGCTGAACGCCCCGTGCCCGAAGCTCCCCGCCTTCCGGCCGCGGTAGGTCGCGCCGTGCGCCTGGCAGGCATCCTCGACCACCACGAGCCCATGCCGGTCGGCGATGGCGCAGATCATGTCCATGTCCGCCACGAGCCCGAAGAGATGGACGGGCACGATCGCGCGCGTGCGAGGCGTGATCGCGGCCTCGATCCTGGCGGCGTCGATCAGGTACGTGTCGGGCTCGATATCGACGAAGACCGGCGTCGCGCCCGTGGAGAGGATCGCGTTGGCGGTCGCCGCGAACGTGTGGGCGACCGTGATGACCTCGTCGCCCGGCCCGAGCCCCAGGCCCGCGAACAGCGACATGAGCGCCGTCGTGCCGTTGCTGAACGCGATCGCGTGCTTGACGCCGCAGAACGCCGCCCAGCGCGTCTCCAGCTCGGCGACCTTCTTGCCCTGCGCGATCATCCCGCTCCGGAGGACCGCCGTGACGGCCTCGATCTCCTCCTGGCCGATGTCGGGCTTGGCGATCGGGATCATGCGCTGGCTCCTTGGGCTGGGGATGTCGACGTGGATGAGGCCGGCGTCGCGCTGCGCTCGACGAGCGCGTCGGTCGACCGATCGTAGCGGTAGACGCGGCCGCAGCGGCCA
The DNA here is from genome assembly GCA_036391495.1 of Candidatus Limnocylindrales bacterium. Classification (GTDB taxonomy): domain Bacteria; phylum Chloroflexota; class Limnocylindria; order Limnocylindrales; family CSP1-4; genus DASVZT01. The sequence continues at coordinate 21,164 of DASVZT010000127.1, forward strand.
CAGTGGAGGTTCGGATCGTGCGCGTAGAGCTCGGGCTGGGCGGGAACGCTCTCGCCATGCTCGTCCGTGAGGCGCGCCCCGCAGGCGCAGACCCATCCGATGCGCCGCGCCGGACTGCCCACGACGAGGGCGAAGTCCGAGACGTCCCGCGTCACCACGGAGCCGGCTCCCACCGTCGCGAAGGCGCCGACAGTGACGCCGGCGACGACGACGGCTCCGGCCCCGATGGAGCAGCCCCGGCGGAGCAGGATCGGGCTGACGATCCAGTCGTCCCCCCGGGCGAGCTCGCCGGTCGCCGTGATCGCCCGCGGATAGCGGTCGTTGGTCAGGATCGCGTTCGGACCGATGAAGACGCCGTCCTCGACCGTCACGCCGTGATACACGAGGGCGAGGTTCTGGATCTTGACGCGATCGCCGATCCGCACACCCTCGTCGATGAAGGCATCCCGACCGATGACGCACTGCGCCCCGATCGATGCGCCGGTGCGGACCTGGGCCCGGTGCCAGACGCTCGACCCGGCGCCGATGCTCACGTCCGCCTCGAGATCGGCCGACGGATGCACACGCGCAGAGGGATCGATCACGCCGGATGGACTCCTTGTCGAGGGGCACGCGAGTGGCCTGGACGGCCCGCGCGACCGGCCTCCGAGTATACCGGAGCGGTCGGTCCGAACCGGTGCCCGGCGGCGGGCATCGGCGACCCGGGAGACCGGCCCGGATGCCCAGGAATCAGCGGGTGGCGAGTCTCCGGAGGCGGGCGAGGACGCCCAGGAGTCCGATGACGCCGACGAGCGCGAGCCCGGCCCGCGGATCGAGGATCGACCGGACCTCACCGTCGACCTTGGCCGCGAGAACGATGAACGCGCCGCTCTGCGGACCGAGCGTCACGTGACCCGCGGCGATCGTCCGGGCGCCGGCCTGTTCGAGTCGGACATCGCGGGCGAGGACGGTCCCGACCATGCCCTGGCGCACGGCGACCTCGTTGGCGACAGCGCCGCCGATCCCCCCGATCTCGACGGTCACGCGCTCGGCGCGGGCCCCGCCCACGAAGCCGCAGGTCACGGCGACGTCGTCCGACTTCACGCCGCCGATGACGCTCTGGCGGGCGGTCACGTCGGTCGCGTTGACGCGCTCGACACGCGAGCGCTCGATCGTGGCACGGGCGTGTCCTGGCTGCTCGGGGGAGGGAGCGGTCGTCTCTGTCATGGGAGTGACCTCGGGTCGATCGTGCGCGGCCGTCATCCGAGGCCGCGTCCGGCCAGACTAGTCTCCCACCGCCGCCCCGGCGAGGGCCGAACGGACGACCGAGGCGTAGATCATCCTCGTATCGGTCGCCACGTCGGACCACGTACGCGGTCCACTCGGCCCGATCGAGGAGCGCGCCGCGGCGGCAAGGCGCTCGTGCACGGCATCGTCGGACCAGATCGTCGCGAGCGCGGCCGCGAGGCGGCGTTCGTCGCGGGGACGGACGAGGAGTCCCGCCCCTCCGACGGCCTCGGGCAGCCCGCCGACCGAGCTCGCCACGACGGGCACGCCCGCGGCGACGGCATCCACGACGGGCTGGGCCGCGGTCGCGCTGATCATGGGCACGAGGAGGGCCCGGGCGCCGCGCACGAGTGCTGCGAGCTGGACGACGCCGAGGTGAGGGACGTAGGAGAGGAGCTCGCCGACGCCGAACGGCGCGGCGGCACGGGCAATCTCCGCGCGGTCGTCGGGCGAGGCGTCGGCCACGACGATCCGGGGCGGCCACGGAACGTCCGTCGCGAGACCGGGCGGCCGACCCGCCGAGACCAGGGAGGCGAGGGCGCCGAGCAGGGTCTCGAGATCGGTCCGGGCGTCGAAACGGCCGGGGTGGACGAGGTAGCGCGCGGGCAGGTCGAGATTGGGCAGCGTGAGGGCGGCGCCAGGTGCGGCCACGGCGTCGCCGGGCAGGAACGCGGCCCGGGGTGCGAGCGGCACGACGCGCAGGCGCGAAGGGCGGATGCCGAGGAGCCGGCGCGCGCCGGCGGCCGCCGCCTCGGAGGGCACGATGACGACCGAGGCATCGCGCAGGATGCGGGCCCGCAGGCGCTGACCGAATCGCGCCGCCGGGCTGCGCTGGAAGGTGCGCGGCAACTCCCAGGGGGCGAGATCGAGGAGCGTCACGGCGACGGGCAGTCGCGACATGATCGGCACGGAACCGCTCGCCGTGTGGAAGAGGGTCGGCGCGTCGGTGGGCGCACCGCCAGCCCGATCGCCGCCGGCCCCGGCGCCGGCGAGCCGGCCCCAGCGCAGGGTCGGCGCGACCGAGGCGCTCCGCAGGAGGAACGGGTCGGTCGTCAGCGCACCCGACCGCAGGAGACGCGTCGGCGGAAGCGAGCGACGCCCGACGACGGGCAGGCCCGCCAGCTCCGACATCTCGACCGTCGGGTCCGGCAGCCCGGCCTGGGTCAGGATGACGAACGACTCGCCCGGCAGCGGATCGGCGGCGAAAGCGGCGAGGATCGCCTCGAGGTAGTCGGCGGTCCCCGGTGAGCGATCAGATTCCTGGAGCGGCCGGACGTCGAGCACGACACGCGCGGGATCCGGTCGTGGAGGCGCCTGGCGCTTCTGCCCGAGCCTGCTCATCCCCGATCGACTGGTTCGTCGGATGCGGGCCGGGCGCCCGGCCGCGCCCGGCGCAGCACGGCGGCCAGGATCTCCTCGAGGCGCAGGAGCACGACGACGACGAGCGCCTCGTAGACGATGCGCCGCGACATCTTCGATCGCCCGACGCGGCGGTCGCGGAAGGTGATCGGGACCTCCACGACCCGCGCGCCTGCCCGCGACGCGCGATAGGTCATCTCGATCTGGAAGACGTAGCCACCGGCGTGGATGCGCCCGGACGGCACGTCGGCCAGGGTCGATGCGCGCCAGGCCTTGAAGCCGCCGGTCAGGTCGTTCGGGCCGAGCCAGAGGACGAGCTTCGCGAACAGGCTGCCGCCGCGCGAGATGAGCCTCCGCCCGAGGCCCCAGTCGACGACACCGCCGCCGCGGGTGTAGCGGGACCCGATGACGAGGTCTGCCCGACCGTCGAGGATCGGCGCGATGATGGCCGGCAGGCGGGCCGGGTCGTGGGACCAGTCCGCGTCCATCTGCACCACGACCGACGCGCCGCCGGCGAGGGCCACGCGGAATCCGTCCAGGTACGCGCGTCCCAGCCCCTCCTTCCCGGCGCGGTGCTCGACGAGGACGCGCGGATCGCGTGCCGCACAACCGTCGGCAAGGTCGCCCGTGCCGTCGGGCGACGAATCGTCGACGACGAGGAGCGTCGCGGCCGGCAGGGCGCCGAGGATCGCCGTCGCGATCGGGAGGAGGTTCTCGGCCTCGTCGTACGTCGGCAGGACGACCCACGTCCCGCGACGGTCGGGAGCGGCATGGACCGCGAGCGCGTCCGAGTCGATGGCCACGTCCCCGAGTGTAGGGCAGACGCGAGCCTCGTCTCGGCCCGCGCGCGTTGGTCAGCGGAGCGGCAGAGCGAGCCGCGCCGAGACGGCCGTCCCGCCCGCCATCGCGCCCGTCACCGTGAGCTGGAGCAAGCCGAGGTCGCGTGCCCGGGCGATTGCGATCCTGGCGGTGAAACGGCCAGCGCCCGCCGCGATCATCGGGACGATGCGCGGGGCCAGCCCCGGCTGGCTCACGACGACCATCGGGACCGCCGCACCGGGAACCGAGGGGAGTGCCGTCAGCGACAGGGTCGTCCCGCGCCGGGCCACCGTCGAGCTCGTCGAGAGTCCATAGGGCCCGACTGCCACGGTCGTCGTCAGGCGCGCCGCGAGGCCGCCGGCGGCTGCGATCACCGAGGCGCGGTACGAGCCTGGCGGCACCAGGTTGCCGCCCGCGTCGCGACCGTCCCAGCTGAAGGCGTAGGCGCCGGCGCCGAGCGGCACACGGTCGAAGTGCGTCGCGACGGTGCGGCCGGCAGGATCGAGGATCGTCCAGGTCACGCTGGCAGCGCTCGCGAGAACGAACGAGAGGTCGGCGGCCGCCGGCGACATCCCTGTCGGATCGGCTGGCCAGATGACAGGTGCACTGGAGCGGGCGAAGCCCAGCGCCCTGAACACCGCGACCGGCTTCGAGAGCGGTGGGGCGGCGTTTCCCGCGCCGTCGCGGGCCGACACGGTCAGGACGTAGGTCCCGTCCGGAGCGGGCCAGCCGCCCTCCGCGCGGCCATCCCAGGTGACGGTCGTCCGGCCCGCGGACGCTGCCACTGACCAGGCGCGAACGATCGCACCGGTCGCCCCGTCGTTGACGCGGACGTCGAGCGTGGCCGCCTCGCCGAGAGCGACGGGCAACGAGACCGTGTCCGCGACGCCGTCACCGTTGGGCGAGAACGTCGTGCGCGCCAGGGCCGAGGCCCCGACCGGCACCAGGATCGGCGGCGTGACGTCGAGCGGCGGAGCCGCCAGACCGAGCGAGGCCGAGAGCGCGTCGCCGGGCGCGGCTGGTGCGGTCGGCCCCGTTGGCCCCGTCGCCCCCGCCGAGCCGAGCACGGCGTCGGTCGTCAGCGCCGGGTCACCGGCGAACGAGCGGTAGTAGCCGGACGCCGGCTGGTCGGGATCGATCTCGAGGGTCATGCCGCTCGTTCGGGCACTCGGGACCAGCTGGTAGTTGCCGTTCGTGCGCGGCGCTCCCCGCCAGACCGCGTCGAGCGTCTCGTGGGTCGTGAAAAGGGCGTTCATGTAGTACGCCGAGCCGTAGTGGGCATCGGCGATGACCGTGCGAGCGCCGGCGGCCAGCCAGCCGGCGGCCATGTTGTCGACCCGCTGGATCGCGACGTCGAGCGTCGGCTCGGGGCGCCCGGGCTCCGAGTTGCCCGACGCGTAACAGAGGTGGTGGAGGAGGACGACGGCGTTCGGAGCGAGGCGGACGTCGCTCGCGAGGTAGGACTCACCCCAGTACTGGGTCGTCGTATCTCCCCCGCCCGCGACGGGATTGAGCCCGAGGCCGTCCTGCTTCGTCGGCTGGAGGGTCGTGCTGTACGGGCTCGGGAAGCCGTTGCCGTGGCCGAGGTAGACGACGATGTTCGCACCCTGCAGGGCAGCCCTGGCTGCGGCCCAGGTCGCATTCGGCGTGTAGAGCTGCGTCACGTCGGGCGTGTACTGGCGGGCGGCCGCGGCGATGGCGTCGGCGTCGAGGAGGTAGGAGGCGGTCATCGAGCCGACCGGGCCGACGATGATGACGACCTTGGCCGGACTGGCCGCGGCGACCGGCGTGACCGGCGCGACCCAGCCACCGAACGATCCGAGGACACAAAGAGCGGCGAGGATGAAGCCGGTGACCGGACGACGCACGATTGCCTCCGCGGATGTTGGGAGGGCAGCGTCCCGCGCGCCGAGTGCCCGCTCAACGGCGCGATGGTCCCGTGGGACCGTGGTCCGTTCGTCCTTGCGGCACGACGGGGTTCCGCACCTGGCGGTTCGGGGGGCGGCGGGATCGTCCTCGTGCGAAATGGACTCTCGCGCGCGCAAAGCAGGGGCCCGCGCGAACGCCGGCCCTCCGGTGAGCGGTCGCCGAGCCTGACGGGGTCGATTGCCCTGGCAGGGCTGTTTTCAGGCTTGGATCGGCCGTAAGGCGTTCGATCCCAGGCATCTCGGCCGGCACCGTGCGACGTCCAGGCCGTCTCGCGCACGCCGAGCGGGTTCAGCGCGCGCGGCTGGCCGTCGGTGCCGTAGCTTGACCGGCCTCTACCCCCGCAGATAGCCCTCTCAGGGCCAAGTGCCACCGCCTGCGGGTCACTCCGGAACTCCATCCGGTCAGGAAGTGTCACCGCCTGCGGGTCACCGGTACCAGCGGTCCGGCGGCTCGAACGGGACCTCGGCGAGGAGTGGCTGATCGTCGGGTGCGCGGCGCCTGAGGGCATAGAAGCGGAGGCGCCGGCCATCGAGGTCGAGCTCGCCGCGGACGAGCCGATGGATCCAGTGCCCGTCGACCGGATACCGGAGGCCAAGGATCGACGCGTCGCCTCGGTCGGACGTCCGACGCAGGAAGACGAGGCGCCCGGAGGGCGGTGCGGCGAGGTCGACCACCCGGTCGGTCGGCAAGGGCGTTCGGGGAGGGGCGGCCTCGATCCGGGCGGCGGCTCGCCTCCGGCTCGCGCCGATGTAGGTGGCGGAGCGCTCCTCGAGCGCGGCCAGGTCGGGATCCCAGAAGCGGGCCCACAGCTTCTGCTGCCAGCGCCCGTTGAACGCCTCGATCGAGGCCTGGAAGCCCAGCTCGACCGGCGGGGCGAACACGGGCACGACGTCCACCGCCAGGCAGAAGCGGATGACCGGCCCGATCGAGTTCGGGTGGGCCTGTCCGCCGATGAACCGGCTGTCGTTGTCGAACTGGGCGTAGCGGGGACGCCCCACCTCGCGCCAGTGCCCGTCGAGCGCGGCGACGACCAGCCGGGCGCTGACGCCGGTCGTCGGCCACGCGGCGGCGAGCGCGCCGTGGAGGCTGATCGCGGTCAGGATGTCGAGCTCGATCCCGCCCCGGAGCCGGAGCCCCGAGATGACGTCGAAGCTGTCGAGCTCGGCGAGGTGCTGGCGGACGTCGGGCAGGTACCAGCCGGGTGCCGGCGCCGGCCGGCGGACGCGGCGCGTCGCGTCGAGCGCACCCCGCCGCTCGAGGATCCGGGCGATCGTGCGGACGGACGGCAGCGGTCGGGGGCCCGGCCGCGCCTCGAGCTCCCGACGGATCGCCGCCGGGCCGTACTCGCCGAGGACGCTCTCCTCGCGCAGCACCCGGCGGATGTCGAGCACGAGATCCTCGACCTCGGGGTCGGTCCGGCCGATGTGCGCCGCCACGGGTGGGTGATCCCCCCAGTCCACCTCGTCGAGGGCCCGATCGCCGGCACGGTTCAGTGCCCGCTGGACGGTCCCCAGGCCCCGCCTGAGCCTCCTCGCGACCGATCGCTGGGACTCGCCGCCGCGGACTGCCTCGACGATCGAGCGTCGCTCCCGGGCGGCCCGCTGCCCATCCCTTTGCCCATGTCACCCAGCCCTCACGATCCGTTTTCGGCGAGCGTACTGACCCGCAGGCGGTGGCACCGGAGTGACCCGCAGGCGGTGGCACGTGGCCCTGTCAGGGCAATCGGGATCGACATCCGGCTCGCCGCTCGCGCCGCTCACCCCCGCTCGCGCCGCTCGACATCCCGTCGTCAACGGGCGGGGAATCCCGGCAAGCGACCTAGGCCGCAGTCGATCCGGGTGCCGAGCCCGCCGTCGTGACGGCCGCGGAAGAAGCCCCACCAGAGGGCGAGTCGACGGGCGTCGGCGCCTGGAGTGCGAAGGGTCGGTCGAGCGATCGTCCTTCCTCCGCCGTGGCGATGCGATCGCGACCGTCGCGCTTCGCGACGAAGCTCGCGCGGTCCGCCGCGAGGAGGATCTCCTCGGCAGTCACGCCGTCC
>DASVZT010000128.1:0-13996 GCA_036391495.1 Candidatus Limnocylindrales bacterium
CGATCGCGACCGATGCGCCTCGCCGGCGGGCCATGAACGCGGCCGCCTCGCCCGCGGGGCCGGCGCCGATGATGACGAAGTCGAACGGCACGTGCGGACTCCCTGTTGACACGGATGGCTGCCGTCGGACGCGGCGGCGTCGGGCGGTCCGGGGAGTCCGACGCCCCGGATGCTATCGGGCCTCGGCCGGTGCGGCAAACGGCGTGGCCCCGAGTCGGCTGGACGGACGCTCGATGGACGCGTCACCTCGATGGATGCGTCACCTCGCCCCCGGGCGGGTGTTGCGTCCTGGCACCGGATTCCGCCTCCCGCGGTGGTCACGGACGCCGCGACGGTACTAAGGTCCTGCCTGCGTTCGGGTCCGGGGGCCTGATACCGGACGCCGGAGCCGGATGGGCGAATGCCATCATCCCGTATGGATCTTCATTCCATCCGGCTCCATCTCCCACCTCCACTCCCACCTCGGGTCCCACCCTTGCTTCCCACCTGTTGCTCGAGCGCGCTTGACACCGTCGCTATAGTGAACCAAATGGTTCAGTATCACGGTGCATCGGACGACGGCGCGGACCCGGTCCGCGGGCCGACCCCGCACGAGCTGGACCTCGTCTTCGCCGCGCTGTCCGACCCGACGCGACGGGGTGTCCTCGAGCGGCTCGGTCGCGCCGACGCGTCGATCAGCGAGCTCGCCGCAGGCTTCTCCATGACTCTCACGGGCATGAAGAAGCACGTCCGGATCCTCGAGGAAGCCGGACTCGTCGCCACGGAGAAGGTCGGGCGTGTCCGCCGGTGCGCGCTCGGTCCGCGGCGACTCGACCTCGAGACCGCCTGGATCGCCAGGTACCAGCAGCTGCTCGACGAGCGCCTCGACCGGCTGGGCGTCTTCCTCGAGCGGCTGAAGGAGTAGTGAGATGTCCAGCCGAAGCGTCTCCGGCGCCGGAACCTCCACCCTCAGCCTGCCCTCCGAACGGGAGATCCGCATCGAGCGGATCTTCGACGCCCCGCGCGAGCTCGTCTGGCGCGCCATGACCGAGCCCGACCTCGTGGCGCAATGGTGGGGTCGCGGCAACCGCCTGGACATCGTCAGCCTCGACGTCGAGCGCGGCGGGCACTGGAGGTTCGTCGAACACCACGGCGGCGGCTCCGACGGATTCGAGGGTCGGTTCGCCGAGGTCGACCCGCCCGGCCGGATCGTGCAGACGTTCGAGTGGGACGGGATGCCCGGGCACGTCGCCCTCAACACGACGACGCTCGAGGCGATCGGCGACGATCGGACGCGGCTCGTCACCGTGAGCCTGTTCCTCACCGTGGCCGATCGCGACGGGATGATCCAGTCCGGGATGAAGTCCGGTCTCGACCAGGGCTACGAGGCGCTCGATCGCGTCCTTGCCCGCCTGCGGTCGGCCGCCGCGTAGTCCATCGGGTCGAACACCTGCGAGATCGCCGACTCTCCTCTATCGCTGCGAATCGACTTGCGGCATCATCCCGCCACGCGTCCCGCCGAATGCCCGCGTGCGAGACGCCGCGACGAGGAGGGCCGGTGGCTCATCTCCAGGCGAAGTCGCTCGCGAACCCCGACGAGGTGCGCCCGACACCTCTCGGGCGCATCGACATCTACACCCTCGACGATCTCGTCATCGGCCGGATGATCCTGCAGCCCGGCTGGCACTGGATGGAGCACGTCCGGCCCATGGCCGGCACCAGCCTCTGCCAGTACCACCACGTGGGCGTGTGCGTCTCCGGCAGGCTGGGTAACCGGATGGAGGACGGGACGACGATCGAGGTCGGACCGGGGATGGTCTTCGAGATCCCTCCCGGCCACGACGGCTGGGTCGTCGGCGACGAGCCGTTCGTCGCCTACGACGTGGCCGGCGTCCGTTCGTTCGCCCGTGCGGCCGAGACGACCGAGCGGGTCCTCGGCGCGATCCTGTTCACCGACATCGTCGATTCGACCAGGCTGGCCGAATCGCTCGGGCCGGAGCGCTGGCGTGAGCTCGTCGGGCAGCACAACGAACGGATCCAGTTCGAGCTCGACCGATACAGGGGCCGGCTCGTGAAGACGACCGGCGACGGTGTCCTCGCCCTCTTCGACGGGTCGGAGCGGGCGGTCCGGGCCGCCGCGGCGATCTGTGCGGCCGCGGCGTCGCTGGGCATCGCCATCCGCGCCGGCATCCACACCGGCGAGGTCGAGATCGGCAGCGGGGACGTGCGCGGGCTGCCCGTCCACATCGCCGCGCGCGTCATGGCCCTCGCCGGGCCTGGAGAGGTCCTCGTCTCGGCCACGACCCACGATCTCGTCGCCGATTCCGGGCTGCCCTTCGCCGATGCCGGCGTCCATGAGCTCAAGGGCGTCTCGGGACCGCGGCAGCTCTTCCGTCTCGCCGTGCCGGCCCCCGCCTGAGGGCCGGCCCCCGCCTGAGGGCCGGACCCCGCTCAGCCCGAGCCGCGTCAGAGCTCGAAACGCTCGATCGCCATCGCGGTCAGCTCTCGCCCGATCGCCAGCGAGGCCGTCGCGGCAGGCGACGGCGCGTTCAGGACATGGAGGACACGGGGACCGCCCGCGATGACGAAGTCGTCGGCGAGCCTCCCATCGCGGCCGACGGCCTGCGCCCTGATGCCCGACGGGCCCCAGGCGATGTCGTCGAGCCCGATGTCGGGCGTGTATCGCTGCAGCGCCCTCACGAAGAGCCGTCGGCTCCAGTCCCGGATCATCTCCGCGCCGCCCGTCCGCCAGTAGCGCCTGGCGAGGCGCTGGAATCCCGGGAAGGCGAGGATGGCGGCCAGCTCGCGCAGGTCGACCTCGCGCCGGCGATACGCCTCGCGTCCGAACGCGAGCACCGCGTTCGGGCCGGCCCAGACCTGTCCGTCGAACCGGCGCGTGAGGTGGACGCCGAGGAACGGGAAGCGCGGGTCGGCGACCGGGTAGATGAGGCCCCGGCAGAATCGTCGGGCCGCGGGACGCAGGACGGCGTAGTCGCCACGGAACGGCACGATCCGGAGCTCCGGCCGCTCACCGGGCGGGGCCGTCAGGGCGGCCACGCGATCGGACTGCAGGCCTGCCGCCGTGACGACGTGGGCCGCAGCGACGGTGCCCGCCGTCGTCTCGAGGACGAGCCCGCTCGACGTCCGCCGGATCGCCCCGACCTCGGCGGCGGTCAGGATCGAGCCGCCGCGGGCCCGGACCTCGGCGGCGATCGTGAGCGCGACGCGTCTCCAGTCGAGGATCGCGGTCGCCGGGACGTGGAGGCCGCGCAGGCCGACGACCGCGGGCTCGATCTCACGCATCTGCTCGGGCCCGACCTCCCGCGCGTCGACCCCGTTGGCGTGCGCCCGCTCGGCGATCGACGCCAGCCGCGGGAGCTCCCCGGGTGTCGTGGCGACGATGAGCTCGCCGCAGCGGTCGTACGGGATCCCCTGCGCGTCGGCGAACGCGAGAGCGGCTGCCATCCCCTGGCCGCACAGGCGCGCCTTGAGCGATCCCGGCGTGTACGTGTTGGGAGAGTGGACGACGCCACTGTTGCGCCCGGTCTGGTGCGTCGCGAGCTCGGCCTCCTTCTCGAGCACGACGAGCCGAAGTCCGGGGCGGGCTTCGAGCAGGCGGTAGGCCGTCGCGAGGCCGACGATGCCGCCCCCGACGATGGCGAGGTCGGCGGTGACGTCGATCGACTGACCGGGGGTTCGGGCGGTCATGGTGTCCGGATCATCGCGCGCGCGGACATCGCCGTGGGTGCCGACATCGCCGTGCGTGCCGACATCGCCGTGCGCCCGACGACTCTTGGCTGGTTGCCACATGGTACTTAAGAGCGGTGCCCACGGGCGGCGGCCGAGCCTACCGTCTCCGACATGCCGCGCTGGCGTGAGACCTTCCTCCTGCTCCCCGGTGCCGCCTTTGCCGTGATCGCGGTGCTCGCGGCGGCCAGTGGCCAGACCGTCCTCGCCTCGGGGCTGGGCGTCCTCGCCGCCGGCGTCCTGCTCGGGACCGCTTCGGCCGCCGTCGCGATGCACGCCTCGGTGGCGCGCCTTCACGCGACTGCCGCGACGATCACGGGCGACGAGGGCGTTCGACTGCCCGACGCGCGCTCCTTCGGGCTCCTCGCCCCGATGGGCCGCTGGCTCATCGAGGTCGCCGACGTCCTGCGCCATGCCCGCGAGGAGGCGAACACGGATCGCCTGACCCTCGTCGCGAGCCGCCCGACGCTCCTCGACCTCCTGTTCACCGAGGTCGACCGGGCCATTCGCCACGACCGACCGTTCTGCATCGCGTTCATCGACCTCGATCACTTCAAGGCCGTCAACGACACGTTCGGCCACGAGATCGGCGACATCGTGCTGCGCGGCGTCGCACGCGTGTTCCGCGAGCAGACGCGCGCCTCGGACTTCATCGGCCGATACGGCGGGGAGGAGTTCGTCCTGGCGTTGCCCGAGACGTCGATCGCGGACGCCGCCGCCGTCGCCGAGAAGCTGCGCGTCGCCGTCCTGCGCGAGCGCTTCCGGTCGGGCCAGGGCGACGAGGTCAACGTCTCCGTCTCGATCGGGGTCGCCGGCGGGATAGGTGCAAACCTCCGGGTCGACAAGCTCCTGCGTGACGCCGATGCCGCGATGTACGTGGCGAAGTCGCTCGGCCGAAACCAGACGTACGTCTTTGCCGAGCCCGACGACGACGCAGCCAGCATCCCGCGCGCACCGCTGACCGCCGAGGCGCGACGGCGTGCGGTCGAGGTGGGGGACCGGGCCCGCCAGGCCGCCGAGAGCGTCCTCGCCGACGTCCTCGCGCCATATGCCCACTACGCCGGTCGGCCCTCGCCGCTCATCGCCGAGATCGCCGTCCAGCTCGCGACCGCTCTCAAGCTGCCTGACGCGGAGGTCGAGCGGATCCGTGTGGCCTCGCTCCTGCACGACGTCGGCAAGCTGGCAGTCCCGCCCCAGATCCTCGAGAAGCCGGGACCGCTCGATCCGGCCGAGTGGCAGCGCGTCGTCCAGCATCCGCGCGTGGGGCAGCTGATCATCGACCGTGTCGCCGCGGTCGGCGCCGCCGGGGCGATCATCCTGCATCATCACGAGCGCTACGGCGGCAACGGCTACCCCTTCGGGCTGCACGGGAGCGACATCCCGATCGGCGCCCGGATCGTGGCGATCGCCGATGCGTACGACGCCATGGTCCGCGACCGGCCGTACCGGCGGGCGATCGGACATCGGGCGGCCATCGCCGAGCTGCGCGAGCATGCCCGCATCCAGTTCGACCCCGAGCTCGTCGACCTCTTCTGCGCGATGTACGCCGATTACCCGCCACTCGCGAACGACGCCCTCCGAGCCGAGATGGAAGTCGCCGACGCGTTCGACCACGGGGACGGGCTATCCGGTTTGGCAATGGCCTGAGCGGCACCCGGCGCCTGGGAGTGGCCCCGGCCAACCGGGGAACACCGGCGCCGGCCTCGTATTCGTGGTTCCGTCGCTGCCACCGACACAATCGCAGGTAGCGCGGCCTTAAGGCCGTCTCGGCCCGGCGGCCCGCCGGCCCACGGCTCATCGAAGCGCGTTCCGTGCGCGGTTCGAGCTCGCCCAGAGCACGAGCCGAGCGACCCCACGGCCTGCCCGAGTGCGAAGGACCGCTCCGATCGTCCTTGTCGGCCCGGCCTGTGCTCAAGATGACGGTGTCAGCGACATCTGTCCGGGTAGGGCGCGAGCGCTGGCCAATCGGGGGCGCGAGCGCCTGGCCAATCGGGGGGGTGAGCGCTGGCCAGCCGACAGCCCAGGCTCGGCGCAGGAGGGGACGCCGGGCCACGGCACGTCCGAGCCGACCGCCTGGCCTGCCCGAGCGTCAGCCGACGGAGTCCGCTCCTCCGTCCGCGCGCCGGGCGAACGCCGTCTCGATCGCCTCGCGAAAGACGTCCGCGCTCTGGGCCCCCGAGATGCCGATCGACATGTCGAGAGCGGCGAACGGCACGCCCGTGATGCCGATGCGGCGAGCGAGCTCCTCGTCACGACGCACGTCCCGGCCGTAGGCGTCGCCCGCCAGCACCGCGTCGACCTCGTCGCCGGGAACTCCTGCGGCGACCGCGACCGAGCGGATCGTCGCGTGATCGAACGGATCGCCAGACCCGGAGAAGTAGACCTGCTGGAGGGCGTCGAACACCGACGCGCCGACACCGGCATCGGCCGCCAGGTGTGCGACGCGATGGACGTCGAAGGTATTGGCCTGGCTGCGTTCGAGGGTGTAGGGGAGGCCTTCCTCGGCCGCGAGCCCGGCGACACGGGCCTCCATCCGCTCGACCTCGGCCGGTGGCACGCGGTACTTGCGGGCGAGCATGTCGCGAACAGGCGTGGGCGTGCTCGCATTGCCCGGGTCGAGCTCGAACGAGCGGATGACGAGCTCGACCTGGCCTTCCCGCCCCGCGCTCTCGATCGCACGATCGAGACGGCGCTTGCCCAGGTAGCACCACGGACAGACGAGGTCGGTCCATAGGTCGATCCGGAGCGATGCTCCGGCCATCGTGTCGTCGGTCATTGCGCCCAACGCTACCCGGTCCCGGGCCGTCCCGCTCCGGGGCCGCTCCCCAGCGGCTCCGGGACGACCTCGCGGCAGCGGTTGCGCCCGTCTCAGGACAGTGGCTTGAGGACCATGTCGGCGACGAGCAGGGCGAGGATGATCGAGTTCACGAGGAGGTCGAGCTCGACCGCCCGACCGATCGACGCCAGCTCGCCGGGGCCCGTCTTCGCTGCCGCCAGGCGCCCGGCGACCGGCGCGCTCACACGGACACCGACGACGACCGCGACGGCGAAGCCGATATATGCGAGGAGGAGCCACGGAGCGGTCAGCGAGTAGCCGAACGCGAAGGCGGTCGCCAGCCCGAAGAGCCCGCCCAGCACGAACAGCGGGACGGCCAGCCGGCTGACGCGGAGACGGGCGACCGCCGGCCCGACCTCGGCCAGGCTGCCGGAGCGGTGCGCGACGACCAGCACGGCCGCCGGCCCGACGGTCAACGCGACCGCCGCGATCATCAGGGCGATGTGGAGGAAGAGGACGACGAACACGATCAGTCTCCGAGAGCGCTTGATGTGGTGCCTATAGTGACTGCCAACCCCATCGTGACGTCCCAAGCCAGAGATCTCCGATGGCCGCCGCCGAACCCGCCTGCCTCCTCATCGCCGATATCTCCGGGTACACGAGCTACCTCGGGGGCGTCGAGCTCGATCACGCCCAGGACATCCTGGCCGACCTGATCGAGACGGTCGTCAGCGGCCTCAGGCCGAGCTTCCGGCTGGCCAAGCTCGAAGGCGACGCGGCCCTGACGTACGCCATCGCCGACCGCCTCGACGGTTCGCTCCTCCTCGACGTCATCGAGCGCTGCTACTTCGGCTTTCGCCGCCGCCGGCGCGACGTCCGCCAGGCGACCTCGTGCGAGTGCAACGCCTGCATCCGGATACCGGACCTCAACCTCAAGTTCGTCGTGCATCACGGCGCCGTCCTGCCGCAGCGCGTGGCCGGACGGGAGGAGCTGCTCGGGCCGGACGTCATCCTGGTGCACCGCCTGCTCAAGAACGACGTCGTCGCCACGACCGGGATCGAGGCATACGCACTCCTGTCCGCGGCCTGCATCGCCGCGACGGACCTCGACCCGGTCGCGCTCGGGATGCGCGAGGTGGTCGAGACGTACGAGCACATCGGCGGGGTGCGGGCCTGGGTGCACGACCTCGAACGCCGCTGGCAGGAGGAGGAGGCGCGCAAGCGCGTCATGGTAAGCGAACGCGAGGCCGTCTTCCGCGTCGATGCGCCCACCGCTGCGCCGCCGCAGCTCGCCTGGGAGTTCATGACAGCGCCCGGGCGGCGGCTCGGCTGGCAGTACGGCATCACGGGATTCGAGCAGGTGGCGGCCGGCAACCGCCGCGGGGTCGGCGCGACCAACCACTGCATCCACGGCAAGGACGTGATCCTCGAGGAAGTCCTCGACTGGCGTCCCTACGACTACCTCACGCTGCGGAACACGATGCCGACCCCGATGGGGCCGGTGCGGTTCGTGTCGACGACCGAGTTCGAGCCGGCCGCCGGCGGGACCGTCATCCACGAGCGCTTCGCGGCGCCGAGGAGCGCCAAGGAGCGGGCCATCCTGGAGGCGATGGGTCCGATGCTCGATGAGATGCTCCGCCGCGGGACCGCCAGGCTCCTCGAGCAGCTCGACGACGAGACGGCGCGCCGGCTCCCCGACCCTTGATCGCACGAGCACCACCGCCTCGACAGCCCGGCACGCCCGCCGCACCCGACCACCCGCCACTCGACCACCCGCCACACGACACTGCGCGACCTCTTGCAGCCCCGATAGAAACCCTTTACTATCGGCCTCCTTCCGCCGCCCGGCCGTCGATCACGACCAGCGTCCCGCCAGGCAAGGAGTCGTCCCGTGGCCAAGGATCCCGCCGACGTCCTGATCGTCGGAGCCGGTGCGTCCGGCGGCGTCGTCGCCCTCAGGCTGGCCGAGGCCGGGTTCAGCGTCGTCTGCCTCGAGCAGGGCCGCTGGTACGACCGGGGCGAGTTCCGCGGGCCGGAGCTGGACTGGGAGCTGACCATGCGCAAGCAGTGGTCGACCAGCCCGAACGTGCGCGCCCTCCCGCAGGACTACCCCCTCGACGAGGCCGACGCGGACATCTCCCCGCTCATGTTCAGCGCGGTGGGCGGCTCGATGATCATCTTCGCCGGGGCCTGGCCGCGGATGCTGCCCTCCGATTTCCGCGTGCGCTCGCTGGACGGCATCGCCGACGACTGGCCGCTGACCTACGAGGAGCTGCGGCCCTACTACGAGCGCACGGATCGGCAATTCGGCGTGTCGGGCATGGGCGGCGACCCGGCCTACCCGCCCGGGGGAGAGGATCCGCCGCTGCCGCCGCTGCCCGTCGGGAAGGGCGGGCTCAGGGTCGCCCGCGCGCACGCGCGCATGGGCTGGCACTGGTGGCCGGAGCCGAACGCGATCCTGTCGGCCCCGTACGACGGACGGCGCCCGTGCGTCCAGCGCGGCACCTGCCAGCAGGGCTGCAGCGAGGGCGCCAAGGCATCCACCGATCTCACCCACTGGCCCAAGGCGATCGGGCTCGGCGCCCGGCTCGTGACGGGTGCTCGCGTCCGGCGCCTGGAGTCGAACGGGAAGGGGCTCGTGACAGGGGCGACCTGGATCGACGACGCGGGAGCGGAGCGCTTCGAGCCGGCGAAGGTCGTCGTGCTGGCTGCCAACGCGATCGGTACCGCCAGGCTGCTGCTCCTCTCGACCGACGATCGGCATCCGGACGGACTGGCGAATTCCTCCGGCCTCGTCGGGCGGCGGCTGATGATGCACCCGTTCGCGAACGTCGGCGGGCTGTTCGACGAGGACCTCGAGAGCTGGCAGGGCCAGTTCGGCTGCTCCATCGAGTCGTTCGAGTTCTACGAGACCGACGAGCGCCGCGGGTTCGTCCGCGGCGCAAAGTGGGGCCTGGCCCCGACGTTCGGCCCGATCAACGCGGCGCTCCCCAGCCGGGCCGGCACGCAGGTCTGGGGCCCCGAGCACCACCTTCACGTGAAGCGGCATCTCGGCCGGGCGGCCAACTGGGGACTCTTTGGCGAGGACCTGCCGGACGAGTCGAACCGCGTCACGCTGTCGCCGACGATGGCCGACTCGTCGGGCATCCCGACGCCCGAGATCCATTACAGGGTCTCGGAGAACTCTCGCCGGCTGCTCGACTTCCACATCGAGAAGGCCTCGGAATCCCTGCGAGAGGCCGGTGCCTACGCGGTCGAGGTCGACCGCCTCATGCGCTACTCGGGCTGGCACCTCCTCGGGACGGCGCGCATGGGCGACGACCCGCGGACGTCGGTCCTCGACCGCTGGAACCGGTCGCACGACGTCCCGAACCTCTACGTGGTCGACGGGTCGGCGTTCGTGACGTCCGGCGGGGTCAACCCGACCTCATCGATCGCGGCACTCGCGCTACGAGCGGCCGACCACATGGTCGCCACCCGCTTCGATCAGCAGGTGCCGGCATGACGGCCGATCCGATCGCCCGTCCGATCGCCGTCCCGCCGGCGATCCCGGCCGCGACGCCGGCGTCGGCGGAGACGGACCCGGTCGCTCCGCTCGACCCCGCGGCGCGTGCGGTCCTGGCGGCGGTCGCCGACCACCTCATCCCCGCCGGCCACGGGATGCCGTCCGCGGCCACTGTCGTCGGCGATACCCGGTTGCGCTTCGTCCTCGCGGCGCGTCCCGACCTCCTCCAGCCGCTGCTCGCGGCTCTCCGGCCGGGGCTCGGCGACGGCTCGCCGGGCGGACGCCTGGCTGCGCTCGAGGCCGAGGGGGATCACCTCGCCGCCCTCCAGCAGGTCGTCGTCTTCGCCTACTACACCGATCGGGACGTCCGCGAGCGGCTCGGCTACCCGGGACAGATGGCGAAGACGCTCTATTCGTGGAAGGTCCCCGACTTCATCGAGGAGGGCCTGATCGACCAGGTCCTCGCGCGCGGGGCGGTCTGGCGCGATCCCGCGACGGGACGCCGCGCGGACGTGCCGGCCTCCGCGTACGAAGCGCATGACGCCGGCCCCGCGGCCGACCGTCGAGGAGAACCCTCATGACTGCCGTCGTCAGTCCGTCGTTCCTCGACTCGTTCCTGGCCGGCTGGCGCCCGGGCACAGGCGAGACGCGCGAGACGCGCGAGCCGGCCACCGGTCGTCCCCTCCTGTCGCTCCCCGGCTCGACGCCCGACGACGTGCGCCGCGCCGCCGAGCGAGCGCAGTCGGCGCAGCGCGCCTGGGCCGCGACGGGGTATGCCGAGCGGGCGCGGATCCTCCGGCTGGCGGCCGACATCTACGAGGCAAATCGCTCCGAATTCGGGTCCTGGACGCAGCGCGAGACAGGTGCCGTCCACTCGAAGATGCACCACGAGCAGGAGTTCACGGTCGGGGAGATCCTCAACGCCTCGACGATGCCGTCGCAGCCGTACGGCTCCCTGGTGCCGTCCGTGCAGCCGGGGCGCCTCTCGATGGTCCGCCGCATCCCGATCGGGGTGGTCGGCGCGATCACGCCGTGGAACTCGCCGAGCGTCCTGGGCATGCGCGTCGTCGCTCCGGCGCTCGCCCTCGGCAACGCCGTCATCCTCAAGCCTGATCCCCAGACCCCGGTCTGCGGCGGCGCGATGTTCGAGGCCGTCTTCCGCGCCGCCGGTCTGCCGGAGGGCCTGCTGCAGGTGGTCGTCGGCGGCGCCGACGTCGGGGAGGCCATCGTCACCGACCCCGCGGTGGATGCCGTGTCGTTCACCGGTTCGACCGCCGCGGGACGCCGGGTCGGCGCCCTCGCCGGCGAGCGGCTCAAGAAGGTGTCCCTCGAGCTCGGAGGCAACAACGCCTTCGTCGTCCTCGACGACGCCGACCTCGAGGCGGCGGCCTCGGCCGGCGCCTTCGCCTCCTTCCAGTTCCAGGGCCAGGTCTGCTTCGCCGCCGGTCGCCACATCGTCCACCGCGGCGTCGCCGGCGACTACGTCGACCTCCTGGTCGAGAAGGCGCGCCGCCTCAGGCTCGGCGACCCGTACCGCGAGGACGTCGATCTCGGGCCGATCGTCAACGAGAAGCAGCTCGCCCGCGTCGACGGGATCGTGCGCCGCTCGGTCAACGGCGGGGCGCGCCTGGTCGAGGGCGGCACCCACGATGGATTGTTCTATCGGCCGACGGTCCTCGCGGACGTCACGCCCGACCTGCCGGCCTGGACGGACGAGACCTTCGGGCCGGTCGCGCCCGTCGTCACCTTCGAGACCGACGAGGAGGCGCTCGCGCTCGCGAACGACAGCGAGTACGGGCTGGCCGGCGCGGTCTACTCGCGATCGATCTCGCGCGGCCTCGCCCTGGCGCAGCGGATCCGCAGCGGGATGGTCCACGTCAACGACCAGACCGTGAACGACGAGGCGGTGATCCCGTTCGGCGGCATGGGCGCGTCGGGCAACGGCAGCCGGTTCGGCGGGCAGGCGAACTGGGACGAGTTCAGCCAGTGGCAATGGGTGACCGTCCGCGACGAGCCTCGCTCGTACCCGTTCCCGTACTGAGGGTCGAGGCGAGACGTGGCGTCGATCAGCGAGGTCGCACGGCTGGCCGGCGTGTCGACGGCGACCGCGTCGCGCGTCGTCTCGGAGGCCGACTACCCGGTCAGCGCCGCGGCGCGTGAGCGTGTGCTCAAGGCCGTCAGCGAGCTCGACTACGTCCCGAACGCGCTGGCGCGCGGCCTGCTCAAGCACCAGGTGCCTGTCGTCGGCGTGATCGTGCACGACATCACCGACCCGTACTTCGCCGAGGTCGTCCGCGGAGTCGAGGATGCCGCCACCGCCGCCGGCTTCCTCGTCATCACCTGCAGCACGGAGCGCAACGCGGACCGAGAGCGCTCGTATATCCGGCTGCTGCGCTCGATGCGGGCCGCGGCCGTCGTCTTCGCAGGGAGCGGGCGCGACGACCCCGAGCTGGCCGACGACGTCGGCAGGCACGTGGCCGGCATGCGCGAGGTCGGGGCTGCCGTCGTCCACCTCTCGCCGTCCTCGGACGGTGAGCCCGAGGCGGGCGTCGACAACGTGGCCGGGGTCGCGGCGATGGTCGGCGCACTCGTCGAGCTCGGTCATCGGCGGATCGCGCTCCTCGCCGGCCCGACGGGGCTCATCGTCGCCCGCGATCGGGTCGAGGGCTTCCGCCGGGGTCTCGCCGAGGCCGGTCTCGCGGTCGACGAGCGCCTCGTCGTCCACACGTCGTTCGACCGGGAGGGCGGCGCCCTGGGCATCGACCTGCTGCTCGCCACGACCGAGTCGTTCAGCGCGATCTGCTGCACGAACGACCTGCTCGCCCTCGGCGCGCTCGCCCGGCTGGCCGAGCTCGGCATCCGCGTCCCGGAGGACGTGTCTGTCGCCGGGTTCGACGACATCTCGGTCGCCGCCCTGACGAACCCGCCGCTCTCGACGGTCCGCGTGCCCCTGCGCGAGCTCGGGCGGCGCGGGTTCGCAGCCGTGGAGCGGATCCTCGGCGGCGCCGCCCCCGGACACGTGACCCTGCCGACCGAGGTGATCCTGCGCGAGTCGACCGGGACGCCACGTTCCGACGAGGTACACCTCCGACCCGTCATCCCCCGAGCAGCCATGGGAGCCGCCCGATGACCCTCGACCTGCACGGTCTCATCCCGGCCTGCATCGTGACCTTCGACGCCGACGGCCGTTTCGACGAGTCTGCCTACCGGCGCTACCTCCGCTGGCTCCTGCCGCAGGGGCCCGTGGCGCTCGCGATCAACGCCGATACCGGCGAGGGGCCGCATCTCTGGCCGGACGAGCGCGAGCGCGTCCTGCGCGTGGCCGTCGACGAGGCGGGCGACGTGCCGGTCATCGCCGGGCTCTCCGCGACCTTCACCGCCCAGGCCGTCGAGGAGGCCAGGCGCGCCGAAGCCACGGGTGCGAGCGCGCTGCTCGTCTTCCCGATCCCCGCCTACCAGGGGACGCCGCTCGACCCGGCCATCCCGGTGGCGTACCACGAGGCGATCGCCCGCGGTTGCGGCCTGCCGCTGATCGCGTTCCAGCTGCAGCCGGCGCTCGGGGGCGTCGTCTTCAGCGAGGAGGCGCTGCGTCGCATCGCCGCCATCGACAGCGTCGTGGCGCTCAAGGAGGCGTCGTTCGACGCCCGCCTCTACCTCCAGACGCGCCGCATGATCGAGCGCCTGGAGCGACCGATCGCCCTCCTGACCGGGGACGACAACTTCATCTACGAGTCGTTCGTCATGGGCGCCGATGGCGCGCTCATCGGGTTCGGGACGCTGGCGGTCGATCTGCAGGTCGAGATGATCCGGCTCGCGCTGGACGGCCGGTTCGACGACGCGCGGGCGATCTGGGAGCGGATCCTGCCGCTCGAGGAGGCAATCTTCGGCTCGCCGGTCCGCGACTACCGCGCTCGGACGAAGGTCGCCCTGCGGGAGCTCGGCGTCATCGACGGCGTGGGCGTGCGGCCGCCGCTCCACCCGATCGCGCC
>DASVZT010000129.1:0-12001 GCA_036391495.1 Candidatus Limnocylindrales bacterium
GGCGTCGAGCCAGATCGAGGTGCCCGCGGCGGTCTTGCCGAACTTCGCGCCCGAGGGATCGGTGAAGAGCGGATAGGACAGGCCGTGCGCCGGCTCCACGCCCTCCGTGCCGGTCTCGACGCGCCGGATCAGCTCGAGGCCGGCGGTGATGTTGCCCCACTGGTCCGCCCCGCCCATCTGCATCTCGACGCCGAAGTGGCGGTAGAGATGCAGGAAGTCGAGCGCCTGCAGGAGCATGTAGCTGAACTCCGTGTAGCTCAGCCCCCCGCCCAGCCGTTTCTGGACGGAGTCCTTGGCCAGCATGTACGGGACCGTGAAGTGCTTGCCGACGTCGCGTAGGAAGTCGACCATCGAGATCCCGCCGAGCCAGTCGAGGTTGTTGACCATCAGCGCGCCCGACCCGGGCGTGAAGTCGAGGAAGCGCTCGAGCTGCGACCGGATGGCGGCGACGTTCGCGTCCATCGTCGCGGCGTCGAGCAGGTTCCGTTCCGACGAGCGCCCGGAGGGATCGCCGATCATCCCCGTGCCGCCCCCGACGACCGCGACCGGCCGCCCGCCGTGCCGCTGGAGATGGAGCAGGCCCATGATCGGGACGAGGTGTCCGAGATGGAGCGACGGCCCGGAGGGATCGAAGCCGTTGTACCCGGCGATCGGCCTGCCGGTGGCCAGGCGCGCGGCCAGACCGGGCGTGACGTCCTGGAGGAGGCCGCGCCAGCCGAGCTCGTCGAGGAGCGCGGAGAGGCGCAGGCTGGGGCGGTCGCCGCTCGGGCGTGCTGACGCCGTCACAGCGAGCGCGAACGGCTCGTCACACCGGGATGCCGTGGCGTCGGGTCCATCGGCACAGATGCTATCGTGAAACTGAGCATGCAGACCAGCCTCGCCAGGCGCGAGCGACAGCGCCGCAACGGTACCGACCGCCGCGGTGGCGGGGGTCCAGGCCGCGGTGTCGCCGTCGCGCTGCCCATCTTCCTCTTCCTCGCCCTCTCGGCGTTGGCCCTCTCGACGTTCGTCGGCGTCGTCGCGGGCTACACGTACTTCGCGCGCGACCTGCCCGACCCGAAGGCCGTCTTCAGCAATCTCGCCTTCAGCCAGCAGACGGTCGTCACCGACGCGTCCGGCAAGGTCGAGCTTGCCCGGTTCGGCGACCAGAAGCGCGAGCTCGTGCCGTACGACCAGATCCCGCCCCTCCTGATCGACGCGACGACGAGCATCGAGGACAAGACCTTCTGGACCAACGCCGGCTTCGACCCGCTGGCCTTCGTCAAGGCGACCTACGACACGATGACCGGCAACGCGCGGGGCGCCTCCACGATCACCCAGCAGCTCGTCCGCGCTCGGCTCCTTCCCCAGAGCGCGTTCACCGGCAGCACCTACGAGCGGAAGATCAAGGAGATCATCCAGTCGATCCGCCTGACGCAGGCCTACCCCGGCGACGAGGGCAAGCGCCAGATCATGGAGGCATACCTCAACCAGAACTTCTACGGGAACCAGAGCTACGGGATCAAGGCCGCTGCGAAGTCGTACTTCGGGGTCACCGATCTCTCGAAGCTGACGATCGCGCAGGCGGCCATCCTGGCGGCGATCCCGAAGTCGCCGACGACCTACGACCTCGTCGCCAACGCCGTCAAGGTCACGGGCGCCGACGGCAAGCCCCAGCTCGTCGTCCCGTCCGACACGGAGATCGTCCAGCGCCGCAACTACGTCCTGGACCTCATGACGACCAACCGCGTCCTGACCGTCTCGACCCTGACCGACGCCCAGATCGAGGCCGCCAAGAACGATCCCGTCGTCCTCGCCCCGCAGGCGGGCACGAACTGGCGCGCGCCGCACTTCGTCTGGCAGGTCCGCAAGGAGCTCGCGGCCATCCTCTGCGGCAGCGGGCAGGAGAGCTGCGACCGGCTCGACAACGGCGGATACCGCGTCACGACGACGCTCGACTGGAACATGCAGCGCTCGGCGGAGAAGTGGGTCAAGGCTGCGGTCCTGGCCCCGAACGCCTCGAACACGAAGGCCTATCTCACGGGCCTGAAGGTGCCCGACGCGGCGTGGATCGAGAACCTGCGCGGCAAGGGCGTCAAGAACGGGGCCATGATCGCGATCGACTACCGGACGGGTCACATCCTGGCCTACGTCGGCTCGGCCAACTACTACGCCGCGAGCGACGACCCGAAGTTCCAGCCGAAGTTCGACGTCCTCGCCGACGGCTGGCGACAGCCGGGGTCGGCGATGAAGCCCATCAACTACATCACCGGCATCGAGGCCCGGACGATGACGGCCGCGACGATGATCATGGACGTCGCGACCGACTTCGGCGGCGGCTACGTGCCGCTCGACGCGGACAAGCTCGAGCGCGGCCCGCTTCGCATGCGCCAGGCGCTCCAGTTCTCGCTGAACATCCCGGCCGTCAAGGCCGCGGTCGAGAACGGCCCCGACAACGTCTTCGCCATGGCGAAGCGCTTCGGGCTCTCGTTCCAGAGCCAGACGAACGTCGCCGGCGCGTCGATCGCGCTCGGGACGCTCGAGATCCACCCGGACGAGCTCGTCTCCGCGTACGGGGCGATCGCGGACGGCGGAGTGCTGATGCCGCGCACGACGATCGCCAAGATCACCGATTCGTCCGGCGCCCAGATCTGGCCGGAACCGGCCCAGCCGGCGCCCACGGGACGGCAGGTCGTCAGCCAGCAGGCTGCCTACATCATCACGAACATCCTCAGCGGCAACACCGATCCGAACCAGAACCCGTACTGGGGCAAGTTCGAGATCACCGACAACGGTCAGCATCGGCCGGCCGCCCTCAAGACGGGCACGACGAACGACACGAAGGATCTCGCGGCCTACGGTTTCCTCGCCCCGCCCGCCGACGGGAACGCCCCGGCGATCGCGGTCGGGGTCTGGATGGGCAACAGCGACAACTCGCAGACGGGCGGCGTCTTCTCCCTCGACTCGACCGCGCCGCTGTGGCAGTCGTTCCTCGCGGAGGTCTCCAAGGGCGACCCGATCGCGGACTTCCCGCAGCCCGCCGGAATCGTGCAGGCCAAGGTGGATGCCTGGAGCGGGATGCTGCCCGGCCCGTTCACGACGGCGACCGTCACCGAGAACTTCATCGACGGGACGGTCCCGACCAAGGTCGACGATACGAAGGTGGCGGTCGACGTGGACTCGTCGACCGGGAACCTCTGGCAGGACGGCTGCGCCGGTCCCAAGGTCATCAAGGGCTTCCTCGACCTCTCGCACGTCGAGAGCGACTACCCGCAGTGGCGCCAGTACACCAACGACTGGATCGCCAGGGCGCACAAGGGCGTCGGCGTCTCGGGCGGGCCCCCGAGCGGCCCCGACAAGCTGCACGGGTCCACGGCCTACTTCTACGAGCGCGGGTACATGCCGTACGGGGCGTCCTGGGGGGCGCCGTGGGCACCGACGACGACGTGCTCGCTGGCCCCGCCGTCACCGAGCCCGTGTGACCCGACGCTCGGGCCATGCCCCAGCGAGTCGCCGGGCACCACCTGCGACCCGACGCTCGGGCCGTGTCCAAGCGAGCCGCCGCCCTCGCTCGGGCCGACGCCGCCGCTGATGACGAAGGTGCCGAACCTCGTCTGCCAGACGCTCGGGAACGCTGTCCAGACGCTCGCGGCGGCGGGTCTCGGGCTCGGTGGCGTGTCGCCCGGGAACGCGCCGTCGACCTACGTCGTCGGCTCCGAGAGCCCGCCCGCCGGGACCGAGGTCCAGCCCGGCTCGCTGGTCAACGTCAAGCTCGTCGATCCGAAGAGCATCGGCTGCCCCTCGGGCTGAACCGCGCCCTCGGCCGGTCGTCGGCCCCGGGCGACTGGCCGCGTGATCCGCCCCGGTCGATCGCCGACCCCGACGCCCGCGCCGGGCTACAGCGCCAGGATCGTCGCCCCGTCGCCGCCCTCGCCACGCTCTCCCGGGCGGAGCGAGCCCACGAGGGGATGGGCCGCCGCCGCGGACCGGACCGCATCGCGCAGCGCCCCCGTCCCGAGCCCGTGGACGATCGTGACGCGGTCGAGCCCCGCCAGCGAGGCGTCCTCGACGTAGCGCTCGAGCAGCTCGAGGGCCTCCTCGACGCGAGCGCCCCGCAGGTCGAGCGACGACGCCACGGATCGCATCCGGCCGACCCGGATCGCCGAGGCCGACGCCGATCCCGTGCCGCCGTTCCGCCCGGACGCCGGGCCGACCAGCGGTTCGAGGTCGTCGAGCTCCACTGTCACGCGCAGCCCGCCGGCCTCGAGCGTCGCCCGCCGGCCGCCCTTCTGCAGCGCGGCGATGCGCCCCTCCCAGCCCTGGCTGCGGCTGCGGGCGCGGTCGCCGACGCGCCAGCTGAGGGGATCGCGACGCGCCGGGGGCGGAGCGACCGGTGCGGCGCTCGGCAGCGCAGCCAGGTGCGTCTCCGCCCGAGAGACCGCCGCGTCGAGCGACTGGACGGTCACCGTCTCGCGCTCCAGCGCACGGCGCGTGGCGCGGACTTCGTCGCGCAGGGCGTCGACGAGCGACTCCGCCTCGTCGCGGGCGGCCCGCACGAGCTCGTCCCGCTCGCGCCGCGCCTTGCGCCGCTCCTCCTCGGCCGTCCGCAGAGCGTCGGCCGCACGCACGTCGGCCGCACGGGCGCGGTCGAGCGCCTCCGCCGTCGCGGCTTCCGACGAGCGGATCGACGCGAGCGTCTCCTCGAGCGCGGCATGCGTCTCCGACAGGCGCGATCGCGCGTCCGCGACGATACCCTCGGGCAGCCCGAGCCGTTCGGCGATCGCGAATGCCTGGCTGCCGCCGGGCAGGCCGATCGTCAGCCGGTAGGTCGGGCTGAGCGTCGCGAGGTCGAACGCGACCGAGGCGTTGCGCGCTGCCGGCGTGTTGTGCGCATAGGCCTTGAGCTCCGCGTAGTGGGTCGTCGCCGCGACGAGCGCGCCCGCCCGCACGAAATGATCGAGGAGCGATTGCGCGAGCGCCGAACCCTCGGTCGGGTCGGTGCCGGCGCCGAGCTCGTCGAGCAGGACGAGGGTCCACGGCCCGGCCGCCTCGACGATCCGCACGATCGAGCGCAGGTGCCCGCTGAACGTGGAGAGACTTTGCGCGATCGACTGCTCGTCGCCGATGTCGGCAAAGACGTCGCGCAGGACGGGCAGACTGCTCCCCGCATCGGCGGGCACGTGGAGCCCCGCCTGGTGCATGAGCGCGAGGAGCCCGAGGGTCCGCAGGGTCACCGTCTTGCCACCGGTGTTCGGGCCGGTGATGACGAGCGCGGTGAAGTCGCCCCCGAGCCGGACGTCGATCGGGACGACGCGTCCGGCCAGGCCGGGATGCCGCGCGCCGAGGAGAACGATCTCCGCGCGCTCGGAGGTCTGGGCGCGAACGGCGTCCATCTCGGCGGCGAGCCTGGCCTTGGCCGTCCACAGGTCGAACCGCGCGAGCGCGTCGAGGGAGCTGCGGAGGGAGACCGCGTTGGCGGCCACCATCGCCGAGAGCTCGTCGAGGATCCGTTCGACCTCGGCCTGTTCCGCGGCCTGGGCCTCGCGCCAAGCGTTGCCCAGCTCCACCGCGACGAGCGGCTCGACGAAGAGCGTCTGGCCGCTCCCGGAGGCGTCGTGGACGATGCCCTTGACCCGGCTCTTCGCCTCGGCCTTGATGGGCACGACATACCGACCGTTGCGGAGCGTGACGAGCGGCTCCTGGAGCGCTCCGCCCAGCTCCGAGCCGACGAGGGCGTCCAGGCGCCGCCGCAGACGCTCGTAGGCGACGCGGACGGCCGCCCGCAGGCCGCCGAGGCGCGGCGAGGCCGTGTCGAGGAGCTCCCCGACCGGATCGAAGCTCCGCGCCAGCGTGCTGCGCAGGGCCGGCAGGGCGTGCAGCTCGCGGCCGAGCTCGCGCAGGAGTGGTCGCCGCTCGTCGGCGAGCGACGTCCCGAGCCGCGCGATCGCGTCGAGCGTCTCGGCGAGCTCGAGGAACTGCTGCGGGTCGAGCCGCCCGCCGCGAGCCGCCCGCTCGATCGCGGGCCCGATGTCGTGCGCACCCCCGATCCCGACACCCGGGCGTTCCACGAGCAGGGCACGCGCCTGGTCCGTCTCGTCGAGCCAGCGCCCCACGAGATACGCGTCGTCGCTCGGCTCGAGGCGTTCGGCCAGCCGGCGCCCCGGCGGGAAGGCGGTCGCTTCGGCAAGCCGGTCGCGGACCTGCGGGAACTCGAGCAGGGCGATCGAGCGCGCGTCCATCCCCTACTCCGCCCCTCGCCGGCCGGAGACGGCAGGGCTCCCGGCGAGGTGGAACCGCCATGGGACGGTGGCCCACGGATCGCCCGCATAGGCCACGCCGATCCGCGGCGATGCGACGACCTGATCGAAGGGGGCCGTCGTGCGGTCGTCCGGCGCCGGATCGATCTCCAGCCGGAGCGGCGAGCCCGGGTCGCACAGGTCGATCCCGGTCCACGAGCGGTCGATGCCGAACGATGCACAGACGAGCCCCGGCCCGGAGGCGAGGCGAGCCGCCGGCATCCGCTCGAAACGCTCGATCGCGGCAGCGCGGGCGTCCGGCGGCGGCGAACGGCGCGTGGCGACGTGGGCAGACGCGCGGCTCAACCGCATGAGCTGAATCCCGTCACGCGGTTCGACGGCACGGATCAGGATGGCGCTGGGCGCCCCGATGGGGCCGGCCACGACGTTCAGGCAGTGATGCATCCCGTAGACAAGGTACACGTACGCGGCGCCGGCCTGGCCGAAGATGACCGCCGATCGCCCGTGAGGACCGAAGCGCGCGTGGGAGGCCCTGTCCTCGGGGCCCGCGTAGGCCTCGACCTCGACGATGCGCCCGGCTCGCCGTCCCTGGTCGTCCTCCCGGACGAGGACGGCGCCGAGGAGCGCTCGTGCGGCCGCGACGACGCCAGCTGATTCGAGCAGGAAGCGCGGGAACGTGCCACGGGACGTCGGCGCAGCAAGGCCGTCCCTCACCGCGCACCCCGGCGACGCAGGTCAGTGGCGGTACAGCGCCTCGATGGCGTCGGGGACCAGCCAGCCGACGAGCGAGAAGAACGCGGGGATGAGGGTGTCGCGGTAGGCGACCGCCACGTCCGACCCGTCCCACGCCTCGAAGAGCGATCGCAGGAAGCCGAGCTCGCCCGACGTGTGCGGAGCGCCGGGGATCTTGAAGTAGCTGTCGAGGATGATGCCGACCAGGCCGACGAGCAGGATCGCCTGGACGACGCCGAGCACGGCGCCGATGACCTCGTCGAGCGCCTGCGAGTTCCGGATGAGCGAGCGGTGATAGAAGCCCTGGATGAGGATCGTGAGGAGGACGGACCCGAGCACGAACAGGCCCAGGAACGCGAGCATGTACGAGTACTCGGTCGGGAACTGGGTCCAGTTCTTCGCCAGAAAGGCGCCGAGCGGGTCTCGGAGGTTCGCGGCGATGAGGAACGCGAGGACGAGCGAGACGATGCCGAGGAGGCGGCGGATCGCGCCCTGGACGAAGCCGAGCACGAGTGCGGCCAGCAGCAGCAACAGGAAGAGGATGTCGAACAGCGTCTGGGACGTGATGAACCCGACGATGTCCACGTGCCGCTCCTCACCCTCGCAGTGCCCGCCCTCGGTGTCGGGAGGGTAGCAGCGCCAGACGGGGCGCCGCAAGGCAGAGGATCGCCGCGCTCATGGCGGGGCGGGCCGCCTCGTCCGGACGAAGCGCCGCCGACGCCGGCCTGACGATCGCCGGCGGTGGCGGGCGTTCGACTACTCGCGGAAGGGGGCGTTCGACTACTCGCGGAAGCGGGCGTTCGACTACTCGCGGAAGCGGGCGTCGACCGCCTCCCGCAGGCCCGCGCGGATCGCCGCGACGGCCGCCTCGAGCTCAGCCTCGGTCAGCGTCCGATCCGGGGCCTGGAAGAGCAGCCGGTAGGCCAGGCTCTTGTCCTCCTCGGTGAGCGGCGCTCCGCGGTAGATGTCGAACAGGCGGACACCGCGGAGGAGCGTCCCGCCGCTGGCCCAGATCGCGTGGGCGACCGCTGCGACCGACACGCCCTCGCCGACGACGACGGCGATGTCGCGCTCCACGGCGGGGACGTGGGCGACGGTGCTCGCGCGGACGACCGGCAGCGATCCGCCGGCGAGGCCACGGACCGCGACCTCGGCGACGACGACGCGCCCGGACGCCCGGACATCGAACGCCTCCACGACGGCGGGATGGAGCTCCGCGACACGGCCGTAGAGGACGACACGGCCAGCGTCCGCGTCTCCCTCCGCGCCGATCGCCCTGACGAGGGCGCTGCGTCCGGGATGGAACGGATAGCCGCCGCCGTCGGGCGCGTAGGTCGGTTCCTGGAAGCCCAGGCGCCGGGCGACGAGCTCGACGAGGCCCTTCACGTCGTCGAGGTCGGCCGCGCGCGGGGGACGGTTCCAGGACGACGGGGCCGCCTGACCGGTCAGGGCGAGCGCGAGGCGCCACCACTCGCGCGTGCCCTCGGGCGTCGTGTCGTCGCATGCGTATCCCTTGCCGACCTCGAAGATCGCGACATCGTCGATCCCCTGGCGCACGTTCGTGCCGACGACCCCCAGAAGGCTCCCGATGAGCTCACGGCGCATGACCGAGTGATCTCGCGACAGGGGATTCGTGACCCGGATCGGCTCTCCGCCCGCGCGCTCGTCGCCCGGCACGACAGGCGCGTCGGATCCGCCGATGCCGCCAGTGCGGTCGCCCGTCCAGCGCAGGAGCTCCTCGTGGCGCGGCGACACGAGCGCGTGGGTGACGACCTCGGACAGGCCGGCACCCGCGAGCAGATCGCGGAGCGCATCGCGCACCTCGAGCGGCGCCGGACGATACGCCGGCATCTCCGTGTCCGGCGTCTTGCCGGGGACGAGCTCGTACCCGCGGACGCGTGCGACCTCCTCGGCGACGTCGGCCTCGATGGCGAGATCACGGCGCCAGGTCGGAACGATGGCGACGAGGGTCTCGCCCGACGGGTCGGTGATGTCGAGTGGCTTCGAGCCCCGGGATACGGCGATCGGCGTCATGGGCGGGGCGACCTCGACCTCGACGCCGACACGGCCGAGCAGCTCGGTTTGCTCGGCGCTCGACAGCGACGTCCCGAGCAGCCGGTTCACGCGTCCCGGGCGGAACGCGACCGACGTCCGGTCCAGCTCGCGCGGATCCGTGTCGACGACGCCCGGGGCGACCTCGCCCCCGGCCCAGGCGGCCAGCAGCTGGGCGACCCGGTCGGCCCCGAGCCGTGCGAGCCGGTGCTCCTGCCCCTTCTCGAAGCGCAGGCTCGCCTCCGACCGCAGCGCGTACCGCTGCCCCGTCCGGCGGATGCTGACGGGATCGAACACCGCTGACTCGATGACGACGTCGGTCGTCGCGTCCGAGATCTCCGAGGCTGCGCCGCCCATCACGCCCGCGATACCGATGACGCCGGCTGCGTCGGCGATGATGAGCGTGTCGGGTGTCAGGTCACGCACGACGTGGTCGAGGGTTTCCAGGCGCTCGCCCTCGCGCGCGAGGCGGACGATGATCCGCCCGTCGCGGACCGCTGCGCCGTCGAAGGTGTGCGTCGGCTTGCCCAGCTCGAGCATGACGTAGTTCGAGGCATCCACGACGTTGCTGACGGGACGCATCCCCGCGGCCTGGAGCCGCATCTGGACCCTCTCGGGCGACGGCGCGATCCGCACCCCCGAGACCCAGCGCCCGACGAAACGGGTGCAGAGCCCGGCCTCCTCGACCTCGACCGTCATCCGCTCGGCGGTCGGCCGCCCGGACTCCACGAGTTCGATCACGGGCGGTCGGACGGGCGCGCCGGTGGCGGCCGACACTTCGCGGGCGAGCCCGAGGAGGCACAGCGCATCGCCGCGATTGGGCTTGACGTCCACGTCGAGGACGACGTCGCCATAGAGGTCCGACAGCTCGGCGCCGATCGGCGTCGAGCCGGGCAGGATCAGGATCCCGTCGGCATCGGACGTCAGGTGCAGCTCGTCGCCCGAGCACAGCATGCCGTTGCTGACGACGCCCATCTTCTCGGTGCGCTCGATGCGTCGCTCGCCCGGCAGGACGGCTCCCGGGAGCGCCACGGGCACCCGCTGGCCGGGGGCGATGTTCGTCGCGCCGCAGACGATCTCGAGCACCTGGCCGTCGCCGACGGTCACGGTCGTGAGCGACAGGCGGTCGGCGCGGGGATGCTTCGCCACGGTCAGGAGCTCACCGACGACGACGTTGCGCCAGTCGGCGCCCCACCGCTCGATCCCCTTGACCTCCATGCCCAGGAGGGTGAGGCGCTCCGCGAGCCGTTCGGGCGGGAGGTCGATGTCGACGTAGTCGGCCAGCCAGCCGAGCGGCACCCTCATCGGAACTGCCCCAGGAAGCGGAGGTCGTTCTCCATGTAGTAGCGGAGGTCGCCGACGGCGTGACGGAGGTTCGCGATGCGCTCGACGCCCATCCCGAAGGCGAAGCCCTGGAAGCGTTCCGGGTCGAGGCCGCCGTACTGCAGCACGACGGGGTGGACCATGCCGGCGCCCAGGATCGTCATCCAGCCCGTGCGCGAGCAGGCCGGGCAGCCCACGCCGTCGCAGACGACGCATTCGACGTCGAACGCGACGGACGGCTCGGTGAACGGGTAGTAGCCCGGCCGGAAGCGGGTCGCCCGGTTCGCGCCGAACATCGCGTGCGCGAACTGGTCGAGAAGGCCGCGCAGGTCGGCCATGGACGTTCCCTCGTCGACCATGAGGCCCTCGACCTGGAAGAACTCGAAGCCGTGCGAGGCGTCCACGGCCTCGAAGCGGAAGCAGCGACCCGGCAGCAGGGCCCGGATCGGCGGGCGCTCGGCATGCATGACGTGGATCTGGCCCGGCGACGTGTGCGTCCGCAGGAGATGCCCGGGGATGTCGACGTAGAGCGTGTCCCACAGGTCGCGCGCGGGATGGTCCGGCGCGATGTTCAGCATCTGGAAGTTGCGGTCGTCGGTCTCGACCTCGGGGCCCTCGTACACGACGAAGCCGAACTGGCCGAACACCTCGGCGATCCGGCGGCTCGTCTCGACGATCGGGTGGAGCGTCCCCCGGGCAATCGGCCGGCCGGGCGCGGTGACGTCGACGGCCTCGGCCGCGAGCCGGGCAGCGAGATCCCCGGCGCGGATGACGTCGCCACGGGACGCGAGGGCGGTCTCGACAGCCTCGCGGACCTCGTTCGCGATCGCGCCGACCCTGGGGCGATCCTCGGGCGCCAGCGCCCCGATGCCGCGCAGGATCCCGGTGAGGCGTCCCTTCTTGCCGAGGTACTCCAGGCGCAGCTCCTCGAGCGCGGCGCCGTCCGGGACGGCCGGGATCGCGGCCAGCGCCTCGTCGCGCAGCCGCTCGAGATCCCCGATCATCGTTCCGAGATCCACGCGGAACCTCTCCTCATTCCCTTGAGAATCACGAGCCCCCGGGTCGTCGAGGACGACGCGAGGGCCCCGATCGTCGACGGCGGACCTCCGGGCCCGCCTCGGCCTTCAGGCGCTCTTCGTCGCCTCGACGATGGCGCCGAAGGCGGCCGCGTCGCGTACGGCGAGGTCGGCGAGGATCTTGCGGTCCAGGCCGATGCCGGCCTTCCTGAGGCCCGAGATGAACGCGCCGTACGTCAGGCCGTTCAGCCGCGCCGCCGCGTTGATCCGCACGATCCAGAGCGAGCGCATGTCCCGCTTGCGCTGCTTGCGGTCGCGCGTCGCGTACGCCATCGCGTGCAGGCTCGCTTCGCGCGAGGCCTTGATGAGCCGGGACTTCGTCCCCTTCCGGCCCTCGGCGGCCTTCAGGAGTCGCTTGTGACGATGGTGGGCGGCGACGCCGCGCTTGACGCGTGCCATGGATCGACCCTGCTCCTAGAGGTACGGGAGCAGCCGGCGGACCTGGGCCTTCGCCCACGTCCCGAGCACGCTCTTGCCCGCATAGCGTCGCGTCCGGCGCGACGACTTGATCTCGAGATGGTGACCGCGCCAGGACTTCACCCGGACGGCCTTGCCGCTCCCGGTGACCCCGATCCGCTTCTG
>DASVZT010000130.1:0-5911 GCA_036391495.1 Candidatus Limnocylindrales bacterium
GCCACGCCATGAGCAGATCAGCCACGGTCACGCGGTACTCCTGCATCACCCGAGCCTCGAACCCGCCGGCTCTCGGGAGGGTCGTCCGCCCACGTCCCGGACGATACATCGATGCAACACTTCAGTGCCCGGTCGCATGCCCTCGATCTCGAGCGAGCCCGGGATGTCCGCCTCGATCACGCCCGCAACGCGCTCG
Organism: Candidatus Limnocylindrales bacterium; assembly: GCA_036391495.1. Lineage (GTDB taxonomy): Bacteria > Chloroflexota > Limnocylindria > Limnocylindrales > CSP1-4 > DASVZT01. Next base: position 197 of record DASVZT010000130.1, read on the forward strand.
GTCACTCCGCGCTGAGATCGCCGCTCCTGTACGTCGACGAGGCTGGTCTCGGGAACGTCGATGGCACGCTGCCTCCCGCTAGCCACCCGGGATCCAGCGGCTTGAAGTCGGTAGCCGGGCACATGCGAGCGGAGCAGCACCAGGCCGGGTCGACCTGTGCTCAGCGCGACGCGCTCGCCGCCGCCTCGACCAGCTGGATCAGGGCGTAGTCGCCGGCCGGATACCCGGGGAGCGTCGGAAGGCACGCGACGTAGAGCTTGTCGTAGACGACCCCGCCGACTCGCCAGACGTGGACGTCCCAGGTGAACGTGCCGCTGCCCAGTTGGTTGTTCCAGCTGTCGACCAGCACCCAAGCCGGGGCTCCTTCGCCGACCTTCGGCGCGTTCGAGTCCGCCATCGTCTTCGCGATGACCGCCGGCGTCGTATCGGCCCGGACGTTCATGTGCATCAGCGAGGTGCCTTCCGCGGCGGGGGTCGGCGCGTAGGTGAGGGCGAGGGTCGCCGGCGCCGCGATCACGGCCGGACCCTCGTAGACGCAGCGAGTCCCGTCGAACGTGACCCGGGCCGAGAATGCGGCCGCCGATGGTGACGACGCCGGTGCCGCGCTCGGCGTGGTGGATGGACCCGGGGTCACACTCGCCATCGAGGTGCCGGTGGGGACCGGCGTCGCGGCACCAGCGGCACCACAACCCGCAAGGACCAGGACTCCGGCGATCAGGACTGCGAGGTACCTCATCGTTTGCGACCTCCGAGTCGCGGGAGCGGATCCGTCCCGGCTACCCCGATCCTCCATCGCGGCGCGATGCTGCCGCTGTGGCCGCGGCGAGTCACGGCTTGCCGGTCGTCACCCGCCGGTCACGGCGCGCCGCTCCGCCCGAGCGCGTCCCAGGCAGCGTCAGCCGCGAAGTCCATCATCGCGGTCGAGCCCGAGGCGGCGATGAAGTAGGACCGCATCTCCAGGTAGGTCGTCACGTCCCCGGCGAACGCCTCGGCCACTGCTGCCGGCACCAGGTCGACGACCCGGACGCGGAAGGTCCCGTTGTCCAGCCCGACCCGCAGCCGCCGACCTTGCTCCGCGGCGATGTCGTCCGCCGGGACGGCAGCCGCGCCGACCGGGAAGATCCCTGCGCCGCCGAGCGAGGCCGCGACAGCGGACTGGAACGGACCGCTCACGAGCGCCTCGACGAACCGCCGGACCTCCGGGCGGTCATGGAGCATGACCACCATGTACAGCCGCCCGAGGACCGGCGTCGGACCCGTCGTTGGCCCGGGGAACCCCACGGCGCCGATCCTCGGCGCGGCGCCGTACGCGAACGTCGGTCGATCGGTCGATGCGCCGCGGTAGAGCCAGCACGCGGGTCCCTGCGACAGCAGCATCGGCAGGGCCGCGTACCGCTCGGCCGTCCGTGCCGCTGACGCGAGGCCCCCAGCGACCGCACCGGGCTTGCCGAGGAGCTCACCGGTCGCCTCGAGGGCAGACCGCACGTCCGCGCTGCCGAAGCGTTCGAGCCCACTCGCCCAGCCGTCGTATCTGGCGAGCCCCTGGGCGTCCAGGAAGAGTCCCTCCACCCAATCCGCCGCCGAACCCGAGGACTGCGCCGCAGCCTCCATGCCCAAGCACCACGGCGTCCTGCCGTCGGCCCTGATCCGATCAGCCAGGGACGTCAGGCTTGTCATCGTGGAGGGGACGGCGTAGCCGCTCGACGCGAACGCCTGCTCCGGATACCAGAGCACGTCCGACAGGGACGCGGCGATCGGCAGGCCGTACTGGCCGACGGCCGCGCCGGACCCCGGGCCGGGCACGCGCCCCAGCCCCAGCGCGTACGCGCCGGCGGCCGCCAGCGCAGTGGTATCCACCCGCCCGGCCAGATCGACCAACCAGCCATCTCGTGCCGCCGCCCGGACGTACGACGGCCGCGACACGATCGCGACGTCGGGCAGATCCCGACCGGCGATCCGTGCCGCGAGGTCGCCGCCCACCGCCGGATCCCACTCGACCGTGACGGCGGCTCCCTTGAGCGACCATTCCATCGCGGTCGAGATGCTCGCGGGCAGCTCGGACAGCACGCGCACGCGCAAGCCCGACCCGCCGCCGGCCCCTGCGAGCGAGGCCGCCGACTGCGTGCCGGCGACGGTGCGCACGAGGAGCGTCCTGCCGTCGGCCGGCGGATCGACCGGCGGGCAGGGCCTGGCCTGGCCGTAGATCCGGCATTCGTCGGGCGTCAGGGCGACGCTCGACCGGAAGCGCCGGATGTACTCGATCCCGAGACGCATCAGGACGTCCGGCGACTCGAGATAGACGCCCCGCGCTCCGTCCGGCGCCGGCCGGATGCCGGTCGGCCCCGCGTCCGCCGGATACGCCACCTGTGCCTCCTGGAGTGCCCAGCCGAGGGCGTCGTAGGCGGCTTCCACCACGTAGCCGCGCCGGGCGGTCGCGTCGGCGGCCTCGAGGGCGAGGAGGATGCTCAGCTGTCGGTTCGTGCCGAGGACCGCGACCGAGCCGGTGGCGAGCTGGCGTGCCCGGGCGACGGCCTCCCCCTCGGCCTCCGCCTGTCGCGCGCCGATCAACGCCGCCGACAGCCCGCCGGCCAGTACGAGCCCGAGCACGAGGACGGCGGCGAGGAACGTCCGTACCCTTCGTGCGCGCCGCTCGATCCCGCGCTCGCGCGCCGCTCGCTCGGTCTCGACCCGGGCCAGGCGCTCTCGCTCGGCTGAGCTCGCCGCGAGGTAGGCTCGCTCGCCCTCGGTGAGGCGCAGCCGGGTGCCGCGGGCCCACGACTCGAGGCGATCGAGGCGCGCGCCGGTCGCCAGGAACCCCGGCGAGCGGGCCGCGGCGTCCCACTCGCCCGACAGCTCCGCGAGACGCCGCCGGGTCGAGAGGTCCTGGCGCAGGTCGTCGATCCAGCCGGCGAGCCTGGGCCAGCGCTCGAGGAGCGCCTCGTGGGCGATCGTGACCATCGGGTTCCCGGTCGACGGATCGGCGTCGAACGTCAGCAGGCCACGCCTGCCGAGCTCGTCGAGCACCACGCGGGTGTCCGCCGGGTCCACGGCCATCGATTCGAGCGCCGCGCGCGAGACGGACCGGGACACCGCGACACGGTCGGAGTCGACCGACACCAGGCCGAGGAGGATCTGCTGCGCAACGAGGCGACGAGTGGGATCGAGCGAGGTCCAGGCCTCGTCGGCGGTGCGCTCCAGGGCTCCCGCGACGCCGCCGATCGCCGCGTACCCCTCCCGGGTCAGGCGCCGACCGTCGGATCGCTCGAACAGCTCGGTGAGTGCGTACTCCAAGAGGGGCAGCGCGCCCGGTGAGCGCAGGACATCGCCGACGATCTCGGCCGTCAGGCCCGGCTCCACCTCCACCCCGACGGCCTCGGCCGGGCGGACGATCGCGCGCTCGAGCTCGGGCCGCGTCAAGGGAGCGACCAGTTCCGTGGAGCGACGGACCAGCTCGCCGATCCCGCCGAGCGCCAGCGGCAGGTGCAGGCAGTCGGCCCGCATCGTGGCCACGACGACCAGCGCCGCGTCGCTCTCTGCGAGCGCCGCGAGGAGCCCGCCGAGGAAGAGGTCCCGCATGGCCACATCCACGCGCAGGAAGAGCTCCTCGAGCTGGTCGATGACCAACAGCGTTCGAGTGGCCCGGTCGGCGGGACCGGCGACCACCCGACGCAGGCCGCCCTCACGTTCGGCCGCCTCCTCGGCGCCTTCCGTGGCTGCGACTCCGGCCGCTCGCAGGGCGGCCGCGAGCTCCCGGAACGGGGACATCCCGGGCACCATCGTGGCGATCCGCCAGCCCGCCGACTCGGCGACGGCACGGGCTCGCAGGGCCGGCACGAGCCCGGCGCGGACGACGCTCGACTTGCCGCTCCCACTCGGACCCGCCACGAGCAGGAATCGGTCCGCGCGGAGGGCATCTTCGAGTCGGACGACCAGGCGCCCGACCAGCGCCTCGCGCCCGAAGAAGTCAGCGCTGTCCGCCTCGCCGAAGGCCCGCAGCCCCTTGTAGGGGTTGCGCGGCCTCGGCGCCGGTCGGGACCCGCCCGGGCTGGCGAGCGCGGGATCCTGGGTCAGCATCTGCGTCTCGAGACGAACCAGCTCTGGCGAGGGGTCCACGCCGAGCTCTTCGGAGAGCAACCGGCGGCCCGCTCCGGCCACCCGCAGAGCCTCCGCCTGGCGACCCGCCCGGTACAGGGCCAGCATCAACAGGCCGCGCAGCCGCTCCCGAAGGGGATCCCGTTCGAGCAGCGCCTGCAGCTCGCCGATCGCGGCGAGGTGGCCGCCGAGCGCCAGGTCCGCCTCGAGCCGGTCCTCGAGCGCCTCGAGGCGCAGCTCCTCCAGACGACGAGCTTCAGTCTGGGCGAAGCCGGCATCGGCGACGTCCATCAGCGCGTCGCCATGCCAGAGTGCGAGGGCCTGGAGCAGCATCGCCTGGGCCTCGGTCGGATCGACGGCGAGTCGCTCGTGGGCCTCACGGGCCAGCCGCTCGAACCGGACCGCGTCGATGGCCTGGGGATCGATCCGCAGCACGTACCCGCCGGGCTGTGTCGCCAGGCAGCTGGACGCGACGTCTCCCGGCTGGCCCGCGGCGAGCGACGCGCGCAGCCGGGAGACGTGGAACGCGAGTGCCTTGGTGCCGCTGCCGGGAAGCTCGTCGCCCCACACGTCGGCGACGATCCGGTCGGGCGAGAGGACCGTGTTGGCGTTGACGATCAGGAGGGCGAGCAGGGCGCGCTGGTGACCGGGCGTGATCGCCAGGACCCGCCCGTCCTGCTCCACCTCGAGCGGTCCGAGGATCCGGAACTGCACCCTTCACCCCCGCCGGCATGTTCGCTGGGTGTGATGGTCCGCGCTACGGCCGTTCGGCTCGGAATCGCGGCGACCGCCCCCGACTGCTTCCCCCAGCTGCGCCATCGTTCGAGCCTCGCTCTCCGCCGGCAAAGCGACGCCACAGGCCGGCGATCGAGCATCCGGGAGAGCGGCGGACCGTACAGAGGAGGGTCGATATGGGCGAGCGGGGGGATCTGCAGCGTCCGAAGGAGGTGCATCGATGCATGGGCGGTTGATGATGGCCGCGACGTTCCCGCTCGCGGTCCTTCTGGTGGGGGCGGTGCCGGCCGCGGCCGCTCCCCCGACGGCGGTGCCCGTCGCGTGCGAGGCCCGACTCGCCGACGCGGACGCCGCGAGCGCGTTCGTCGCCGGGCAGACGTTCCACCTGCGAGGCTGGACTGGGACCTATGCCTCGACGGGCAGCCTGCTCTGCACCGGGACGACGTACGTCTTCCCCTCTCACGTCGACGTGAGCATGGGTCTGGGTGTCGTCCAGGGTGGGGACCAGTACGTCCTGAGCGGCATCGACGGCGGCTGGCTCGGCACCTACGTCCAGCACTGGGCCTACCCGGAGGCGAACACGTACGGCATCGAGATCGCCCGCGGCTACGGCGCCCTCGAGGGCTGGCAGCTCCGTACCCACCTCGTCGAGTACTTCGACGGGACGATCATCGAGACCGGCTACGCCTTCCCGCCGGGATCCTGAGCTTACGCGGGGCCCATCTCGCCGATGCTCGTCGGTTCGGGCATGAAGAAGCGCCCCCGGACGGACTCGAACCGCCGACGCAGGCCTTAGGACGGCCTCGCTCTATCCACTGAGCTACGGGGGCACCGCGGGCGGATGGTACCGCGCCACGCGTCGTCGTCGCGGCCAGTGGCTCCTGTGGC
>DASVZT010000131.1:0-1626 GCA_036391495.1 Candidatus Limnocylindrales bacterium
GCCACCGCCGAGCACGATCCGCTCACGCTCCATGACCGCCGCATCGACCCACAGGGGCAGACCGGCCGGCAGGCCGAACGCGGTCACGCCGCCGATCTCCTGGCCTGTCAGCGCGATCGTCTCCTCGGCCGACGCGAAGGACGCCTTGCGGGTCCCCAGGCGGCCGGCGACCACGTGGTTGACGTCCAGGCGTGTCGTGGCGAGGAGGACGCAGGCGCCGTAGCGACGGGGATCGGCCTTACCGGCGACGACGATGGTGTTCGCCGAGTCCTCGAGCCGGAAGCCATATGCGGCGCAGAACGCCGCCGTGTCGGCCAGCGCGGGATCGCACGGGAACAGCTCGTGCTCGCCTCGACCGGCCAGCGCTCGCTCGAGCGCCCGGCGCTCGGGATCGTCGGTCATGGAGCTCTCGTTGGGCGGATGGGAACTGCTGGTGCCTGGCGCGCCCGGCGAGACTCGAACTCACGGCCTTCAGGTCCGCAACCTGACGCTCTATCCACTGAGCTACGGGCGCACGTGCTGCCGTCGGATCGCCGAGGTGGCCTGGCGGAGAGGGAGGGATTCGAACCCTCGAGGCAGGTTACCCCACCTGGCGGTTTAGCAAACCGCTGCACTAGACCTCTATGCGACCTCTCCGTCGGACGGCGGCGGTCATGCTACCACGGGCCGACCCACCCACCGCGTTTGACACGCGGCGTCGCGCACGCGTACTGTCCGCCCACGCGATGTGCCACTTCTTCTTTTACGGCTGCCCGGCATGACCCACCCCTCGGCCTGAGGCCTGGGGCACGGGACGTGCCGGGATGAAGCAGAGGTCCCGACCTCTGCTTTTTTGTTTGGACTGACGGCGGATCGGCCGCGACGGAATCACGAGCCGAGACCGCGGAGAGGACGACGATGTTCGTGGTGATGGCGGTCTCCGCGACGGAGGCGGAGATCAACGGCGTGAAGGGCCGCATCCTCGCGGAGGGGCTCCTGCCGTTCGACCACATCGGTGCCGAGCACGCCACGATCGCCGTCGTCGGAGAGATCGCCTCGGCGCGAAAGCCGGAGCTCCAGGCGCGGCTCGCCGCTCTGCCCGGTGTCGACAGCGTTACCGCGATCAACCGGCCCTTCAAGCTGACGAGCCGCGAGTTCCATCCCGAGGACACCGTCATTCGTGTGCTCGACACCGTCATCGGCGACGGGAGCCTGACGATGATGGCCGGTCCCTGCTCGGTCGAGAGCCGCGACCAGCTCTTCGAGACGGCCGATGCGGTCGCAGCCGCCGGTGCGACGGTCCTCCGCGGCGGCGCCTTCAAGCCGCGCACGAGTCCCTACTCGTTCCAGGGTCTCGGCGTCGAGGCGCTGCGATACCTGGCCGAGGCCCGCGACCGGACGGGCCTGCCGGTCATCACCGAGGTGATGGAGCCGAACCAGGTCGACATCGTCGCCGAGTACGCCGACATCCTCCAGATCGGCACGCGGAACATGCAGAACTACTCCCTGCTGACCGCGGTCGGCCGCGTCCAGCGCCCGGTCATGCTCAAGCGCGGGTACGGCGCGACGATCGAGGAATGGCTCATGGCCGCCGAGTACATCGTCAGCTCGGGCAACCCCAACGTCATCCTGTGCGAGCGCGGCATC
>DASVZT010000132.1:0-3637 GCA_036391495.1 Candidatus Limnocylindrales bacterium
GGAGGTGCCCCTCAAGCCGAAGGTGTTCGAGCTGCTCGCGTTCCTCCTTCGCCACCGGGGTCAGGTGTTCAGCCGCGACCAGCTCCTCGAGCACGTCTGGGGCTACGACTTCGCGGGCGAGACGCGGACGGTGGACGTCCACGTCCACTGGCTGCGCGGGCTCCTCGAGGACGACCCGTCGGCGCCGCGCTTCCTGCACACGGTCCGCGGCGTCGGTTACGTCCTGCGAACGCCCCAGGGATAGTCGGGACGGCGGCAGGCCCCTCGCCCGATCAGCCGCCGCGATCAGCCGCCGAGGAAGTGGAGCACCTCATAGGCCCCCGCCGCGACCACGGCCGCCGCCGGGATGGTCAGGACCCAGGCCGTCACGATGTTGCCGGCCACGCCCCAGCGCACGGCGCTGAACCGGTCGCTCGAGCCGGCGCCCATGATGGCCGTCGAGATGACGTGGGTCGTCGAGACCGGCATCCCGAGGTGCGACGCGCCGAGGATGATCGAGGCCGCCGTCGTCTCCGCCGCGAACCCGTGGACCGGGTCGAGCTTGACGACGCGCTGGCCCATCGTCCGCATGATCCGCCAGCCGCCCGCGGCCGTCCCCAGCGACATGGCGGTCGCAGCCAGGAGCATCACCCAGATCGGCACGAGCATCTTGCCGCCCGTGTCCGCCAGGTGGTAGACGCCGGCGTTGTAGAGGGCGAGGGTCATGATCCCCATCGTCTTCTGGGCGTCATTCGAGCCGTGGCTGAGGGCCATGTAGGCGGCCGAGATGACCTGCAGGCGGCGGAACCGATCGTTGAGGCGGCGCGGGTTCGCGCGCACGAACAGGTTGAGCAGGACGACCATAAGGATCAGCCCGATGACGAGGCCCAGGGCCGGCGAGGTGACGAGGGGCACGATGACCTTGCCCACGAAGTTGCCCCACTGGACCGAGTTCGCGCCGGCCGCGGCCCATGACGAGCCGATCAGCCCGCCGATGAGCGCGTGACTGCTGGACGAGGGGATGGCCAGGAACCAGGTGACGAGGTTCCAGGTGATGGCGCCGGTCAGGGCGGCGATGAGGACCGCGGCGTTCGTGTCGGCCGTGTGGACGATCCCGGAGCCGATCGTCCCGGCGACGGCGGTGCCGAAGACGAGGGCACCCACGAAGTTGGCGGTGGCCGACAGGAGGATCGCGTACTCGGGCTTGAGGGCCCGCGTCGAGACCGACGTCGCGATCGCGTTCGCGGTGTCGTGGAAGCCGTTGATGTAGTCGAAGAGGAAGGCCAGGGCGAAGATGGCGAGGAGGACGATGGTCGGGCCGTCAGGCACGGCGAAGGGCTCCTCCCGCGGCACCCCGGCTGCGATCGCTCACGACGCCAGAGGCTAACAGGTCCGGGCCCGCCCTTCGCTATGCTTCCGGCCATGCGCCTGAGCCAGCTCTTCTTCCAGACCCTGCGCGACGACCCGGCCGAGGCCGAGATGGTCTCGCACCGCCTCCTCGTCCGGGCCGGCTACGTCCGCCAGCTCGGGTCGGGGATCTACTCGCTCCTGCCGCTCGGGTTCCGGGTGAACCAGCGGGTCGAGCAGGTCATCCGCGAGGAGATGGACCGCATCGGCGGGCAGGAGCTCCTCATGCCGGTCGTCCACCCGGCGGAGCTGTGGCGCGAGACGGGGCGCTACGACTCGATCGGACCGGAGATGGCCCGTTTCGAGGACCGCGCCGGGCGCGACATGGTCCTGGCCATGACCCACGAGGAGGTCGTGGCCGACCTGCTGCGCGACATCGTCCGCTCGTACCGCCAGCTGCCGGTGATGCTCTACCACTTCCAGACGAAGTTCCGCGACGAGCCGCGCTCGCGCGGCGGCCTCATCCGGGTCCGCGAGTTCACGATGAAGGACTCCTACTCGTGCGACCGGGACGCGGCGGGGCTCGACCGCAGCTACCAGGACCACTACGAGGCCTACAGCCGCATCTTCGAGCGGCTCGGGCTGCGCGCGGTGGCCGTCTCGTCGGACGTCGGGATGATGGGCGGCTCGCAGGCCCACGAGTTCATGGTCCTCAACCCGGCCGGCGAGGACGTCCTCGTCCTGTGCGAGGCCTGCGGCTACTCCGCCAACCGCCAGGTCGCGCCCGTCGCCGTGCCCGCGCCGGCCGGCGAGCCGCTGCTCCCCGTCGAGGAGGTCGCGACCCCGGGCGCGGCCACGATCGCCGACCTCGCCGCGTTCCTCGGCGTCCCGGAGGCCCGGACGGCCAAGGCCACGTTCTTCGTCGCGGACGGGACGCGGCTCGTGACGGCCATCGTGCGGGGCGACTTCGAGGTCAACGAGACGAAGCTCGCCAACGTCCTGCACGCGCGGGATCTGCGGCCGGCCCAGGCCGAGGAGATCGCGGGCGCGGGCATGGTCCCCGGCTACGCCTCGCCGATCGGGGCCCACGGCACCGAGGTCGTGGTGGACGAGCTGGCGGCCGCCTCGCCGAACCTGGTCGCGGGTGCGAACCGGGCCGGCTTCCACCTCCGCAACGTCAATGTCGGCCGCGACTTCACCCCCGACGCCGTGGCGCCGATCGCCTCGGCCCGCGAGGGCGATCCGTGCCCGCGCTGCGGGGCCGCGGTCGTCCTGCGCAACGGCATCGAGGTCGGCAACATCTTCAAGCTCGGGACCCGCTACACCGAGGCGCTCGGCGCGCTGTACCTCGGCGAGGACGGCGAGCGCCACCCGATCGTCATGGGCTCCTACGGCATCGGCCTCGGTCGCGCCGTGGCCTGCGTCGTCGAGGAGCATCACGACGCCAAGGGCATCGTCTGGCCGGCCGCCGTTGCGCCCCACCCGGCCCACCTCGTGGCCCTCGGGGCGGCGAAGGACCCGCAGGTCCGCGAGGAGGCGGAGCGGCTCTACGACGCCGCCTGCGCCGCGGGGGCGGAGCCGCTCTACGACGATCGCGACGAGTCGCCGGGCGTCAAGCTGACCGACGCCGAGCTGCTGGGGATGCCCTGGATCGTGACGGTCTCGACGCGCTCGCTCGCCGCGGGCGGCGCGGAGGTCACGGAGCGGGCGACCGGCGAGCGTGCGGTGCGGCCGTTGGCCGAGGCGGAAGCGCTCCTCACGGGACGGGTCGCCGCCGCGCGGTAGGGGCCGGCAGGTCTTCGTGCCGCGACGAGGTCCGATCGGCTCCGATCGTGTCTGATGCCACCCCTGGATACTGGCCGGCGCCCTGTTCGCGGCGATCCTGTCGGACTCCCACCCGGCGACAGCCGCTGCCCCGGCCGCCGGCTGCCATCCTCTCGGAGGCTCGTGCCCGTCATGGCAGTCGGACATGATCGCCGCGGCGGTCGCTCGGCCGGGTCCTGGCGCCTGGAGGCATGGTCGGTCGGCCGCCTCGGAGACCCTGACCGCACGCCGGCACCGAAGGGCGCTGGGAACGGCACCTGTCACGAAGCCGCCGAGCCCGCGTTCCTCGTGTGAGAGTCAGACAGGATCGCGGCCGGGGAGGGCCGGAGTTTGGGCCGCGGGAGACGGATCGGCGCGCGCCGGATCGGCGCGCGGCCGAGCGCCGCGGCGGCTCAGCCCCTGCTCAGTCGCGTCGGAACGTCACCCGCCAGTCGCCGTCCGGCAGCCGCTCCGTCCGGTGGTCGAAGCCGAGGGCGGCCAGGCGATC
>DASVZT010000133.1:0-5134 GCA_036391495.1 Candidatus Limnocylindrales bacterium
CGAGGTCAACCGGATGAGCGAGGCCGAAGAAGCTCTCCGGCATCCCGCCGCCGTCAGCTGGGCGACCCTCGGAGCCCGGGCGAGGACGTGGCGCATCGTCCACGCGTCCTGGTCGGTGGCACAGCTCGCGTGCCTCGGCTAACGATCGGTGGGACGCGACGGCGGACGGATCATGCTCCGCAGCCACTCGCAGGGCTCGAGCGCCACGGCCGGCCGCATGGTGATGATGGTATGATGTCATGCGATGCGCACGACGCTCAACCTCGACGAAGACGTGGCCCGGCAACTCTCAGATCAGGCGCGCCGCCACGGGCGGTCACGGTCCCGCGTCGCCAATGACCTGATCCGCGCGGGGCTCCTGGCGCAGCAGCGGCCGGGGGAGCTCCGGCCGTACGACCCGCCCGTGGTCGACACCGGGCGGCCCCTGGTCGACGTCACCGACATCGGCGAGGTCCTCGAGCTGCTCGAGCGTGGCTGACTCACCCGATGGGGTCGTAGGCGCGGGCGCCTGCCTGGTGGACGCCAACCTCATCCTGTGGGCGCACCACCGGCAATTCCCGCTGCACGATGCCGCGCGTCAGTGGTGGCGAGTGGCGCTCAGCGACCGGGTCCAGGTCGGCATCCCGTGGCCTTCGATCCTGGCCTTCGTGCGGATCTCGACGCACCCGCGGGCACTCGAACGCCCGATCGAGGTCGGCGCCGCGTGGGCCATCGTCGAGACCTGGCTGGACCGCCCCAACGTCTGGATCCCGGTGCCGACCGACCGTCACCGGTCGATCCTTGGCCCGCTGCTCAGCGCTGGGAGGGCCAGCGGCAACCACGTCCCGGACGCACACCTTGCGGGCCTGGCGATCGAGTGGGGTCTTGAGCTCCTGAGCGCGGACCGCGACTTCGCCCGCTACCCTGGGCTTCGGTGGCGCGATCCGCTCGAGCAGGGCTGACTGCACTGGCCGATCCTCCGAACTCTTGATCCGCCGGGCAACGAGGACGGACAGTGCGTGCAGCAGCGGAGGCAGCGGATGCGGGCTGTGTCCTGGCTCCTCGGGATCGTCCTCGGTCTGATCGCTGGAGGTGCGATACCCGAGGCCGGCGTGCTCACCGAGGGTTCAGGTCTCATGCCATGAGGAGGTCGTGAAGCCCCCCGCCTCGTCTTCCTGGCGCGAATCCAACCGGCCCGCCCAGAGGGACGCAGACCTTCGACAGATCGTGGCTCCGGCATGGCGCGAGCGAGGCGGTGACCTCGGACGCCGGCGCCTTCGGTCGCTCCGCCAGCAAGAAGCTGGCCTTGGTCCCTGGTGACGCCGACGCCGGGTCATGAATCCCGTGTTCGCCCCGGAAGCGGATCGACGGCCGCACGCCGCGACCCTCGCGGACCGCTCCCTATGGGCGAAGGGCCCCCGTGTAGTCGTCGAGCGAGCCTGTGGACGTGTACGTGGCGACGAGCTGGCCGCCGCCCGTCGCCCCGGCCCAGGCGCCGGTCCCGCCCGTGACCGACCAGCCGCCCTGGTCGCCCGTGTAGGTTCCGTAGGAGGTCGCCGCGTCGACGTGGATCGAGAGCGTTCCGGACCCGTCGTTGCAGGTCAGCGTCTTGTCGAGATGGAACGTCAGCCCGTGCGATCCGCCGACGATCACGAGGTTGCTGGTCACGGCGGACCCGCTCGGGCAGAAGCCCGACGCGGTGAACGTCTCGACGCCGGTGGTGAGGAAGTGGTTGTCGAGGACGATCTCGACCCTCGTCGACGCCGACACGACAGGCGCGGCGAGGCCAAGGGCGAGCAGGCCGGCCGCGGCGGACCGGAGGATGGGGACGCGCATGCTGTTGCCTCCTATGGCGATGGCGGGTATGGCGATGGCGGGTATGGCGATGGCGGGCGGGCCCGCCTGGCTTGACTGGCGGAGCGGGGTGCTGCCGCGCTCGTCACGGCCCGGACGTCATGGCTGTGGCGCAGGGGAACCGGTCGCGTCGAAGAAGCGGATCGACGCCACGATCCCGGCAGGGTCGGGCGCGGGTGCACCCGTCGCCTTGTCGTCCAGCTCGATGAGGTACGTCGATGCCCCGACGGTCACGGTGGTCAGGTCAATCGCGGACCGCCCGCCGCCACCCAGCGTGTGCTCGCCTTGGGGAGCCCCGGCGCGCCAGATCGCGCGGTCGGAGATGGCTTCCGGGCACGGCGCCGTGCTGTCAGCACGGATCCGCAGGCTGCGCGCGGGCAGCCCTGCGACGGACGTGTCCTCGGCGACCACCTTGAGCCACTTCAGCGTGCTCAGGTAGGCTTCGAAGCCGGCCGCCCCGGGACGGAGCGCGATGATCCCCGACGACACCGCGTGGCACGGGTCGGCGAGCCCGACGGGGTCGCGGATGATGGTCACCGACATCGTCTCGCTCGAGACGCTGAAGGAGTCCGGGTAGTCGATGGAACCCCAGTTCCCGGCTGGCAGCGTCATCTCCAGGGCGAGGCTCTGAGTGCTGACGACGCCGCGACCTCCGGCGGAGTCGTACTGCAGGGTCCGCAGCCAATCGCGCTCGAGCGCATTGCGGCGGGCGAGGCACGGGTCGCTGATTGCGACGAGGCGCAGGTAGAGGCGCGCCTCGTCAAGCGAGGCGGCGTACGTGCCCTCGTCGCCCTTCCGGCAGCCCTCGCCGTCGCGGTAGAGCGTGAGTCGCATCTGGCCAACCTGGGTCGATTCGAGCCGGCTTGCGAGCCGGAGCGAGTCGTCGGGCATTCGCAGAGCTGCCGTCGCGCCCCCGTACCCCGCGACGAGCTCGCCGGGGTCAGCCGGCGATCCGGGCGCCGCCGGGGTCCAGGTCGTCGCCCCGTCGATCCACCCGTCCGCGCCGATGACGGCCGCGAGGCGGAACGGCGCCCGCACCTGGGTCGAAACCTCCGACGGGCTTGCGGGCGGGACCTGGAGAGACCCGGCGTAGAGCCCCACGCCGCCGGCGACGCCGAGCGCGAGCAGCACGAAGACGATCGCCGGCGTCCAGGGCCCGAGGCGGGGGAACGGACTGCGGCCGGCGCGAGCGGCCGACCGGGCGATCGCCGCGGCGTCGAAGGGTCGGACCGCGCGCTCGGCCTTGGCGCGGAGGACGCTCTCGAGGCGTGCCTCGAAGCTCTGATCACTCATCGCCGACCTCACTCCGCAGACGCTCGACGAGGCGCGAGAGGCGGGAGCGGACGCCCGACGCGGAGATGCCGACTGCGTCCGCGATCTCCGTCGCATCGAGGCCAGCGACGTACCGCATCGCGAGCAGGGCGCGGTCTTGCGCCGGGAGCCGGCGGACCGCAGCGAGCAGGTCGACGTTCGCAGCCCGGCCCGCCGGGTCGCTCCCGTCCGCCTCGACGTTCACCACGTCGATCTCCACGACCCGGTCGCGGCGCTCCCGCCGGAGGAGTTGGCGCGCCTCGTTCGCGGCGACGCTGACGAGCCACTGGCGGACGCGACTGAGGTCGCGAACGGAGCCGAGCCGCCGCCAGGCGACGGCCCACGCCATCTGCGCCGCGTCCTGCGCGAGGTCCGGGTCGCCCAGGATGACCTGGCATACCCGAACGAGATCGTTGTGGTGGGCGCGCACGATCACGGCGAAAGCGGCCACATCGCCGGCGATCGCGGCGTCGATGGTCGCTCGCTCGGTGACTTGGGCGGTCGGGACGCTGCTCACCATGTCCTAGAGATGCGCGGCTGGCCCCAAGTGTCCCAGCACGAAGCCTTCGACGATGCCTTCGGGCCCGGTCGCTACTCCTCCGGCGGACGTGATGACCGCCGGACACCAATACCCGGACGCCAGGTCTCGACGAGCAGTCGCCTGCCGTCGGGCGTAAGCCGGACGAACCCCGCCTCCTCGAGCGCGACCCTCACCAGCGTCCATTCGCCAGGGTCTTGGCTGACGGTGGCGCCGAGGTGTGCAGCACGCGCCGAAGCGTCGTCGACGATACGCCCCCGACCGCGGACCCATGCATCGCCCGCCCAGTCCGGCGGGTCGTCCGACCCCGAGTGGAGCGCGAGGCGCTCGTCCTGCTGGAGGTCGGCCAGGCGCGCCGCGCCGGCCATGATGCCGATCTCGAGCTGACCCTCGATAAGGCGGATCTCCGTGCCCGACAGGCGCGGCGACCCGTCCGGGCGCAGGGTCGCCATCACCAGGTGCCGGTGCGCCTCAAGACGCTCGCGGACCTGACCGGCGAGCTCAGGCACCTCCAGGTCGAATGCTGACCAGGGCACCGCCGCGACGGAGGGTGACGCTCCCGTCGACGGGGTGGGCTGCCCGGCGGAGTCGGAGCGCTCGGGTTGGCCGCTCATCGGCGATGGTTGACCAGACGGCTGCTTCGGTCCGACTCGGACTCGGCGAGACCGCCTTGCAGCTGACGGATGACGGCGCCGAGTCTGCCGGAGGCGAGGCGCCCAGGCCCGAGGGGGCCTGCGGAGTTCTCGCCAACGGGCGGGAGGGCTCGGAGGGCCGCGCGAACCTCCGGCGACATGTGGTCGAGCTGCCAGCGGATCTCGTCGTCGACGGCCTCTGGCCGCTCAGGGTCGGCGATGCCGATGGCGATGTCGGCATACGCGGCGGCACTCAATGAGTGAGCGCCCATGTGGCAGATGGCGACGGCCTGGCCGGCGGCTCGAGCCACGGCCGCTGCGACGGGAGTCTTCACATCCGCGGCAGCAACCCCGCCGGCGAACCGACGGCGAATCTCCTCGCCAGAGTTCAGCTCTCCCCGGGCGAACGCGCGGGTCCTGGCGATGAGTGCCCGGGGACGGTCGTCACCTGGAGCTTCAGCCTCGAACAGCCCGAGAACCCGCTCGACGCAGTCGGCAGCCCAGGCGGCGACCATCCGACGGTCGGCCTCGCTCAGCGTCTGGGGAGATCGCATCGCACGATCTTCTACCCGGAGATCCTGCGGCGGTAGACCCGCATGGCCACGACGTACGCGATCGACAGGATGCCGACGCACCAGACCAGGGCGACCCAGATGTCGATGCCGACCGGCTGCTGGGCAAGCAGTTCGCGGACGGCGTTGACGATCGACGTCACTGGCTGGTTCTCGGCGAAGACGCGCACTGGGCCGGGCATCGTCGCGGTGGGCACGAATGCCGAGCTGACGAACGGCAGGAAGATGAGCGGGTACGAGAAGGCGCT
>DASVZT010000134.1:0-3805 GCA_036391495.1 Candidatus Limnocylindrales bacterium
GCGCCAGCCGGTCCGGGTCCGTCGGATGCCGTCGGGCCCCGGCGGTCCGTCGACCTCACCGGCACCCGCGACCCGCTCCTCGTCGGCCGGGCGGAGCTCGTATCGGTTGTGCTGGTTGGCCGCCTTGCTCGTCCCGTCGCGGGCCCACGTCTCGACCGCGTCGGCGGCGGCGTCGAGGAGCTCGCCCAGGCGCGCCCGCTCGCCGGCCTGGAACTTCGAGAGGACATGGTCGACCGCGTTTCGGTCGGGCTCTCCGATGCCGACTCGCAGGCGGCTGAACTTCTCGGTCCCGAGCTCGTCGATGATCGACCGCAGCCCGTTATGACCGCCGGCACTGCCGCCCTCGCGGAATCGCAGCTTTCCGAAGGGAAGCGCGAAGTCGTCGGCCACGACGAGGATCTCGTTGAGCGGCGCGTGCTCCCGCGCCAGCACCTTGCGCACCGCGAGCCCGGAGTCGTTCATGTACGTCAGGGGCTTCACGAGCACGATGTCGAGCCCGTGGAATCGGCCCTGCACGACGGCCGACGCGTCACGCGTCCTGCCCCGACCCGACCAGCCGGCGCGGTCGGCCAGCCGGTCGAGGACCATCCACCCGACGTTATGGCGGGTCTCGGCGTACCGGTCGCCCGGGTTGCCGAGGCCGACGACGATCTTCACCAGTCCCCGACCGCCTCCTTGTACCGGGCGCGCGAAAAGGACCTCGATCCGCCCCGGGGTAACCGCGCCGTTCGCCGGAGTCCCGACTCAAGAGACAAGGACACGCAACGAGTCTTCGCGCGGGCTCGGACCGCGGCAGGGGAGGGCCGTGGCGATGGTACTGCCCCCGCCTGAAGCGGGCCAGCGGCCTTCCCCCGCCGCATTTGCGTGCCGATCGCGCCGGGGTTTTTGAGCGCGCTTACTCGGCAGTCGCCCGCTCAAACGCGTGGAGGCCGTCTACGACGGGTATGCCAGGGCGTCGAGCGTCGTCCCGTGGAGCACTGCGTTGATCCCCTGGGCCGAATCGTCGTACCACAGCAGCCAGCCGTGCCCGCCGAGAAGCGGGAGAGGAGTGTGGGCGTGATCGACGAGGACCGTTCCGTGTGCCTGGCTCCACAGAGCGAGACGATTCGCGGCGGTGCCGTCGGAACCACCCTCGTCCTCGGACCACGCGACAATTCCGTCCGCCGTCGACGGCCAGAAGGCGCCCTGGAATCCGGGCTCGCGGCTGACGAGCATCCCCGAACCGAAACCAGAGGATGTCATCAACTGCGGGTGTTGGGCCATGCCGAGGCGGTTGCGGCTCGAGTCAGGATCCGAGATCCAGGCAGCTCGGCCGTCCGAGAGCGCAACTTCGAACGCGTCATCCGCCAAGGCGGTCGACGAAGTCGATCTCGCGACCATGAGCCGCATCGCGTACTTGAAGGACTGCTTCTCGTCGACGAGTCCCTCGGTATAGAGAACAGTGTTCCCTTCGAGAGTCATCTGATAAACCGAGAAAGCGGTCGGGTACCTATGTGCGATGGTCCCGCTCGTGGCCGATGCGACGATGATCTGCCAGCCCCATTCGCGCCCGGGCGCCGGGTCTTCCACCGTGTAGGCCACCATGTCACCATCAATCTGGACAAGTGGCGGTACCGCGCTGGTGCCTTCGAGTCGACGGTTGACGCCGCTCGCGATGACTGTTCGCTCGCCCGTGTCGAGCCTTTGCACGAAAACGCGCCAGCTCAGCGCCCCTGAACCCGATGGGTCGGAATGCCATTCCGACCATGCGGCGGCGTTGTCGGTGATATCGGGCATCCACGCCGCATCCCCGTTTCCCGTCGTAGCCAGCGTGACAAGGGTCTGCCTGCTGAGATCGGCAAGGAAGATGTGCGTTCCGAGCTTGCCTGTTTCGTCGCCGTAGCCGATCTCATCGAACACGACCCGTGGCCCGTTCGCGGCGAGCCGATGAGCCTGCATTCCCGGTGGCAGCTTGACGGTCGCCACCCTTGATTCGTCCACGGTGGCCACCGGTGCTGCGTGGGTGCGTGGTTGGGGCAGAGCGACCGTCGGAAACGGAGAGGGATGTGAAGCGGGGGGAGATGGGGACGCAGAGCCGCTGATGCCACAGCCAACGAGGGTGACGACCGCGAGGAGCGGTGCGAGACGAATCAGAACCAAATCGGCTGCACGCCGTTTCGGACGACATCCTTTGAAAGGAAGTACTTGTGCGTCGAGTAGTCCACCCAGTTGCACGACGTGTCTGCCGCGCCGCTGTCCCAACTCGCAGTGCAGGTTGATCCCGACAGGTGCGTGAACGGATCGTCAATGGTCGCTGTTGACGCCAGATTGGTGTAGGCCACGGCTGCAGTCGCATGTTGCGCGGGCGACACTTGATGCCAGGCATAGTTGACGTTTGTCAAGTCGACACGAACGTACAGCGGCTTGTAGGTAACGCCAATCTGGTTGTAGATGCGTGCCATGAAGTCGGCCTCAACCGTGTTATTCGTGGCAACGTACCGCCAAGAGGACCCGTTTGCTGCGTACTGCGAGTTGATGTACGCGAGCGCCTTGTCGTCGTTCGTCCCGCTTGAACTGGTATCCATTCCAGTGGTAATCGCGCCCGACTCGTGGGCCACGGTGCCTTGCTTTGCGGCGACGGAAGGCGTGTTGTAGCCCCCGAACTCCCAGTGGAGAAAGCTCTGGCCAACCGCCGGAAGACAGTTGTAGTTCGTCTTCTGGTGGCACATGGAGTGGCTCGATGGGTCGAGGATGGCCTAGAGAGACGACCATCAGGAGAGCCAATCGGCATTGAGATAGGGAGCCGAGAGTACGGCGACTCGACCTTGATCGAGGCAGGCCACACGTCCGCCTGGCGGTCAGCCGGCTGCCATGGGCGCGCGGTCAGGAGCTGCCGATCTCCAGGAGCTCCCGCTCGAGGGCGCGCATCGCCGCTTCCTCTGCCGGCTCGGCATGGTCCCAGCCGCAGACGTGGAGAGCGCCATGGGTGACGAGCAGGCGCAGCTCCTCGGCGGGCGACCAGCGGATGTCGGACGTCCAGCCGCCGCGGCCCTCCGACGCCTGCTCGACGGCGCGCTCGACCGAGACGACGATGTCGCCGAGGTGGGGGCGCGTTCCCGGCGGCAGGACGAAGGCCGTCGGCCCCGGCGGCAGGACGAAGGCCGCCGGCCCCGGCGGCAGGATGAAACCGCGGTCGACGGATGGAGATCCCTCATGGGCCGGGAATACCCCGGGCGGCAGGAGCGGGAACGACAGCACGTCGGTCGGGCCCGGCTTGCCCATGTGCGCCTCGTTGAGCTCGGCGAGCTCGGCGTCGTCGGAGAGGATCAGCCCGATCGACGCCGGCGACGGCGCCCCGGCCGCATCCAACGCCCGCGCGATCGACCGGGCGAGTGCCATCACCGCGACCGGCACCCCGCGGACGCCATCGCGAATCGTCACGTCGACGCGCCACGGACCCGCGTAGACCCGTCGTGAGCGCTCGGCCACCCTGTCAGGCGCCCTTGCCGGCCTCGCGCCGCGACTCGAGCTCGACGATCTTGTTCTGCGGATATTCGACCCGCTGGTGGTACATCCCCAGCAGCTGCTGCACGAACGCCTCGCGGATCCGCTCGATGTCGCGCAGCGTCAGTTCGCACTCGTCGAACTGGCCGTCGGCGAGCCGCTCCTCGATGATCCGCTGCACCATCGCGCGGATGGCCGGCTCGTCCCGCGACGAGAGCGACCGAACCGACGCCTCGACCCCGTCGGCCAGCATGATGAGCGCCGCCTCGCGCGATTGCGGCTTCGGTCCGGCGTGGCGGAACCGTCGGGGGTCGACCGCATC
>DASVZT010000135.1:0-4084 GCA_036391495.1 Candidatus Limnocylindrales bacterium
GCCTCGATCATCACCTCGTGCTGCAACGACGGCGTGCGGACCTGCATCCGTCGCGCCTTGCCGATCGCCGGGTGCGGGATGTCGCCGTCGCCGGCGATCTCGTTCGACGTGTCGACGACGACGACGCGCTTGGCGAGGTCGTCGGCCAGGACGCGGGCGGCCTCGCGGAGCATGGTCGTCTTGCCGATGCCCGGGCGGCCCATGATGAGGATCGACTTCCCGGTCTCGACGAAGTCGCCGATGATGTCGATCGTCCCGAAGACCGCGCGCCCGATCCGGCACGTCAGCCCGACGATCTTGCCGTTGCGGTTGCGGATCGCGCTGATCCTGTGCAGCGTCCGCTCGATCCCGGCGCGGTTGTCGTCGCCGAACGAGCCGATGTGCTCGACGACGTAGGCGATGTCGGCCTCGGTCACCTCGCGCTCGAGGAGCGTCACCTCGCTCGACGGGAAGCGCGCCTCGGGGCGGCGGCCGAGGTCGAGCACGACCTCGATGAGGTCATCGCGCTCGCGAAGCCGATGGACGGCGGCGACGACCTCGGGCGGGAGGGCGGCGAGGAGCAGGTCGAGATCGTCGGTCGACTCCCGGGTCGGCCCGGCCGGCGTGGGCTCCGACGACAGCTCGGGCGCCAGCTCGGGATCGGTGTTGTGCTCGGTCTCGGACAAGGCGATCTCCCTTCAGCGCTACCGGACGGCCGGCACGAGGGCCGGGTCGGCGACGCGGACGAGGGTCTCCTTCATCAGGAGCGTGACGGTGGCGACGGTCGAGAACGATGCCTCCTCGAGGCATCCGTCGATGGGAGCCTCGTACGTGCGGACGGGCGAGATGACGCCATGGTCGTGGGCGCGCCCATTGGCGGCGCGACTGCCGATGACCCCGAGGCCGTAGCGGATGACCGACGACACGTCGGCCCCGGGCCTTGCCATGACCTTCAGGTAGTGCGGCTGGTCCTCCTCGGCCACGCCGACCTGGAGGAACGCATCGAGCGTCGTGCCGTCCTTGCCGCCGCCAGGTGCCGGCAGGACGAACGACTGGACGTCGGCGAAGCGCAGGATCGGCGCCAGGCTGGAGCGCGGGATCCGCCACGCCGCGCCCTGCCGTTCCCAGTCGACCAGCCGGTACGCCTCGAGACGCTGGACGGGGAGCGGCGTGATCGCCGTGTAGAGGCGATTGAGCGCCAGCGCGTCGAGCGGCGTCGTGGGACGGATGCCGAGCCCGGTCACCTCGCGCTCGGGAAGCGCGCGCGGGAGCGGTTCGGCCCCGGGCCGGACCATGATCAGCTCCTCGCCGTAGCGGGCGAAGCCGGACTGCATGAAGAGCTCGACGTTGCCGGCGCGATCGAGGCACGCGACGTGGAATCGGATCGCACCGCGCCGCATCCCGTCGCGGAGGAGCTGCTGGACGAGCCGGTAGCGGATGTCGCCCGCCGTCGCGGCACCGATCGCGTCCAGCTCGACGATCGTCCACTCGTCGCGATGGCTGTCGCGCTCCACGCGGAGCAGCCCGGCCAGGCGCCCCGATTCCTCGTAGACGTAGAGCAGGTCGTGCGGGCTGAACGCCCCGAGCGGCAGACGGAACAGGCTGAAGACACCGATCGGCCGGCCGCTCACCGGCAGGCCGAGCGAACGCGTCTCGGCGCTCTCGGAGCCGCAGAGCCGCGAGAGCTCGCCGAGCGCGGCCAGGTCGGTCAACCGCGCGACGCGGACCTTCCCGGGCCGCGAGCTCATCTGTCGGGCGCCCCGTCCGCCGACCGGTCCGCGGGAGTGTGGCCAGGGAGTTGGTCGGGAGTCTGACCAGGAACCTCGCCGGGAGTCGGGCCAGGGGCCTGCCCGGACGGGTCCGCTGGCCGATCGGCGGCGGCCATGCGCCGGGTCGGGTGCGGTCGCCGCCCCGAGCCTTCGCCCGGCTGATCGTGCTCGGACGCCATGGTGGCCACGAGTCGGTGGAAGCGCGTCTCCCCGGCCAGTTCGGGGTGGAACGACGTGGCAATGATGTTCCGCTCGCGGACCGCGACGATCCGTCCGTCCTCGAGCTGGGCCAGGACGTCGACCGCGCCGTTCGTCCGCTCGATGATCGGGGCGCGGATGAAGACGGCATGGACGGGCTGATCGCCCAGGATCGGGACGTCGAGCTGGGCCTCGAACGAGTCGAGCTGGCGGCCGAAGGCGTTGCGCTCGACCCGCACATCGAGGAGCGGCAGGACCGGCTCCTCCCCGCCGGCGATGTCCCGCGCCAGGACGATCATCCCGGCGCAGGTCCCGAAGATCGGCGCGCCGGACGCGGCAAGGTCGAGGATCGGGCGCCGCAGCCCCCAGCGGTCGATGAGCTTGCGCATGGTCGTGCTCTCGCCGCCCGGGATGATGAGCCCGCTCAGGCCCTCGAGGTCCTCCGGCAGGCGCACTTCGACCGGCTCGACGCCGATGGCGCGCAGCGTCTGCACGTGCTCGATGAAGGCGCCCTGGAGGGCCAGCACCCCGATCTTCATGGTCGCCGGTCCATCGGTCGGAGCGCCCGCGGCCGGGTCATCGCCCGCGGCCGGGTCATCGCCCGCGCCTCGACGCCGCCCTACCAGCCGCGGACCGCCAGCCGCTCGGCCTCCGGGATCGCTTCGAGCGCGATGCCACGCATCGGGTTGCCGAGGCCCTTCGAGACCTCCGCGATGATCGACGGGTTGTCGAAGTGGGTCGTCGCCTGCACGATCGCATTGGCCATCCGCGCGGGCTCGTCGCTCTTGAAGATGCCCGACCCGACGAAGACGCCCTCGGCCCCGAGCTGCATCGCCAGCGCCGCGTCGGCCGGTGTCGCGATGCCGCCGGCGACGAAGTTCACGACGGGCAGCCGGCCGTTGCGGGCGACGTCGCGGACGATCTCGAGCGGCGCCTGGAGCTCCTTGGCGGCCACGAAGAGCTCGTCCTCGCGCATCGAGGAGAGCCGGCGGATCTCCGCGGTCACGGTCCTGATGTGGCGGACGGCCTCGACGATGTTGCCGGTGCCGGCCTCGCCCTTCGTCCGCATCATCGCCGCGCCCTCGCTGATGCGCCGCAGCGCCTCGCCGAGGTTCCGGGCCCCGCAGACGAACGGGACCTTGAAGGCGTGCTTGTCGATGTGGTTCGCCTCGTCGGCGGGGGTGAGAACCTCGGATTCGTCGATGTAGTCGACCCCGAGCGCCTCGAGAACCTGCGCCTCGACGAAGTGGCCGATGCGCGCCTTCGCCATGACCGGGATGCTGACCGCGTCCATGATCCCGACGATCATCGACGGGTCGCTCATCCGCGCGACGCCGCCGGAGGCGCGGATGTCGGCCGGGACACGCTCGAGCGCCATGACGGCCACGGCCCCGGCGTCCTCGGCGATCTTCGCCTGCTCAGGGGTGACGACGTCCATGATGACGCCGCCCTTCAGCATCTGGGCCAAGCCCTTCTTGGTCGCCCAGGTGGATGTCTCGGTCATGATGTGGTCGGATCCTCAGTTGACGCTCCGCGATGGCGCCCGGCGGGACCTGGCCCCGGGGTCCTCGCCCGTTCGAGGCCGCCGGATACATCGCGTCCCGGGGATTATCGCACGAGAGGCCGCTCAATCCTCTTGCGCCGATGGTCGGCTCCGTGCCTTCAGGCGGGCAGGCGCCGGGCAGTCGCCGCCACGAGCCGGGTCAGGCGGCCCGCGGCCGACGGCGAGACGCGCCCGAGCGCGTCGGCCAAGGCGACGAGGTCGTCCTCGGGGGTCGCCGCGATCAACCCGACGAGGCGGCTGACCGTCGTGTCCGGCAGCCGGGACAGAACCGAGAGCGCGCGCGCGAGGCCTTCCGGCTCGATTGTGGGGACGAGCCCGATCGCCCTGTCGAACAGCCGGACGAAGCCTAGGAACTCGTCGAGCCAGCTGGAGAACGCGGCCAGCTCGGCATCGCCGCGGTCGGTGGCGACCGCGGCGCGAGCATCGGCGGCCGCCCGCTCGAGCGCAGCGACGATCGGATCGCCCTCGCGCAGCGTCCGTTCGTCGACGATCCGCGCGAACCAGCGCCAGTGGTCTCCGATCGCGCGATAGGCCGCGCCGGCGGGGCCGCGTCGACCCACCCGGCGTGGCTCGG
>DASVZT010000136.1:0-2361 GCA_036391495.1 Candidatus Limnocylindrales bacterium
CCTGGTGGCGGATCCTCGACCCTGTCCGGCAGGCGGAGCGCTTCGACCCGGGCGGCGACTACGTGCGCCGCTGGCTACCCGAACTGGCCGACGTCCCCGATGCCTGGCTCGCGCGGCCGTGGACGATGCCGCTCGACGTCGGGACGCGAGTCGGCTGCCGGATCGGCGCCGACTATCCACCGCCGATCGTCGACCACGGCGCCGCGCGGGAGCGCGCCCTCGCGGCGTGGCGAACGCGCCGCGACGCGCAGCGCGCGGAAGGGTCGACCGACGACGGCTCGACCGACGACGGCGACGGCGCCGACCATTCCGCCGGGGCACGACGCGCCCGCGCTGCCCACTCGGCCTCGACCGCCTCAGTCGCAGGTATCCTCTGACGGTGCAACTCACTCGCAGCTTCGAGCGTGTCGTACCTATCGACGTCCTGGAGCGCTACGACTTCCGCGAGACTCGCAATGCTGCCGCAGTCCTGGCCGCGTCTAATCCGGGCGCCTTCGGCGAGATTCTCGACGTCCTACGTGAGTTCCGCCTCATCGCGACCGACATCACTGACCCCGGCGGTAGCGAGTCCCAGGTACCGATCCGCCTCAACCGAGCGTTCCGCGACCGCGGGTGGCGCGAGGCCCGCTACGACACACACGTCCGCTCCGTGATCCGCGTGCGGCCGTACGTGGCAGGCGAAGTCGCGACCGAGCAGGAGACACAGAGCGTGAGCCTCGGGTACCTGGTGGACAACGTCAAGGACCGGGTCGCGCTGGACGTCGAGTGGCACGCCAAGGACGGGAACCTGGACCGGGACGTGGGGGCCTACCGCGCGTTCTACGACGGCGCGATCATCGACGGCGGAGTGATCGTCACCAGGAGCTTCGCCAGCATCCGCGCGTTGTCCATCGAACTCGGCCGTGAGAAGGGCTTCGCCACGACGACGACGACGACTATCGAGAAGCTGACCGACCGCCTGTCCCGCGGCGACGGCGGAGGATGCCCAATCCTTGGGGTTGCTATCACGCGAGCGACCTACGCGCCATAGCCCGCGAGAGCCCGCGAGCCTCCAAGGACGGAGGCGGGTTCGACTAGGCGCCGTACCCCTTGTGGACGCGCCCCTGGGGCACGACATCCGGCGCCGCCTCGCTGCCCCACGCGGACCAGCCTGGACGCGGGTAGCGCGCGAACAGCTCCAAGAATGGGCCCGGGCTACAACCCTCGATGATCGGGTAAAGCTCGTCGGGCTTGCGCGAGTGTTCGCGCTTTCGCGTCGCAATGAGGTTGACTTGTGAACGCCCTGGCTGGAACGTCCGGAGCCCCCCTCGGACGCCGAACAGCACAACCTCGGTGACGTTCCGGAAGTAGAAACCGACGCCGCGACCATCGCTGCCGCCGTCCCTGCGGACCTTGTGCCAGACGATCATCGCCTTGTAGGTGAAACCCCAGGCCTTCATGACTTCAAAGGCATCCGGCACCAGCGCGTTTGGGGCCCACAGGTACAGGTGGGACTTGAGGGCGGCGACGTCTCGCACCGGCAGCGCGGCGATCTCGGCGGTCGACATCGTGTCGTAGCGGGCGAGGCGCTTGTGCTCCGGCGCGACCTTGCCGGTCCGGTTCACGAACCGCCACGGCGGGTCCGCGAGGATGGTGCCGAACTTCTGACCGGCCAGTGCCTCCCGAAGGTTGGACGAGCTAGCCGCGATGATCTCGCTCGGGGCTCGCCCCGGTTCGATTGTCTCCGGCTGGACCCCCCATCGCGCTGCGGCGGCGCGCCGCGCGATGGCGGATCGCTCGTCTGCGCTCAGCTTGTCCGCGCGCGCACGCCCGCCCTTGAGCCCGCCGCGTCGACCGAACTCGACGGCGAGCGGGTCCTTAAGCTCGTCCTCACCGGCTTCTGGCATCGCCAGGTCGGTCCAGAAGGGCTCAGGGTGATGCTCCTGGCTGCGTGACGGCTCATGCATGCGCTTCATTCTAGGCCTTCCCGGCGAGTTGTCCACCTTGATTCCTAACTCCGTCGGCAGGCTCATTTGATCGTACGGCGCGCACCTCACCTGCCACTTTTCGGCCAGCATCGCGTCTGAAGCGTCGCGCCGGACGTCGGTTTCGCGGACCGTCCTCGCCTCAACCGACCGGCGTCGCGACGCGGCGCCGAGGGTCCGCTAGGCTCACCGGGTGTCCGCCACACCCCCCGAGCCGTCGAGCGCCGCGGCCGACCCGACCCCCGCCATCCATCGGCCGCCCGCCGAGGACTGGCGCCGCCTCCTCGTCCTGTACTGGATCACCTCGCTCGTCGAGGCCCTCGGCGTCAGCCAGATCTACGCGTTCCTGCCCATCCGGCTGGCCGAGATGGGCATGCCCCAGCCCGACATCCCGCAC
>DASVZT010000137.1:0-3011 GCA_036391495.1 Candidatus Limnocylindrales bacterium
GAGAAGTCGGGACGGAACGCCGCCGCGACCTCGGCGACGTCGACGTCCGGATCGAGCTGCGCGTAGCGGAAGATCGACTCGTGGCCGGCGGGCAGCTCGCCGCGGACCTCGCGACCCGCCGTGGCGTCACCGAGGCGATCGAATTCGTCGAAGAGGCGCGGGATGGCGTCGGTCCCGTCGGGGTCGAACTCGATCGCCTGGTTCGGGCGAGGGCGCAGGAAGAGCAGCCTGAGCTGCTCCGGCGGCACGACGTCGGCGATCAGGTGGGCCGCCGCGCCGCGGCCCTTCGAGGTCGACATCTTGTGGCCGCCGATGTTGAGGAACTCGTAGGGGACGTTGAGCGGGGGCTCCCGTTCGAAGATCTCGCGGGCGATGGCATCGGAGCGTTCGCGGGAGCCGCCCGCCGTCGAGAGATCCTTGCCGGACGGTTCGATGGTCACCCCGAAGAGCGACCACTGCGCCGCCCACTCGAGGTTCCAGGGCAGTTTCGCGTTGCCGCCGAACGGCGACACCCAGCCGCTGTGCCCGCAGCCGCGGGCCCACGTGACGAGGTTCGGGCGGCACTCGTAGAAGACGCGCTCGCCGTCCCACGCCGTGGCGATCGTCGTCCCGACCCTGCCGCACACCTCGCAGATGACCCCGATCGGGTGCCAGGTCGCGGGATGCTGGACGTTCGCGACCCGCCGGTAGACGTCGCGCACCTTGTCCGCGTTGTCCAGGGCGAGGCGGATGTACCTGTCCATCTGCCCGGTCGGGTAGATGTCGCTCATCCAGTAATAGCGGTCCGGCCGGATCCCGAGGCCGGCGAACGTATCGATGAATGTCTGGGCGTGATGCCGCGCGTAGGAGACGTGGCAATCGCCGGCCTGGTCGGGCACGTGCGCCAGCGGCCGACCCATCTCGTGCTCGACCGCGTCGGGGGTCAGGAGCGCCTGGGCGTCCATCGGGTCGAGGTCGTCGACCCCGTAGAGGAGCTGGGCCGGGATGCCGCGCGCGCGCAGCGCACGGGTGATGACGTCGAGGATGACCGGCCCGCGAAGGCTGCCGACGTGGACGGTGCCGGACGGCGTCTTCGAGTCGTTGACGACCTGTGGGCCGTGGCTCTCCACGGATGCGGCCAGCTCGTCCGCCCAGTCCATGGCGGGGCTAGGCGATCTTGACGATCGTGTAGGTGAAATCGCCCGCGGGGACGCGGACGACGACCTTCTCGCCCTTCTTCCTGCCGAGGAGGGCGCGGCCGACCGGCGACTCGTTCGAGATCCGGCCTTCGCCCGGCTTCGCCTCGGTCGAGCCGACGATCGTGAAGTGCTCCTCGCCACCGTCGGTGCTCTTCACCGTCACGGTGGAGCCGAGGCCGACGTGATCGTGGGAGTGGTTCTCCTCGATGATCGTGGCGTTCTTGATGATCGCCTCGAGCTGCTGGATGCGGCCCTCGACGAACGCCTGCTCGTTCTTGGCGTCCTCGTACTCGGCGTTCTCGGTGAGATCGCCGTGCTCCTTGGCGTCGTGGATCCGCGCGGCGATGTCGGGGCGGCGAACATTGACCAGCTCGTCGAGCTCGACACGGAGCCGCTCGAGACCGTCCTTCGAGAGATACGTGGGCTTGTTGTTCACTCGGGTAGCACCCTCGAATGTGACGCGCTTCGTGTGCTGACGCCGCTGCGTGCGCGGCTGCGGTCGGATGGCGCGAGGCGCGTTGGGCCGGGCGCGACGTTCGGAGCCACATATCGGCGGGGCCGGTATGTGAAAGAACTCCAGCGCCGTTCCCGTGCTCTCCGGACGGCCCTGAAGTTCGACCGGCGCGTATCCTAGCCCGCCCCTCGGGCAGTGTCAAAGCGATCCGGGACCTCGCCGACCGCTCGAGCGGCCCGGCCGACATGCCCGGCGTCGGCCATCCGGTCCCGGGACGCCGGGGCCGTTCGGGCCGCGCAGACGGGCGGTCCGGACGGTGGCCGTGGCCGGACCTGGGCGCCATCATCGGGGCATCGGGAGTCCGGTCATCGGGCGGAGCCGACGCGTCGTGCGTCCCCCGCGGCCGTGCGCTCGAGGGGCGAGTAGGAAAAGCGAGCTTCGATGACCGGCGAGGAAGGCCTGTATGGCGCGTTGCTCGCCCGCGGCCTCTCCCGGCGCTCCTTCCTCAAGCTCTGCAGCGCGCTGACCGGCGTCCTCGTCCTGCCGGCCGCCTATGCGCCACGGGTCGCGGCGGCCGTCGAGGCTGCACCGCGCCTCCCGCTCGTCTGGCTGCGCGGCCAGGACTGCGGCGGCGACACTGCCGCGTTCCTCCGATCCGGGAAACCGACAGCCGCGGAGCTCCTCATCGACAGCCTCTCGGTCGAGTACCACGAGTCGCTCATGGCCGGCGAGCAGGCGGACCCGTCCGCGTCTCTCCGGGAGGCGATGGCGCGTCACCCGCACGGCTACATCGCGGTCGTCGAGGGCGCCATCCCGGCGGCCCAGGGCGGCACCTTCTGCCTCGTCGGCGGGCGTCCGTTCGTCGATATCGTCCGCGAGGTCGCGGCGGGAGCGCTCGGCACGATCGCAGTCGGCGGCTGTGCGACGGATGGCGGCGCCCCCGCGGCGTCGGGCGGGGTCACGAGCGCGGCGGGTGTCGAGTCGATCGTGATCGGCGGCACGGTCGTCAACCTGCCGGGCTGTCCCGTCAACGTCGAGAACCTGGCCGCCACGATCGTCCATTTCGTGGCGTTCAAGGAATTCCCGGCGACGGACTCCCGCCGGCGGCCGCTCTTCGCTTACGGCGGGCTCGTGCACAACCAGTGCGAGCGGCGCGCCCATTTCGAGTTCGGCGAGTTCTCGACCGCGTGGGGCGACGAGGCGGCCCAGAAGGGCTGGTGCCTCTACAAGATGGGCTGCAAGGGCCCCGAGACGTACGCGAACTGCCCGACGGTCCGGTATGGCGAGGGTCGCAGCTGGCCGGTCAAGGCGGGCCATGGCTGCATCGGCTGCCACTCCCCGCACTTCTGGGACGCGATGGGAGACGCGTACCTGCGGCT
>DASVZT010000138.1:0-9021 GCA_036391495.1 Candidatus Limnocylindrales bacterium
TCCCGTTCGGCGGGAAGTACCGGATCATCGACTTCACGCTCAGCAACTGCGTCAACTCCGAGATCGACAACGTCGTGGTCCTGACCCAGTACGCCCCCCGCTCGCTCATGGACCACATCGGGCTCGGGCGCCCGTGGGACCTCGACCGCAACTACGGCGGCGTCCGCCTCCTCCAGCCGTACCTCGCGCGGGGCCGCGTCGCCGAGTGGTACCGCGGCACAGCCGACGCGGTGCTGCAGAACATGAACGTGGTCGAGCACGACGCGGGCGACACGATCGTCATCCTCGCCGGCGACCACATCTACAAGATGGACTACGGCCCGTTCGTCGCGGCTCATCGGCGCCGGCGCGCCGACGTCACCGTCGCCGTCCGGCGCGTGCCCCTCCAGGACGCGACGCGCATGGGCATCCTCGCCATGGACGAGACCCTGCGCGTCACGGAGTGGCAGGAGAAGCCGAAGCAGCCGAAGAGCGACCTCGCGAGCATGGGCGTCTACGTCTTCTCGAAGCGGGCGCTCAAGCGCTGGCTCGGCGAGTCCCGGCCGGACTTCGGGAAGGACGTCATCCCCGCGATGCTCGAGGGCGGGGCGCGCGTCTACGCCTACCGATTCGATGGCTACTGGCAGGACGTCGGGACGATCCAGTCGTACTGGGAGACCAACATGGCGCTTCTCGACGACGCGCCCGAGCTCGACCTCTACGACCGCGAGTGGCTGATCCACACGAAGTCCGAGGAACGGGCGCCGGCCAAGATCGGCCCGACCGCCCAGATCCACCGGAGCCTCGTCTCGCACGGGTGCGTCATCAACGGGACGGTGGTGAACTCGGTTCTCTCGCCGGGCGTGCGCGTGGACGTCGGCGCCGTCGTGCGCGACTCGATCGTCATGTTCGACACGGTCGTGCGCGCGGGTGCGGTCATCGACCGGGCGATCCTCGACAAGGAGGTCGTCGTCGGGCAGGGCGCGATCGTCGGTGAGGGCCCGGACGATCCGCCCAACCGCAAGCAGCCCGACCGCATCAACACCGGCATCACCGTCGTCGGCAAGCGCGCCGCGATCCCGCGCGGGGCGCGCATCGGCCGGAACGCGATGATCGGCGGCGACGTCCGGACGACCGATTTCGGCCGACGTGTCGTGCCGACCGGCGGCTCCGTTGAGCGGCGCGTCGTGGTGGAGCGCCCCCATCTCGCCCCGATCGCGGACGAGGAGGAACGCGCGACGGTCTGACCGCCGTCGCCCCGATGTCCGTCTCCGGCTCCGACCTTCCCGTCACCCCGCTCGACGTCGAACGCTGGCTCGACGAGCTCGCCGTCGTCCCGGAGACGCGTGTCGATCGCGACGGCGTCGTGGCCTGGGACCTCGACCTCGACGCCCGCCGGCGCTTCGGCATCAAAGTCACGCTCATCCTCGATCCGGCGCTCGCCCTGATCGCCTGGGTCCACTTCGCGCCACCGATCGGCGACGCGTTCCGCAAGTCCTACCGCAAGCTGCTGCGCTGGAATGACGAGTTCCCGTTCGTCAAGTTCGCCGTCGCCGAGGACGAGCGGCCCATCCTGACGGCGGAGCTTCCCGTTGCGCGGGCGGACCTGGACGAGCTCGGACTGATGCTTGCGCGACTCCTGGCCATCTGTGACGAGCTGCTCGACGAGTCCGCGGCGTGGCTCTGGTACGACGGCAAGGTGCCGCCGGTCGGCGACCGGGTCAGCCGCCAGGTCGGCCTCTTCGCACGCTACGCGGATCGCCTGGGCGAGCTCGGCGGCCGGTGAGCGACGCCACTCGCCCGCGGCGGCCGGTGACCGAAGCCTGCCATCCTCGACGGGCTCGTCCCACGATCCCGGCGCTCGGCATCCTCCTGGGCCCCGTGCTCGCCGTCCTCCTCGCGGTCGTCTCGCCCATCGCGGCGCTCGCGCCGCTCCCGCCCCTCCCGCGCCTCCCGTCACCGCTCGACGGCCCGTTCATCGCGTCGGCGGCCGCGGCGACGCCCGACCTGACGCTGGTGACCGACGCCCGCTACGTCGTCCAGCCGGACAAGGGCCGCGTCCACGTGGTCGTCGACGTCACCGCGACGAACCGGCGCTCCGACACCGTCACGGCGACGTACTACTTCGACCGCGGCTACCTCGCCGTGCTGCCAGGGACGACCGGGTTCCGCGTCGCCGCGATCGGTGCGAGCGGGACCCCGTCCACCTCGCCCCGGCCGAGCGTGTCGATCGCCTCGACGGCGCCCGGGTACGCGCTCCTGTCGATCGGCTTCGGCCGCCGGCTGCTGGCGGGTCAGTCGATGCGGCTGCGGCTCCAGTTCGACCTGCCCGATCCGGGCGGCCCTCCGACACGCCAGGTCCGCATCGGCTCGACCCTCGTCGCGTTCCCCGTCTGGGCGTTCGCCACGAACAGCACGCCCGGGAGCACCGTGACGGTGACGTTCCCGGCCGGGTATCGCGTCGCGGCCCTGGCCGGATCGATGCCGACTCCCGCCGTCGCCGCCGACGGCACCATCGTCCTGCAGACCGGCCCGCTTGCCGCGCCGCTGTCGTTCTACGCGTTCCTGTCGGCCGACAGACCCGCTTCGCTCGTCCCGACCACCGTCGCCACCACCGTCGGGGGCGTGCCCGTCTCGATCACGCTGCGCGCCTGGCCCGACGATCCCTCGTGGGCGACGCGGACGGGCTCGATCTTCGTCCGTGGCCTGCCGCGCCTGGCGAGTGCGATCGGGCTTCCATACAGCGGCGGCGATCTCTCGGTCGAGGAGACGACCAGCAGTGCGACGGGGGGCTACGCGGGCCTCTTCGACGCGTCGAGCGCGACGATCAGGGTCGCCTACGACGCGCGCGACGACGTCGCCCTGCACGAAGCGGCCCACGCCTGGTTCAACGGCCGCCTCCTGTCGGAGCGCTGGGCGAACGAAGCATTCGCATCCGCCTATGCCGCACAGGTGGCCGGCGCGCTCGGGCTCATGGTGCCCGAGTCGAGGCTCACCGCGAGGCTCCTGGCCGCTCGGATCCCCCTCACCGCCTGGAGTCCCGTCGGCGAGGCGACGACGGCCGTCGAGGATTACGCCTACGCGGCGTCGACCCAGCTGGCGGCCGAGATCGTCGCCAGGGCCGGCCCAGCTGCCTTGCGGGACGTCTGGGCGGCGGCTGCATCGGGCCGCGCCGCGTACCAGCCGGTCCACGCCACGGCCCGCAATGAGCTCGAGCCCGCATCGCTCGGGGCACCCGACTGGCGGACGCTCCTCGATCTCCTGGAGGAGCGCACCGGCCGTTCCTATGCCGACCTGTGGCGGACGTGGGTCGTCCGACCCGAGGAGGCCGCGATGCTCGACGACCGGGCGGCGGCCAGGAGCGCCTACGAGGACGCGGTCGGGCGCGCCGGCACGTGGGAGCTGTCTCCGCTCATCAGGCGCGCCATGGACGCCTGGCAATTCGACGCCGCGCGACGCCTCGTCGGACAGGCAAACGCCGCGCTGGACGAGTGGACGCGGGTAGGGGAGGCGGCGGCCGCCATCGGCCTGGCCCCTTCCGATGCAGCCCGGCTGGCCTTCGAGGGGAGCGGCGGCCCGGCTGCTGCCGCCGGCGAGATGGACGCCGAGCTGGCAGCCCTCGGTGTCATCAGGGATGCGACCGCGACGCGCGCAGCCGTCGAGTCGTCGTCGGCGGGACTCCTGGCCGGCGTCGGACTCGCCGGGGAGTCGCCCGACGCGCTGCTCGCGGACGCGCGGTCGGCCTACGAGACCGGCGATCTCGCCACGTCCTCGGCCGACGCCGCAGCCGCCCGGGCGACGTGGGAGGGTGCCGAGGAGCAGGGCAAGCGACGCCTGACCGTCGCGCTGTTCGTCGCGGTCGGCGGCGGTGGAGTCCTCGTCCTCGCCGTCGGTCGCCTGCGCCGTCGCCGAGCGCTCCCGGAGGCGAGGGGTTCGTACGCTACACTCGGCGCCGACGACGAGAAGGACTCTTCGGGAGAAGGACGGGAGACGCCCAGGTGACGACGACGCGGCGGACAGGCCCGGCGCGCGAACGCTCGCGGGCCTGCTGATGGGTGGCCTGCGCGTCCGTCCGTCGTCCGAGATCCTGTCCGGCGAGTCGGCCGACGTCTACTTCGCGCGTGCGGAGCGCATCCTCCAGCGCGAGGGTCTCGACCCGGTCGTCCTCATGGAGGTCTTCAGCCGCGAGTCCGGCGTCCTGTGCGGCATCGACGAGGCGAAGAACCTGCTGGCGCACGTCTTCACGGACGGCGACCCGAGGGGCTTCACGGTCGAGGGCCTCGACGACGGCGACGTCTTCGGGCCGAAGGAGATCGTCCTTCGCATCCGCGGCCGCTATCGCACCTTCGGCCTCTACGAGACCGCCATCCTCGGCATGCTCGCCCAGTCGAGCGGCTGGGCGACGGCCGCGCGGGAATGCGTCGACGCCGCCGCGCCCCAGCCGGTCATCAGCTTCGGCGCCCGGCACGTCCACCCCGACGTCACCGACGTCCTGGATTACGCGGCGATCGTGGGGGGCTGTGTCGGCGCCTCGACCCCTGCCGGAGCACGCCTGGCGGGCCTGCGCCCCACGGGCACGATGCCGCACTCGCTCGTCCTCATCTTCGGCGACACGGTCGAGGCCGCGCTCGCCTTCGATCGCGACCTCGAGTCCGACGTGCCGCGGATCGTCCTCGTCGACACCTTCCGGGATGAGGCCGACGAGGCGCTGCGCGTGGCGCACGCCCTGGGCGATCGGTTGTACGGCATCCGCCTCGACACGCCGGTCGAGCGCGGCCGCGTCACCGCCGATCTCGTGACCGAGGTGCGCGCGCGCCTCGACCAGGCGGGGTTCGGGAAGGTCAAGATCGTGGTCTCGGGCGGGCTGACCCCCGAGCGGATCCGCTACTTCAAGGAGGCGGGTGCGCCCGTCGACAGCTACGCCGTCGGCTCCCACATCAGCGGCGCCGCCCCGATCGACTTCACCGGCGACATCAAGGAGATCGACGGCCGCCCGATCGCCAAGCGCGGTCGGATCCCGGGAGAGACGCTGTCGCCGCGGCTCCGGCCGGTCGACCTGTCGGCCTGGCGGTCGGAGGGCTGATCGGGGCCGAGGGCTGATCGGGGCGCAGGAGGCCGGTCGCGGCCCGCGGATCGCGACCCCGCGAGTCGCGGCCCGCGGATCGCCCCCGCGTGTCGCGACCCCGCGAGTCGCGGCCCCAGGCCGCGGATCGTGCGACCATCGGCTCGATGCACGAGCGAGAGACCCAGCCGCCCGACGGACCGGACGAGGACGCCTACTCCCTCCTCCAGCGCGGAC
The DNA here is from genome assembly GCA_036391495.1 of Candidatus Limnocylindrales bacterium. Lineage (GTDB taxonomy): Bacteria > Chloroflexota > Limnocylindria > Limnocylindrales > CSP1-4 > DASVZT01. The sequence goes on from DASVZT010000138.1 coordinate 5,279, forward strand.
AGGCCCTCCTGCGCGGTCGGCACAATGCCCAGGCGTCGATCGTCCTCGAGCGCGCGGCGCGTCTCGAGCCGGGCAAGGGCTCGATCCTGGAGGCGCTCGGACGCGCCTACTACAACAGCGGGCAGCACGAACGGTCCGCCGAGACGTTCGAGCGCCTGCTCGACGTCGACCCGTCGTCGCACTACGGGCACTTCGCGCTCGGCCAGAGCCTCAAGCAGCTCGGCCGGCTCGGGGAGGCGCGCACCCACCTGCGGCTCGCGGTCGCACTCGACCCGTCGAGCAACCTCTACAGGAGCGCACTCCGACGGGTTCCGGCGCCCGGGGAACGCGAGGCGTCATAGGGGCGTCGGCAGGGTCCCCGGCCACGGCGCGGTCCGCGGCGGCGGCGCGGTCCCGGACTGCAAAGCGGTCCGTGGCCGGGCGCCGCAGCCGCTCGCTAGACTTGGCCCGCGGCCTTGAGCCGGGCGAGCCAGAGCAGCGCGAGGATCGACTTGGCGTCGACGATCTCGCCGTCGATCGCCGCCCTGACGGCCTCCTCCCACGGCAGGCGCTCGAGCTCGAGCCGTTCGTCCTCGTCGGGCCCGAGGCGGTCGGCGTCGGCCGGCACGAGATCCGTCGCCAGGTAAAGGTGCATGAGCTCGCCGGCGAAGCCCGGCGCGGTCCAGAAGCTCGCCAGGTGCTGCCAGGCGTTCGCCCGGTAGCCGGTCTCCTCCTCGAGCTCGCGCGGCGCCGCCACCCGGTGCGCCTCGACCGTCCCGTCGGCGAGGACGTCGAGCGTCCCGGCCGGGATCTCGAGCATCAGGCGGTTCGCCGCGGCACGCCACTGGCGGACGAGCAGCACGCGGTCCTCCCCATCGAGGGCGAGCATGGCGACGGCGCCCGGGTGCCCGACGATCTCACGCTCGGCACGCGAGCCGTCGGCGCGCTCCACCGTGTCCAGTCTCAGGGTCAGGTAGCGCCCCGCGTACACGACCTCCGAGGAGACGACGGTCTCCCGGAGGTCGTGCGGGTGGCGTCCGACGTCGTCGCCGGTCACCGGCTCGGCGATCGAGTCACGAGCGGGATCAGACAGCCGCGGACTCCCGGGCGATCGACAGGCCCGACTCCGCGTCGAACAGGTGGACCTTGTCGAGCGGCAGGGCGAGCGTGAGCGCGTCGCCCGGCTTGACGCGGTGCGAGGCGCTGACGATCGCGACGAGGTCGGCGCCGCCGACGTTGACGTGAAGGAGCTCCTCGTTGCCGAGGTACTCGACGACGTCCGCCTTGGCGGGGATCGTCGCGACGCCCTCCGTGGCCTGGCCGATGTCGAGATGCTCCGGCCGGAAGCCGACGGTCACGGTCCGTCCGTCGTGATCGGCGAGATAGTCGCTGAACTGCGGCGGGACAGGGACCGAGATCCCGGGCGCCTCGAGGCTGACCCGGCCGCCTGCCGTCGTCACCTTGGCCGAGACGAAGTTCATCGCCGGGCTGCCGATGAAGCCGGCCACGAACTGGTTCGCCGGGTGGTCGTACAGCTCCTGTGGGGCCCCGACCTGCTGCAGCTTCGCCTGGCTCATGACAGCGATGCGCGTGCCCATCGTCATCGCCTCGACCTGGTCGTGCGTGACGTAGACGATCGTCGTCTTGAGGCGCTGGTGGAGCCGGGCGATCTCGGCTCGCGTCTGGACGCGCAGCTTCGCGTCGAGGTTCGATAGCGGCTCGTCCATGAGGAAGACGGCCGGCTCGCGGACGATGGCGCGCCCGAGCGCGACACGCTGACGCTGGCCGCCGGAGAGCTCCTTCGGCTTGCGCTGGAGGAGGCCCGTCAGCTGGATCGTCTCGGCCGCTTCCTTGACCCGCTTGTCGATCTCCGCCTTGGGGACTTTGCGCAGCTTGAGGCCGAACGCGAGGTTGTCGTACACGCTCATGTGCGGGTAGAGCGCATAGCTCTGGAAGACCATCGCGATGTCGCGGTCCTTCGGCGCCACGTCGTTCACGACACGCTCGCCGATGCGCAGCGTCCCCGCGGTGATCTCCTCGAGGCCCGCGATCATCCGCAGGCTGGTCGTCTTGCCGCAGCCCGACGGGCCGACGAGGACCATGAACTCGCCGTCGTGGATCTCGAGATCGAGATCGTCGACGGCCGTCACGTCGCCGTAGCGCTTCGTGACGTGGTCGAACGAGACCGTTGCCATCGGGCAGCCTCCAGCCGCGCCCAGCCGGCCGTCGCGGATCCTTGCATCCTGCCGAGCGAGGACGGCTCCAGGGAGCATCCTCGCAACGGACCCGGACGGATCCCGTACGCGGCCGCATACAGGCTCCGGCATCGTAGCACCCGGTCGACCGCCTGCCACGGGTCCTGGCGACCCTGCTGAGTCACGCTGGCGCGACGTTCTCGTTACGAACGGCCAGGGGGCGGTCCCGCCTCCGTGCGGTAGGCTGTCGCGGACGAATCCCGCTGTCTCCGGGAGGTGCCCTTCTGTCCCGAGCGTGTCCCGCCGTGGCGCGACCGTGAGGCTCTTCCGAGGCTCGAGTCTCTTCCGAGGTTCGAGTCTCGTCCGAGGCTCGGCGCGCCCGCGCATCGTGTTCCGTCGCGCCGACGGGTCCCTGACCCCGGCCGCGTATCGCGCGCTACGCGACTGGGGATCGGTCGCGGGCCTCGTCGTGCTGGCGATCTTCCTGCTGACGGCATACGGCCTGCCGGGGTTCGACTCGTTCGCCTACTGGCACGTCGACGCGTGGTCGCCGTACCACTTCGACGGCGACCCGGGCCAGTTCGGGGCATTTCGCTACAGCCCCGCCGCGGCTCAGCTCCTCGCGCTCGTCGACTGGCTGCCCTGGCACGTCTTCTTCTACGCCTGGCTCGCGGTCCTGTTGCTGGCGCTGGCCTGGCTCGCGCGCGAGTGGACGATCGCCATGCTGGCGGCGCCCTTCATCGTCCTTGACCTCTACATGGGCAACATCGAGGTCCTGCTCGCGGTCGCGATCGTCGTCGGCGTCCGCCGACCGGCCGCCTGGGCGTTCGTCCTGCTGACGAAGGTGACGCCCGGCGTCGGTCTCCTCTGGTTCGTCGTGCGCAGGGAGTGGCGCAACCTGGCGATCGCGCTCGCGGCGACCGGCCTGGTGGCAGGCATCTCGTTCGCCCTCGCGCCCTCGCTCTGGTTCGACTGGCCGCGTTCACTCCTGCGCGTCGACGGCGCGAACTACCTGCCCTGGCTCACGCCGGCCCGGCTGGCGGCGGCGGTCGTCATCGTCGTCTGGGGAGCTCGCACCGACCGGCCATGGACACTGGTGGTCGCCGGGACGCTTGCGCTCGTCTGGCTTGACCCGAAGACACTCGCGCTCCTGGCGGGCCTGGGAGCCTTCCTGCCCCGGACGCAGGATGCGCCGGACGGCGCGGCGCTCGAGGCGGCTCGTCGTGTCCTCTCGTTCGCCGGCGACCGTGCCCTCGAGACGCCGCTCGTGGTGACCCTGAGGGCCGCGTGGGCACAGCGCGAGAGGGCGGGGGACACGCCGAGTTAGCGGTCGTTCGCCAGGGGGACCAGGCCAGGAGGGGCCGCGCCGAGCCCTGACGCGCCGGGCTCGGTTCCGCCGAGGCCCTGGGCTCGGCGCCCGGCGAGGCCCTGGGCTCGGCGATTCTCCTGGCAGGGCTAGATCTGGGGTATCCCGCGGGATAGGACGTCGCCAAGACGGGTCAGGAGGCCGCCCGACCGGCCGGTTGAGCGTCGTCCGTGCGGGGAACCCCGGTCCGGAGCTCGGCCGGC
>DASVZT010000139.1:0-1633 GCA_036391495.1 Candidatus Limnocylindrales bacterium
GTGGCGACCAGGACCGGGTAGAGCGCCCGCCGCACGGATCCGAGGCGGTCCATGACGACTGCCACGCCGACGGCCGCCACCAGCGAGACGGTGAAGCCGACGAGCGTCTCGACGAGGGTCGGGATCGTCTGCCGGGCAGCCTCGCCGGGGGCGTCCAGGAACGCGCCGACGATCCGGCTCGGCGCCGGCAGCGTGATCGGGTCGATACCGGAGAGGCGGACATAAGCCTCCCAGCCGACCACGATCAGGGCGAAGGTGACGGCCGCCGGGATCCCTCGGCGCAGCCCGCTCCCGGGGACGGGCGGGCCCGGGATCCCGGGCGTTTCGGTCACGGCAGGTACGCGTTGGTGAAGAGCGCCTGGTAGTCGGGGGCGGTCTTGACCGCCTTCCCGTCGGGCCCCGTCAGCAGGCCCTGGTCGAAGAGGAACTTGGGGTAGGCCGTCCACATGTCGAGCGTCTGCGTCCCGACCTTCCCGCTCGCATCGACGTAGTAGCCGTTCGTGGCCAGGAAGCGGGCGCTCTCGACCGGCAGCGTCCGGTTCGCGTCGAAGACGCCGGGGTTCTGGTCGATGAGCATCTTCGCCGCTCCATCCGGATCGGAGGCTGCGAGCTGGAATCCGCGCACGGTCGCCCCGACGAAGCGCCTGGCCGCGTCCTGGTTCTTCGCCAGCCAATCGGTGTTGCAGGCCAGGAGCACCTGGTAGAAGTCCGGGAAGCCGTAGTCGGTGAACTTGAAGTAGCGCAGGTCGATGCCGCGCTCCTTCGCCTCGAGGCCTTCCCAGGCCGTGAACGTGATCGCGAAGTCGGCCTGCCTGTGATAGAGCGCGTCGTAGGCGGCACCGTTGAGCGTCGCGACCTTGAAGTCGCCGCTGCCGCCGTCCTTGCGGATGACGTAGCGCACCGTCGGGACCTCGTTCGGGTAGCCGAAGCCCGCGTAGGTCTTGCCGTCGAGCTGGCGAGGGTGCGTGATGCCCGAGTTCGCCAGGACGGCGAGCTCCTGCGCGTTGTGCTGCAGGATCGCCATGACCGATGTCAGCTTCGCCCCGGCCGCGACGGCGAAGGTCATCGAGTCCTCGAAGCTGATGCCGCACTCCGCCTGGCCGCCGGACACGATCGACTCCGGCGTCGCACCGTTGTACGGCAGGATCTTGAGCGTGATGCCGGCGTCCCGGTACCAGCCCTGCGCCTGGGCGACGTAGAACCCGGTATGGTCGGTGTTCGGAGTCCAGTCGAGCGCGAGCCGGACGGTCGCGGGCGTCGGCGGCGGGGTCGGGCTGGCCGACGGCGACGCCGAGCTCGACTCGCCCGCGCTCGCCGCCGTGCTCGAGGACGGGGGCGCCGACGGGGACGACGAGCCGATCGGCGCGGACGACGACGCGGTCGAGCAGGCCGCGAGCACGATGGAGACGAGGAGAGCCGGGACGAGGTGCCGGCCGGGTTGACGCATCTGATCTTCCGCCTCTGACTACGAGAACGCCGTCGCTCCGGGGGAGGACAGCGTCGAGTCGGCGGGCCTGCTTCCTTCGCTGGTATGAGCCAGATCAGGTTCGGCGGGTCTGTGGTCGGGCCACACTCTCAGCGCACGAGGCGCTCCCCGGAGGCATATGCGATTGGAGCGAGTCTACACCGGGCG
>DASVZT010000140.1:0-8900 GCA_036391495.1 Candidatus Limnocylindrales bacterium
GTCGGGAGCCAGCCGCCCGGCGCCGGCGCAAGTCCCGAGTCGATGAGGAACTGCTGGCCCTTGTGGGGCGGCACGAGGATGAGGAGGTCGTATGGGATCTCCTCGCCCTCGAGGCTCTGCACCACTTTGCGCTCGGGGTCGATCGCGTCGACGTTGAAGAAGGTGTGGACCTCGATCCCCTTCTGCTCGAAGATCGGGGTCGCCATCTCGCTGACGCTCTCGATCGTGAACGCCCGGGCGATCGGCGAGCAGTAGTGGACCTTCGACTTCTCGCGCAGGCCGCGCTGCCGGAGCTCGGCCTCGATGAGGAAGCTGACCTCGAGCGGCGCCGGCGGGCACTTGTACGGCATGCCCGCGATGGCGACGACGATCGTCCCGCCGGCGAAGGCGTCGAGCGCCTTGCGGAGCTTGGCCGACGCCTCGGCGGTGTAGAAGTGGTGTGCCTCCTCGGCGAAGTGCTCGATCGCCTCGGGGACGATCCGCGAGCCGGTCGCGAGGACGAGCTGGTCGTAGACGAGGCGGACGCCGTCGGCCAGCTCGACCGTCCGGGTCGACTCGTCGACACGGGCGACCTGGCCGACGATGAGGTTGACGCGCGAGTCGAGGAGCGACGCCTCGGGACGCCGCAGGTTCTCGGCCCGTTCGCCGCCCATCGCGATGTACATGAAGCCGGGCTGATAGGTGTGCGTCCCGGTCGCGTCGACGATCGTGACCTCGACCTCGCCGCGGTCGATCTGCCGCTTGAGCTTGCGGACGAGGAGGTTGGCGGTCAGCGTGCCTCCGACGCCACCCCCCAGGATGAGGATGCGCTGCATGGTCCCCTCCCGGGCCGGACGCGCCGGCCCGAGGCTGCTACTTGGCCTTGATGACGGTGATCTCGTCGTAGCCGTCGAGGGACTCGACCGACACGAGCGTGTGGCCGGCCTTCTCGACCCACTTCGGGATGTCGACCTTGCTGCCCTTGTCCGAGCTGCGGACGGTCAGGCTGTCGCCGACCTGTCCCTCGCGGATGGCGCGGATGAGCTCCATGAGCGGGCCGGGGCAGAAGCTCCCGCGGGCGTCGATCAGCCGAGCGGGCTTGGCGGGGGTCTCGGTGGTCATGGCGAATCGGTTTCCTTTCGATGCCGGGATCGCGGGGTCAGATGAAGAGCGGCGTGGCGCCCTCGGAGATGAGGCCGATGACGGTGGCCGCGCCGACCGGCTCGCCGAGACCCTCGATCATGTCCTCGCGCTTCAGGCCGAACATGTCCATGGTCATCTGGCAGGGCATGATCTCGACGCCCATCGCCTGGGCGATCTCGAGGAGCTCCGCGGGGCTCGCGACGCTGTAACGGCGAGCCAGCTTGCGCATCATCCACGGACCCATGCCCAGGAAATTCATCGTCGAGAGCTTCCGGTGCGCGATGCCCGGGCGCTTCATCCCGGACATCATCTTCTGCATCCAGTTCTCGCCGGTGATGCGGACGCCGGGCCGTACGAACGTCGGCAGGCCCCAGAACGTCACGAAGATGCGGGTCCGCACGCCCATGGCGGCGGCGGTCGAGGCGAGGATCATCTGCGCCCAGACCTTCTCGAGGTCGCCGCTGTAGGCAATGATGAGGAACTCCCTTGGCTTGACCTCGCCGTCGGGGGCCGGCGCGGCCTCCGGCTCGGACACGGGGACCTCGGCCCCGGCGGGTCGTTCCATCGTGAGCGTCATCTCGACACCTGCTTCCGACTGCTCCGCTGCCTGACGTGCGCTACTTGCGGCGGATGACGAAGCGGTAGACGCCGGCCTCTGTCGTCTGCTCGACGAGCTCGTTGCCGGTCGTCTTCGTCCACGCCGTGAAGTCCTTCATCGAACCGGCGTCGGTCGCGAGGACCTCGATGAGCGCCCCGGACGGGACGTTCTTGATCGCCTGTGCCGTCTTGACGATCGGCATCGGGCAGGAGAGACCCTTCGCGTCGACGGTCGCCGCGATCGTCTCGGTCGTCATGCGGGCTGCCTTCCTTTCACGCGGCCCGACCGGGCCGCACTGGTCCCTAGATGAAGACGACGTTCCCGTCGCCGGCGTTGAGGAAGAACGCGGTGACGCCCTCCACCCCGTCGACGAGGGGATCGAGGTCGCTCGGCTCGAGACGGAGGAGATCCATCGACAGCGAGCAGGCCTGGATGTCGACCGACCCGAGCTCCTTGGCCTGGCGAAGGGTCTCGGCCCACGGCGCCTGGCCTTCCTTGGCCAGGGTGTCGACCGCGATACGTCCGGCCTCGCCTGCCTCGGGTGCGAGCCCGTGGTCCCTGGCGATCCTGTCCGCGCGGAACGCGTCGAGTGCCCAGTACTGGAGGAAGAGGTTGACCGGCCGACCGAGCGCGGCAGCGCCGGCCGTCAGCACGGCCGCCGCCTGGAGCTTGTCGTCGGTGCCTGAGAAGAGGACGAGGTTGAGCGGTTCATCCATGTGCGCACATCCCTGGCTACTGGACCTCGACGAGCTCTTGCATGTCGACGGGACCGGTGATCCGGCTCAGCCGCGCCAGCCGCCGCTGGAGGACGCCGCGCATGACGTTGCACGCGACGACGACGTCCGGGTCGCAGAGCTGATAGCGGACCTCGCGACCATCGCGCTCGGCGCTGACGATGCCGGCCGAGCGCATGACCGCGAGATGCTGCGAGACGTTGGGCTGGCTCATGCCGAGCTCGTCGGCGAGCTTGCCGACCTCACAGGGCCCCTCGGCGAGTCGGTGGATGATCTCGAGTCGACGCGGGCTGGCAAGAGTCTTGAGGACGTCGGCCTGCAGTGCGTAGATCGGATCCATGCCTGCAGGCTCCGACATATGCACACATGTGCATCAGTGCAAACAGGCACAGGCCGATGGGCCGAAGTGCCCGGGCCGCTCGGGACGGAAGCCCCGAATACGTCGAATCTGGGCGCGGCACCGGGCGGGACGGTGCTGCGGTCAGCAGATGCGGGGCAGCTGCTCCCCGACGATCATGTCGACGATCCTCTCCGACCCGACGATCGTCCGAATCGTCACCATGCCCGGGTGGTCCGCGACGACGTCGCCGATGACGGCCGCCTCGGCGCCCTCGGGGACGGCGCGCATCGCCGCCAGGACCGCCTCGGCCGCTGGGCGCGGGACGATCACGATGCACTTGCCCTCGTTGGCGACGTGCAGCGGGTCTAGGCCGAGCATCTCGCAGGCGGCACGGACGGGTCCGGGCACGGCGATGGCGGACTCGTCGAGCGTCATCCCGACGCCCGACGCGGCCGCGATCTCGTTGAGCGACGAGGCCAGGCCCCCGCGCGTCGGGTCGCGCAGGACGTGGACGTCCGGGGCGGCCGCCACGATCGCCTCCACGAGAGCGGCGAGCGGCTGCGTGTCCGAGGCGATCTCGACCTCGAATTCGAGGCCCTCCCGGACGCTCATAATCGCGACGCCGTGGAGCCCGATCGGGCCCGACAGGATGACGACGTCGCCGGGCCGCGCGCGATCGGCGGCCGGGGCCACGCCCGCCGGGACCACGCCGATCCCTGCCGTGTTGACGAACAGCCCGTCTGCCGCACCACGGCCGACGACCTTCGTGTCGCCCGTGACGATCGAGGCACCCGCACGGGCCGCGGCCCGCGCCGCGGACTCGGTGACGCGGCGCAGGTCCTCGAACGGGAGTCCCTCCTCGATGACGTAGGCGAGCGAGATCGCGATCGGCACCGCGCCCATCATCGCCAGGTCGTTGACGGTGCCGTTCACGGCCAGCTCGCCGATGTCGCCGCCGGGGAAGACGAGGGGCGAGACGACGAACGAGTCGGTCGTGAAGGCGAGACGCTGCCCGCCGACCTCGACGATCGCCGCATCGTTGAGCGGGCCGCCCGGCGACGCGGCGGACAGCGCCGGTCCCACGACGTCGCGCATGAGCGCGGCCGAGAGCTGGCCGCCCGACCCATGCCCCAGGAGCACGCGCGCGCCCTCGGGGATGGGCGCGGGGCACGACGCATCGGCGATGTCGGCGGGCGCCGGGACGGAGCGTCGCTCGAGCGCGGTCATCGGACCGCCTCCGCCGGCGGCGGTGCGAGCGTCGGCAATGGGGAGACCGCCACGAGTGGCTGCGCCGGCGCCCCGATCCCTCGTCCTGCCGCGTAGAACGCGGAGCACGTCCCCTCCGACGACACCATCGGCGCGCCGAGCGGCTTCTGCGGGTTGCAGAGCACGCCGTATGCCGTGCAGTCGAGCGGGCTCTTCTCGCCGGTCAGGATGGCGCCGGCGATGCACGCCGGGTGCTCGCGCGTGTGGATCTCCTCGACCGAGAACTTGGTCTCGGCGTCGAAGCGCCGGAACGCCGACTTGAGGTGATACCCGGAGGACGGGATCTCGCCGATCCCGCGCCAGGTCCGCTCGCCGATGTGGAAGACGCGGAACACCGTCTCCTGGGCGAGCCGGTTGCCGTCGCGGCGGACGGCGCGGACGTACTGGTTCTCGACCTCGGCGCGCCCCGCCTCGAGCTGCCGGATGGCCATCAGGATGCCCTCGAGGAGATCCAGCGGCTCGAAGCCCGTGACGACGATCGGGACCCGGTAGCGGGCCGCGATCGGCTCGTACTCCGTCCAACCCATGACGGCGCAGACGTGACCGGCGGCCAGGAAGGCCTGGACCTGGTTCGACGGCGATTCGAGGAGGGCGATCATCGCCGGCGGGACGAGGACGTGGCTGACGAGGATCGAGAAGTTGTCGATGCCGAGCTCGTGCGCGTGCCAGACGGCCATGGCGTTCGCGGGCGCCGTCGTCTCGAAGCCCACGGCGAAGAAGACGACCTGGCGATCCGGGTTCTGGGAGGCGATGCGGACCGAGTCGAGGGGGCTGTACACGATCCGGACGTCGGCACCGCGCGCCTTGAGCGAGAGGAGGTCGGTCGTCGACCCCGGGACGCGGAGCATGTCGCCGTAGCTCGTGAAGATGACGCCGGGCTGGGCCGCGATGGCGAGCGCCTTGTCGACCTGCTCGAGCGGCGTCACGCACACCGGGCAGCCCGGGCCATGGATCATGCGGACGCCCGGTGGCAGCAGCTCGTCGATGCCCTGCTTGACGATCGTGTGCGTCTGGCCGCCGCAGACCTCCATCAGCGTCCACGGTCGCGTCGTCACGCGGTGGATCTCCGCCATGAGCTTCCGCGCGAGGGCGGGGTCCCGGTACTCGTCGATGTACTTCACCGGACGGGGCTCCCCGATGACACGGCGGGGCCGGCGGACGGCGTCGGACCGGTCGAGGGCGTCGGCCCGGCCGACGGCAGATCGGCCCCCAGCGACGCCGGCTCGTCGACAACGGCCGGCGCGGCCATGCCCGGCCCCATCGTCGCGAGCTCCTGCTGGACGAGGTCCCCCATGTGGGAGAGGAGCTCGAGGGTCCGCAGCGCCTCCTCCTCGTCGACCTTGCTGATCGCGAAGCCGACATGGACCACGACGTAGTCGCCGAGCGCGACGTCGGGGACATAGCTCAGGCAGGCCTCCTTGCGGACGCCGCCGAAGTCGACCCGGCCCATCCGGAGACCCGCGTCGTCGCGGACCTCGATCACCTTCCCGGGGATCCCAAGACACATCGCCGTCACCCTCCGATGGCAGGCCCGGCCGGCGCCGTCCCGCGCCTGCCGCCGCCCATGCCTGCGAGTCGCGCGGCCGCCACGGCCGCCTGCCCGTAGCTGATCCCGCCGTCGTTCGCCGGGACCCGTTGGTTCATGAACACCTCGAAGCCGTCGCGAGTCAGCCCGTCGACCACGGATGCGGCGAGCCAGGCGTTCTGGAAGACGCCGCCCGAGAGGCAGATCGTGCGGATGCCGGACGTCCGCGCGGCCGATGAGCACAGCTCACGGGTCACCTCGGCGATCGTCTCCTGGAACCGCGCCGCGAGGACGGCCACGCTCAGGGCATCCCGACCACCCTCGAGCAGCGCGCCGAGCGTGGGCCGCGGGTCGTAGACGAGCAGCCCGTCCCGCTCGACGAGCCGGTACGGGAGCGGGCCGTGCCGTGCACCGTCGGCGGCCATCTCGAGGTCGATCGCAGCCTGCGCCTCGTACTCGGCGACGTCGCGGAGACCCAGCATGCTGCTCGCGGCATCGAACAGCCGGCCGGCGGACGAGGCGACCGGGGCGTTGAGCCGGCGGGCGAGCTGGACCCCGACGACGTCGACTTCGCGCGGGTCGAGGCGGGCGAGGAAGACGTGGGCCAGGTCGCGGTCGATCGGCTCGCCGCCGTCCAGCCGCTCTGAGCCCAGGAGGTAGCCGAGCGCCATCCGGTACGGCTTCCTGACCGCCAGCGCGCCGCCCGGCATGGGCGCGTAGGCGAAGCGCCCGACGCGCCGGTAGCGCGCGAGGTCGCCGACGAGGATCTCGCCGCCCCAGAAGGTCCCGTCGTCGCCCATGCCGAGCCCGTCATATGCGACGCCGATGAACGGGCCCGTCACGCCATGCTCCGCCGCCGCCGAGGCGACGTGCGCGTGGTGATGCTGGACCGCGATCCGTCTCGCGGGCGCGAACCGCCCGACCGCGTACTGCGTGGAGAGATAGCCCGGATGGAGGTCGTGGACGGCAGTCTGGGGATCGAGGGCGAGCAGGCGCGCGAGGTGGGCCAGGTTCTCCTCGAACGCCCGGTGCGTCAGCAGGTCCTCCAGGTCGCCGATGTGCGGTGCGACATGCGCCCGGTCGGTCGACGCGAGGGTGAACGTGTGCTTCAGCTCGGCGCCGACGGCGAGGAGGACGGTTTCGGCCGGGACGGCCACGGGGAGCCGGACCGGTTCGGGAGCGTAGCCGCGCCCGCGGCGGATGACCGACTCGGGCGCGTCCGCGGTCTCCCCGACGGCCCGCGTGACCGAGTCGTCGTAACGGGCGCGGATCCGGCGATCGTGCTGCAGGAAGGAGTCGGCGAGACCCGCGAGGCGGACGAGCGCCTCCTCGTCGTCGGTCACGAGCGGTTCGTCGGACAGGTTCCCGCTCGTCAGGACGATGGGCCGGGCGACCGCCTCGAGGAGCAGGTGGTGGAGCGGCGTGTACGGGAGGAAGATCCCGACCCGGCGATTGCCGCGGGTCACCGACGCCGCGAGAGTGGCGCCGTCCCCGTGGGCCCGCGCCTCGACGAGGACGATCGGCCGCGCCGGAGAGGTCAGCAGCCGCTCCTCGGCCGGCGTGACGCGCCCCATGGCACGTGCGCCGTCCAGGTCACGGACCATGACCGCGAACGGCTTCGCCCAGCGACGCTTGCGATCGCGCAGGCGGCCGACCGCCACCTCGTCCGTGGCATCGCAGGCGAGGTGATAGCCGCCCAGGCCCTTGATCGCGACGATGCGTCCGGCGCGGATCTCCGAGACGGCTGCCGCGAGCGCCGCCTCCTCGTGCGCCATCGGTGCCGCATCGCCGGGCCGGCGGAACGCGAGCCGTGGGCCGCACGCCGCGCAGGCGACTGGCTCGGCGTGGAAGCGGCGGTCGCCAGGGTCCCGGTATTCCGCCTGGCACGGCGAGCAGAGCGGGAAGTCGCGCATCGAGGTGCGAGCGCGGTCGTAGGGCAGTTCGTCGATGATGGTCGCGCGGGGTCCGCAGTTCGTGCAGTTGATGAACGGGTAGCGATAGCGCCGGTCCGCGGGGTCGAAGAGCTCCCGCAGGCAGTCGTCGCAGGTGGCGATGTCCGGCGGGAAGAGGCGCACCGCCGAGGGCGCGGCGACGCTCTCCTCGATCGAGAAGCCGGCGCCGGGCCGCAGCGAGTCGACGTCGGCTTCGGGCCCGGCCAGGGCGCGGACGGCAACGCGCTCGACGTGCGCACGCGGAGGAGCGTTGGACACGAGCCGCGTCGCCATCTGGTCGAGCGCATGGCTCTCCCCGGCGGCCTCGATCTCGACCCGGCCGGCGGCGTTGCGGACGCGTCCGTCGAGGCCGAGATCACGGGCGAGCCGGTAGACGAAGGGGCGGAACCCGACACCCTGGACGACCCCGTCGACCTCGAAGGCACGCGCGACGCGGCCGCCCTCGGCAGGGAGGCGGCCGCCCTCGGAGGCGACGCGCTCGCCCTCGGCAGGGACGGTCGGAGTCGCTACCGGCGGCTCAGGGATCGGCGACATCGGGACGCATGACCTCGATCTCGATCCGCTCCGGGATCGGGACGGGGAGCGAGCTGCCGCCACAGGCCGGGCACGGGTCGTCGGCCGAGGGCGCGGCGAAGGCGTGACCGCCGGTGACGCACAGCCGTTCGACCGGCTCGTGGACGATCGCCACGGGAGTCGCGGCGTACTCGGGCGCGGCCAGTCCGAGGTGCAGGCGGAACGCTCCGTCCCAGTCCTCGGCGTGCGCGTGGCCGCCGCTGACGTGGATCAGCACGCGCGCGCCATCCGCCTCGACGCCCTCGCGTCGAAGCGCATCGGCGACCGCCGCGGCCAGACCCGCCTCGTGCACTGCCGCTTCCTTCCGTCCTGCGCCAACGCCGCTCGCGGCGCCGGCGTTCACATCCTCGATTCCGCCACGTCGTGCTCGTCCGGTCGACCTGCCGATCAGCCCAACGCCGCGGTCGCAACGGACCGATCGACGACAGGTCCGGTCCCGACGGCGCCGGCGAGCACATGCAGCTGGTCGGCGGCCACGAGCACGGCCTCCGGGACGGCCGCCTCGACGGCGGGGCTGAGCGCGAGGTCGACCGAGATGTCGGCCGGCTGGATCGCGACGAGCGCGACCGCGTCCGGGAGCGTCGCCATGAGGCGCGCCGCGGCGAGGAGATCACCGATCCCCACCTGGTGTGGCGACACGTGCCCGGCGAGCGCCGCGTGAAGCTCGTTCCCGGCGATGACCCGGACCGTGCCAGGGGTGGACCGCAGGTCGACCGCGTCGATCATCAGGAGTGCACGCGCGTCCTCGATGAGCGGCAGCAGGTCGAGCCCGAGCGTGCCGCCGTCGACG
>DASVZT010000141.1:0-2442 GCA_036391495.1 Candidatus Limnocylindrales bacterium
CCGACATAGACGGTCTCGGACGAGAACTCGCCGCGCAGCAACCTGACGACGCGTCCGCCACGGAGGTCGATGGCCGGGAGGAGCTCGAAGTCGCTGTTTGACGGCGGCGCGGCGCCATCGTATCGTTGTAGCACGCTAACACGATAACAGAACTGAGCATGACGGGCGAGGCAGAGCGATGACCGACATGGTGGACGGCTGGCGGACGCCGGAGACGGAGGCGCTCCTCGGGGCGGTCCTCCGCCTCGAGACGCTCGACGAGGCCGAGGCATTCTTCCGCGATCTCTGCACACTCGGCGAGCTGCACGACCTCGCCCAGCGCTGGGCCGTCGCGCGCCTCCTCGACGAGGGCCTCCACTACGCCGACATCTCACGCCGGACAGGAGCGAGCACGGCGACGATCACCCGCATCGCCTCCTGGCTCAACCACGGGGAGGGCGGCTACCGCAGGATGCTGGAGCGGATGCGCACGGCAGGGAGGGCCTCGTGAGGGATCGTCTGCGCCTCGCCGTCCCCAACAAGGGCCGTCTCGTCGACCCGACCCTGGCGCTCCTCCACGACGCCGGTCTCGTCTTCGAGGAGCACGACCGCAGCCTCGTGGCCCGCGTCCAGAATCTCGATCTCGACATCCTGTTCGTCCGGACCAACGACGTCATCGAGTTCGTCGGCGACGGCGTGGCCGATCTGGGCATCACCGGCGCCGACCTGCTCGCCGAGACCGGCGCCGAGGTCCCGCGGCTGCGCGACCTCGGCTACGGCCGCTGCCGGCTCGCGGCAGCCGTCCCGGCCGACACGCCGTACCGGGCCGTCGAGGATCTCGCGGGGCTCCGCGTCGCCACCGCCCACCCGAATGCGACGAGCCGGTTCTTCGACGGCCGGCGCATACCGGTCGACGTCGTTCCGCTGAGCGGCGCCGTCGAGGTCGCGCCCCGCCTGGGCCTGGCCGAGGCGATCGTCGACCTCGTCTCGACGGGCTCGACGCTGGCGATGAACGGTCTCCGCCCGATCGGCGACGTGCTCGCGTCCGAGGCGGTCCTGATCGCGGATCCGCGCGCCATCCGCGAACGCAGCGGCGAGCTCGCGGCGATCGAGACCATGCTGTCGGCCGTGATCGCCGCGCGCGACAAGAAGTACCTGATGATGAACGCCCCGGCGGCGAAGCTGAGCGATCTCGAGGATCTCCTGCCCGGGCTCGAGTCCCCGTCGGTCATCCAGCTCGCCCACGCCGGGATGATCGCAATCCACTCGGTCGTCGACGCCGACGCCGTGTGGAGCCTCCTGCCGCGCCTCAAGGCCGCCGGCGCGTCGGGGATCCTCGTCCTGCCGATCGAGAAGATCGTCGCATGAGCGCCGCCCCTCCCCGCGTCTCACTGCGCAGGCTCGACCTCGCGCGCGCCGGCCTCGATCCGGCGGTCGCCGCCGAGAGAGACGCTCTCGTTCGTCGTGGCGCGGTCCCGGATCCGGCCGTTCGAGCGGCCGCCCGGGACATCGTGTCCTCCGTGCGCGCCGGCGGCGACCGGGCGGTGCGAGAGGCGAGCGACCGGTTCGGCGGCAGCCTGGGTGACGGACGCCTGCTCCTCGAGCGGCACGAGCTCCTGGCCGCCCGGGATGCACTGCCCGTGCCGATCCGGCGCGGCCTCGAGACCATGATCGGCAACATCCGGCGCTTCGCGGAGACGCAGCGCCCCGCCACCGCGCACACGGCAATCGGTCCCGGGATCGACATCGAGCGTCGCTGGGTCCCGCTCTCGCGGGTCGGCGCCTACGTCCCCGGCGGATCGGCGGCCTACCCGTCGAGTCTCGTCATGTGCGCGGTCCCGGCGCGCGTCGCCGGCGTCGGCGAGTTCGTCGTCGCCTCTCCCGCAGACCGGGCCGGGCGCCTCGCTCCCGTCCTGCTCGGTGCGGCCGGGCTTCTCGAGGTCGATGCCTTCCTCGTCGCCGGCGGCGCCCAGGCCGTCGGGGCGCTGGCGTACGGCCTGCCGGAGGCCGGCCTCGCTGCCGTCGACCGGATCGTCGGACCCGGTAATGCCTGGGTGACGGCGGCCAAGCTCGAGGTCTTCGGCGACGTCGGGATCGACCTGCCGGCCGGCCCGTCCGAGGTGATGGTCCTCGCCGATCGAAGCGCGGACGTCGCCCACGTCGCGGCCGACCTCCTCAGCCAGGCCGAACACGGCCCCGACTCCCCCGCCCTGCTCGTAACGCCCGATCGCGACGTCGCCGAGGCCGTGGAGGCGGAGCTCGCGCGCCAGCTGGCGACCGCGGGCCGCCGGGAGTTCCTCGAGCGCTCGCTGGCTGCCTGCGGGCTCATAGTGCTCGCGCCCGACCGCGACGCGGCCATCGCGTTCGTCGACGCCTACGCGGCGGAGCACCTGACGGTCGTCATCGACGACGTCGAGGATGCGGTCGCGCGCATCCGGAACGCCGGGTCGCTCTTCGTCGGGC
>DASVZT010000142.1:0-3697 GCA_036391495.1 Candidatus Limnocylindrales bacterium
TTTGCGCTCCCGGCGACGCGATGCAATGGCGCCGCAACAGTGCAAGCGCTCTCTGCAACGGAACATGCGACGTGGGCTCGGCCCAGCCACAACGCGCGTCGCAGGCCCTGGAACAGATCGGCCCTCCGCCACGCGGAGGGCCGTCTCGCCGAAGCAGGAGTGTGGTCGGGGCGGAGCGATTCGAACGCTCGACCTCCTGAACCCCATTCAGGTGCGCTACCAGGCTGCGCCACGCCCCGTACGTCGGCGAGTCTAGCAGACAGGGTCCGTCGTCCCGGTCGGTCGTCGCGCAGGTCACCTGCTCAGGACGTGACCGGGCGGAGCTCCTCGCGGGGCTCCTCGCGGAGCTCCTCGCGGGGCTCCCGCGACAGGAGCGTGACGAGGCAGCGCTCGACGCTCTTGCCCTCGAAGAGGGCTGCGTGGACCTCCCGCGCGATCGGCAGCTCGACGCCCAGGCGGCCGCCCAGTGCGATCGCGGCGTCGACCGTGTGCGCCCCTTCGGCCACGCCCGACAGCTCGTCGCGCAGCTCGCTCCACGGGCGCCCTCGTGCCAGGTCCTGTCCGAGGCGGTGGTTGCGAGACAGGGGCGACGAGCAGGTGGCGACGATGTCGCCGACGCCCGCGAGCCCGGCGAAGGTCAGGGGATCGGCGCCGGCCGCGACGCCCAGCCGGATCAGCTCGGCCAGCCCGCGCGTGATCAGTGCCGCCTTGCCGTTGTCGCCGAACCCGAGTGCCTCGGCCGCCCCGGCCGCGATCGCGATGACGTTCTTGAACGCGCCCGCCAGCTCGACGCCGACGATGTCCGCGTTCATGTACAGGCGGAACCGGCGTGTCCCGACACGTGCCGCCACGCGACGCGCCAGCCCCAAGTCGGCTGCTGCGACCACCGCGGACGCCGGCAGGCCGCGAGCGATCTCGGGGGCGAGATTCGGTCCCGACAGCGCCGCGACCCGGGCGACGTGGAGCCCGGCGGCCTCCGCGATGACCTCGCTCATCCGCAGCAGCGACCCCGCCTCGAGGCCCTTGACCAGCGACAGGACGTCCGCGCCCGCCATGACGGACGGCCCGGCGAGAGCGGCCATCTCGCGCACGTGAGCCGACGGGGCGGCGAAGACGACGAGGTCGGCGGTGGCGACCGCCGACGGGTCGGACGAGAGGGAGAGAGACCGGGGAAGCCGTACGCCTGGCAATCGCGCCGCGTTCTCGCGCGCCGCGTCAATCCGCTGCGCCGCCTCCGCGGACCGCGTGACGAGCACGACCTCCTCGCGCCGCGCCACGAGCAGGGCGATCGTCGTGCCCCATGCCCCCGCGCCCACGACAGCGACCCGTGCGTCGCTCACCTCAGCCCTTCGGGCGATGCGACGCCCCGGTCGGCCTTCCCCGCTGGTAGGACGCCGGCGCACGTCGCGCTCCCTGGCGTCCCCTGGGCCGGAGCTTCACAGCCGAGCGCTCCCGGAAGACCAGCCTGATCGGCGTCCCGTCGAAGCCGAACGCCTCGCGAATCCTGTTCTCGATGTATCGCCGGTAGCTGAAGTGGATGAGTGCCGCGTCGTTGGCGAACACGACGAACGTCGGCGGGGCGACGGATGCCTGCGTGGCGTAGAAGACCTTCGGCCGGCGGCCCTTCACGACGGGCGGCGTCTGGCGCTCGACCGCGCCGCGGAGCATCCGGTTGAGCTCGCCCGTCGAGACGCGCTTGCGTCGCTCGCCCCACACGTCGACGGCGGCCTCGAGGACGCGCGTCACGCGCTGTCCCGTCTTCGCGCTGATCGAGACGATCGGGGCGAAATCCAGGAACGGCACGTCGCGGCGGATCCGCGCCACGTACTGGTCGAACGAGCGGTCCGTCTTGTCGGTCAGCAGATCCCACTTGTTGAGCGCGACGACCAGCCCGCGCCCCTCCTCGACGACGTAGCCGGCGACGTGCGCATCCTGGGCCGTCAGGCCGTCGGCGGCATCGATGACGAGAACGGCGACGTCGGCCCGAGCGATCGCCTTGAGGGCGCGCATCGTCGAGTAGCGCTCCGCTGCCGGCCCGCCGGCAACCTTGCCGCGGCGCCGGATGCCGGCGGTGTCGATGAGGACGACCTCGCTGCGGCCCCAGGCGAGATGGGTGTCGATCGAATCGCGCGTCGTCCCGGGGACATCGCTGACGATGACCCGTTCCTCCCCCAGGAGGGCGTTGAGCAGGCTGGACTTGCCGACGTTCGGTCGCCCGACGAACGCGATGGCGGCCTCCTGGCGCTCGTCGGCCGCGATCGCGGCGTCCCAGCGCCGGCCGATCTCGTCGAGCTCGGCGCCGGCGTCAGTCTCGTCGTCGCCGTCCGCCTCGCCCTCCGCCTCGCCGTCCGGCGAGCCGGAGCCGTCCTCCTCGTCGGTGCCCACGATGAACGGCTCGAGGCGCCCCGCGGCGACCTCGCGCTCCCACTCCTCGGCCTCGCGCTCTCGCGCCTTGCGCGCGATCTCCTCCTCGCTCTCGGGAGGCAGGGCCCAGACGATCGCGTCGAGCAGGTCCCCCGTTCCCCGTCCGTGCGCCGCGCTGACCTGGTACGTCTCCTCCCAGCCGAGGGCGTAGAACTCGGCGCCTTCGAGCTCCCGCTTGGGGTTGTCGGCCTTGTTGACCGCCACGAGGACCGGGGCGCTCGCCGCTCGCAGGAGGTCGGCCGCCTCGAGATCCGCCGGCGTCGTGCCCGCCTCGGCGTCGACCACGAGCACGATGACGTCGGCCTCCGAGATCGCGAGCCGCGCCTGCTCCTGGACCTTGACCTCGATCGGGTCGTCCGGATCGTGCTCGAGCCCGCCCGTGTCGACGACGACGAACCGGCGCCCGTTCCACTCGCCTTCCCCGTAGAGGCGATCCCGGGTCGTGCGGGCGCGATCCTCGACGATGGCCGTCCGCGCGCCGACGATCCGGTTGAAGAGCGTGCTCTTGCCGACGTTCGGCCGGCCGACGATGGCGACGATCGGGAGGCCGCGCATCGAGGTCAGCGCGTGCCGATCGGCGCGGCCCCGGGGGACGTGGAAAGCGAGCCCGCCGCAGCGGTGGTGCGCAGCGAGGTCGTCCGTCCCGCCGGCGTGGCGGCCGACGCCAGGGCGGCCATCGAGAGGCTGCGTGCGTTCGTGCGCGCCTCGTCCGTGCCGGCCAGCTCGAGGACGCGTTCGGCGACGGCCTGGAGGTCCTCGATCGGTGTCGACGTGCCGCCGGTCACGCCGACGATGCGCGCCCCGTCGAACGGTGCCGCGTCGACGAGATCGCCGACGGCCTGGATCTGGATGACGGGCGTGCCGGCGATCTCGCAGAGCCGCGTCAGCTCCTTCGTGTTCGCGCTGCTCCTGCCCCCGACGACGACCATCATGTCGACGCCGGCGGCCGCCTCGAGCGTGTCCTGCTGACGACGGATCGTCACCGGGCAGACCGTGTTCACGATCTTGAGCTCGTGGCTGCGGCCGACCATGAAGGCCGCCAGCTTCTCGAACTTCCAGGGCGGCTGCGTGCTCTGGCTGATGAGCGCCATCTTCTTCTTGCGCGGGATCGCCTCCCACTCGGACTCGTCGTCGACGACGATCGCGTCCGGGGCGAAACCCAGCAGGCCCACGACCTCCGGGTGGCGCGGCGTTCCCAGCAGGACGATCGAATAGCCTTCGTCCACCAGGCGAGCCAGCTCGCGCTGCTCCTGGATCACCCAGGTGCACGTGC
>DASVZT010000143.1:0-1876 GCA_036391495.1 Candidatus Limnocylindrales bacterium
GGGGCACGCGACTGGACCCTCCGGCAGGCTGCCGATGGCCGTCCGGCGGGTCGACGACAAAGCATCGGACACGCTCGTAGCTGGTTCCTGGTGATGGGTCCTGGACGGGGAGTTCGACCCTCCCCCATCTCCACCACCTCCCTCTCGCGGTGCCCTGCCTCAGCTGTTCAGGACCTCATCCTCTGTCATGACGAGATGTGAGCATCCGATGGCGGGACGCGCGGTGACGTCAACACGTCTCCCGATAGGTGTATCAACGACAGGTCTCTGTCGCGAAGACCGAAGGAGCGGCGTTCCGTGCATTCACCTTCGGCAGAAGACCAGTGGCAGTGGCACGAGGAGTTGTCCTCTCTCGCGAACGTCTGCGTGTACGCACTGGTCCGCGACGGGATGCGCGTTCCGCCCTTCACTCAGCATCCTGACGGCGATAACTCCCTGAGGAGGAACGGCCTGACCCCGATGCTGTGGCGTCGGTGGCTGGAGGCGGTATTGAAGGAGATGCGCCGCCACGAACTGGGACAGGACGCGCAGATGGCGCAATCAAGAGCCCGTCCGCCCCAGACGCCTGGGTCGCTATGTGCAGGTCCGATCGAGCTCGGGCGAGCGATCGACGAGATGTGGCTGGAGTCGCTTCCGGCCTGGAATCGTTGGAAGGCGGAACTGACCACGGGACGACTGGGGATTCGCGAGCGCCTCGCGCCGGGGCACTACGAACGATTGTGGGAGTCGCTGAGGCCCTTCCACGATGTCGTTCCGGACCTCTCGATTGTCATCGTCGAGTATGCGGCCCCAACGATCATGCCCGTCCCTCCGACGGACGCGATCGTCGCCCTGCCTGTTGATGCACCAGCCGACAGCTATGCGGCTGGCGTACTGGAGTCCGCCAGACGGCTCGCGTCGTTCAACCGCAGCGGCGCTGCCGAGGGCCAAGATCGTCCCTTCGACTGATCTTCGACGGCTTCGGGACAGGGTCGCGCCCTGGGTGCCGGGTTCACCGTAGGCTTGCGACGAGATGGCCAACCCGTGCTCGACCGTCACGCAGTCGCCGTCGGTCGTCCCCTCGTCGGCGCCCGTTCCATCGGGCGACGTCTTCGTCTATCTCGGCCCGCCGTTCACCACCCCGCGCGACTACTCGGGCACGGTGAGCATCGTCATCAGCTCGGTCGCGAAGCCGCGGATCGTCCTCGGTGAGCTGGCCGCGAGCGAGCTCCCGGCATGCGCCGGTCAGCCGGTGCAGGGGACACCGTGATGCCGCGGCCGCCCTCCGTCGGCTGGACCGACCGGTTCGACCGCCGTCGGGTCGCGCTCGGGCTGGGAGTCGTCGTCCTCGCCGTCGCCGGACTCGGCCTGGCCGCCGGGGTTCCCTCTTTCGCGCCGCGAGCGTCGGTCTTCGCGGACGGCGAGGGGGCGCTCGGGACCGGCGGTGCGGTGGGGGACAGCGTCTCGTACGGTGTCGATCCGCGACGGACCGATGCGACGAGCTGGACGTTCGGGATCCCCCTCTGCGTCCATGGCTCCGAACCCGTCATCCTCCGCTCGGTCGATGCCGCCGCAACCGTCGGATCCGAATTCCGGTTCCTCGGGGCTCGGCTCCGCCGGTTCACTCCGACGCCGACCCACGAGGCCATGGGCTCGGTCGCCGGGTTCCCGCCGCCGACGACGGTCGTTCCCGACGTCCTCTCGGCGGTGGCCGGGTTCGTCGTCGGCGATCACTGTCCGCCGCTGTCCGGCGGCCGCTACACGGAGCTCCTCCTCGGTTTCGGCGCCGCGGGTCCCGGCGGCGGCGGCTGGAGGGGAGTCGCGGTCACCTACGAGCAGTCCGGCGGAGACCGAACCGTGACGATCCCCTGGACGATGGCGATCTGCGGCACGGACG
>DASVZT010000144.1:0-14391 GCA_036391495.1 Candidatus Limnocylindrales bacterium
GATGCGCACCAGGCGGCTCGAGGAGAAGGAGCCGACGCAGACCCGGTCGAGCGAATCCGTCCGGCGGATCACCTCGACGAGTGGCGCGACGGTGGCGTCGTCCTTGGCGTCGACGTTCAGGCGCACGTCCGGCCAGGCTCCGAGCAGGTCCTCGAGGAGCGGGATCGGCTCGCTGCCCCCGATTCGCGCGGCGGCGACGACGGCATGCTCGAGCTGGGCGACCACTCCCGTCCGGTCGGTCACCCGGTCGAGCCGATCGTCGTGGAACGCGAGCAGGACTCCGTCGCGCGTGGCGTGGACGTCGGTCTCGAGATAGCGGTAGCCGAGCGCCACGGCATGCTCGAATGCCAGGAGGGTGTTCTCCGGCGCATCGCCCGCGCCGCCCCGATGGGCGAACGGGATCGGGCCGGGGTGGTCGAGAAACGGGTGTGTCGCGACCACCCCGGCTCCTACGGTTCCGGGCTCGTCTCGGCGGTGGCCGGGGTGGCCGGGGTGGCCGGCGCACCTGCAGCGCTCGCGGGCGCAGTGCCCTGGCCGGTCCGCGCCGCGGCGGCGGCCTGCCATGGCCGCTCGAACCGGACGCTTCGCCCGGAGGACTTCCGGACGGCGAGCGCCGAGATGGCCTCGAGCGCACAGCGGTTGGCGGCCGCGGCCGTCGTCTCCGCGTGGTCGTAGGGCGGGGCGACCTCGACGACGTCCATCGCCGCGAGCTCGACCGCGCCGACGATCTGCCGGACGGCGCGCAGCAGCTCGCGCGTCATCAGCCCTCCCGGCTCCGGCGTGCCCGTGCCCGGTGCGAGTCCCGGATCGACGACGTCGATGTCGATCGAGAGGTAGATCGCGTCCGGGCCGTCGAGAGCCTCGGCGATCGCGTCGCGGATGACGTCTTCGGCACCGCGCTCCTCGATCTCACGCATGAGATGCCAGCGCATCCCCTGGGCCTTCATCCACTCGAACGTCTCGACGGGCGGCCAGTAGCCGCGCAGTCCGACCTGGACGAAGTTCCGGCCTTTGACCGCGCCGGACTCGATCAGCCGCCGCATCGGCGTGCCGTGGCCGGCGAGGACACCCCAGTCCTCGTTCGCCGTGTCCGCGTGCGCGTCGAAATGGACGATGCCGATGCTGCCCGGACGGCGAAGCTCCGAGATCGCCGTCGCCGAGGGCCAGGTGATGGAGTGGTCGCCGCCGAGGACGATGGGGATCGCACCGGTCTCCGCCACCTCGCGGATCTTCCGGTAGATGAGCGCATGGCCGCGCTCGAGCCAGGCCGGCACGATGTTCGCGTCGCCCGCGTCGACGACGTCCAGGATCTCGAACGGCTCGACCCCGAGCTGCAGCGAGTTGATCGATCCGCTCGTGTACTGCGCCTGGCGGATGGCGCGCGGACCGAAGCGGGCACCGGAGCGGTGGCTGACCGCATCGTCGAAGGGGGCGCCCACGATCGCGACGTCGGCCCGGCGCCGCTGCAGCTCCGCGAGGTCGGCAATCCAGGGCAGGTTCATGAACGACAGCGGACCGACGTAGGTCGGGAGATCGAAGTCCGAGTAGACCTCGTACTCGCGGTCCCAGCCGTTCAGTCGCGCATAGTCGGGCGCGGCGTCCGGGGGGAGCTCAGGCACGCTCGATGTCCCTCGGGCGAGCGGGGCGCAGGGTGCCCGGCGTCGCCAGGAGCGGCCGCCGGTTCGGATCCGCCGTCCAGCGGGGCGCGCCCCGGGATGGTAGCACCGCCGCGGCTCACCGCCCGCGCCCGCCGCGACGCCGCATTCTCGGCCGTCAGCCCTCGCCGCGGAAGTCGCGCCATGCCGCCTCGACGAGCGCCGGATCCGCGAAGAGGTCGTACGCGGTCTGCGCGACGAGCGTCGCCGCCAGCAGGGTCACGTCGTCGGCCCGCGCGCTCGCGGCAGCATCACGGAACTCGATCGAATGGCCGGCGACCCCCTCGTCGCAGATGGCGAGCATCGGGTGGATCGTCGGGAGGACGAGGCTCACGTTGCCCATGTCCGAGCTCCCGATGCGGGTCGGGTCGACCGGGTGGTCCTCGACGCCGGCGGCCGCCAGGTTCGCCCGCCAGAGGCGGAGCAGGACGGCGTTGTCCTTCATCGTGTCCGAGCCACCCGAGAAGACGACCTCGACGTCCGTGTCGGTCTGGAGCGCGGCACCCTCGGCGATGCGCCTGAACCGCTCCTGCATCGCGGCGAAGAACTCCTGCTCCGTGCTGCGGAGCATGAACCGTCCCGTCGCGCGGTCCGGGATGATGTTGGCGGCCGTGCCCCCCTCGAGGGCGATGCCGTGGACACGCGCATGCCCCGGCAGCTGCTGGCGCCACAGGCCGACGGCGGTGAAGAGGAGAACGAGAGCATCGAGCGCGTTGCGACCCATCCACGGCTCCGACGCGGCGTGCGCCTGCAGGCCGCTGAACGTGACGTCGATGTCGATCGAAGCCAGGAGCATGCAGGCACTCGTGGCAAGGTCGGACGGGTGGAAGAGGAGAGCGGCGTCGACGCCGTCGAAGAGGCCGTCGTCGATCATGAACTGCTTGCCTGATCCCCGCTCCTCGGCGGGGGTACCGAGAAGCACGATCTCGCCCGGCAGCTCGTCGCGCAGGGCGGCGAGAGCGATGGCCGCACCCACGCCCGACGCGGCCATCGTGTTGTGGCCGCATCCGTGCCCCAGCCCAGGGAGGGCGTCGTACTCGGCGAGGATGCCGATCCGCGGCCGCTCCCCTCCCCGCCCGCCGCGGCGCGTCGCGCGCACCGCGGTCGCCAGGCGGCCGGCTGGATGCTCCACGGCGAAGCCGTGACGTCGCAGCACCTCGGCCACACGGCCGGCAGCACGGACTTCCTCGAAGGCGGGCTCGGGATCGGCGTGGATGGCGTGCGAGAGGGCAAGGATCTCCTCGCGGTGCGCCTGGACCTGGTCCGCGATCCGGGCCTTCATCTCGCCGCGGGCCGTCGTCGAGGCGCCGGGTGCAGCGCTGGGCGATGTGGTCATCGATTGCTCCGATCAGGGGTGCCGTCGTGTCGTGCGAGGAGGCGGTCGCTGTCAGGCCTGCGCCGAGAGGGTCGCCTCGGCAATGAGGACCATCGTGAGGACGAAGAGGACGATGGGGAGCTCGAGCGCTCCCTGGAGCCGGAGCGCGACGAGCAGGGCGACCACGGCCGCCACCCAGCCGCCCCGGCGCATCGCTCGAAGCCAGTCGCCGCGGTACGCGATGCGACCGTGGTGGCCGAAGACGGCGAGCCAGAAGAGCGGCACGACAGTCAGCCCGAGCGCGATCCCGATGAGGATCGCGCCGACGAAGCCTGCCGTCGGGTCGAGCAAGGGGTCGCGAGTCGTGACGACGAGTGCGACGACGATCCAGGCGATCGCGGCGCAGCCGAGGATCGCGAGGTTCGCCAGGCGGTCGCGCGTCTCCATCCGCCGTCGAGTCTATCCGGCCCCGGCCGGCACGAGCAGGACCTCCCCGAGGTCGACGAGGCGGTCGATCTCGAGGTCGACCCCCACCCGTCCGTCGGGCAGACTCGACGGCAACGGCGAGTCCGGCCGGACGCGCAGGTACGCCGCCCGCCAGCCGGCCTCCTTCGCCCCTACGACGTCGGCCGCCCAGTCGTCGCCGACGTGCAGGATCGACCCCGCGGCAAATCGCCCACCAAGGGCGGTCTCGGCGGCCCGGAAGATCTCGGGGCGCGGCTTGATCGCCCCGACGCGCTGCGAGACGACGAGCGCGTCCAGGTACGGCCCCCAGCCCGCCACCTCGACGTAGCGGTCGATGGCCCGGGCCACCGGCCAGTTCGACAGGACCGCCAGCCGGTAGTGCAGGGAGAGCTCGCTCAGCAACGGGCCGACGGCGGCCGGCACCGGGAGCGACGCGACGAACGCGTCGACATACGCGTCCACCGCCAGCACGACTTCGCGATCGTCCGAGTAGGCCGCGGCCGCGACGTCGTCCCAGCGCTCCTCGCGCGAAGGCGGCGCCATCCCCCGCCGCCGGGCGAGGACGCGGACGAACCGCTGCGCGATGTCGACTTCGCGGAACTGCGGGACGTCCTCGGCGAACTGCCGCTCGCGCTCCTCCGCCCAGGCGGTGAGGAAGTCATCGCGTTCGGCGTGAGCCCGGTCTCCGAGGACGGTCTCGACCGTGAGCGCGACGACGCGCCGGAGATCCTCGTGGGCGACCGGCACGAGCGTGTTCCCGAAGTCGAAGGTGACGGCCTGCAGGTCGCCGACCCAGGCCGGTTTGCCCGCTGGGTCCCGGGCCGTCACCTGACCGCGCTCGATGGACAGATCTCGCGGAACGCACACCACGAGCAGGCCAGGTAGTCCGGCCGGGCGGTGAACTCCCGGGCGCGCATCCCGGCCGCCGCCTCGCGGATCTTGGCCCGCGCCTTGGCGATCCGTTTCGGGTCGACCTCCGACCGCCCGATGAGCCCCGAGTCGAGGAAGTACAGTTGGACGGCGTCCGGCAAGCGCCCTGTCTGCGCTTCGTAGCCCATGGCGTAGATCGAGAGCTGGAGCGAATCGCGCGCTCGCTGCCGGGCCTTGGCGGGGTCGCGGACGTCGCTCGACTTGTAGTCCGTGATCGTCACCCGCTCGCGGGGCATGAGCGGAAGCGTCGGCGAGACGACGTCGGCGCCTTGAGATCCGCCATGACCGCTTTCGGCGGCGGCCCCGCTCTCGGCGGCGGCCTCGCCAGACGTCGCCGCCCCGACGCTCACCGGCTCGGCCGCCGGCTCGATGTCGACACGGTCCCAGCGGCCACGGACGCGATCCCCGTCGAGCGTGAACGCGAACTCCCGCTCGACATACGCGGGAACCACGGCGTCGGGGGCCATCTGTGCCTCGCGGAAGCGGCGCAGCGCGTTCCGTCCGGCCTCGAGCCGGGCCTCTTCGTGCTCGCGGGTCACGAAGCCCTCGTTCGTCCACGCGAGCTCGAACGCCGCGATGAGGTCGGCCTCGCTCATGATCTCGCCGCGACCCTGGCGACGGTGGAATTCCTGGACGGCCTTGTGGAGCGCCGAGCCGTACACGATCGAGTGATGGGGCGCGATCGGGACACGCAGGACGTGGACGTACTTGAACTTGAGCGGACAGGTCAGGTAATCGTCGACCTGGTAGAAGCTGAGGGTGAGCGGCTCGCTCGACGGCAGCCGCGGCGCCTCGGGAGGCGGCGCCACCGCCTCGAAGGCGGACAGCTTCTCGAGCGGGGTCGCGGCGGCGATCCCGCTGCCGGGCAGAGCCGCCGCCGGCGGCAGGTCCAGCGCCTCGAGCACGAAGGGCGAGATGCGGCGCGCGCGGGCGCCGCCGTAGCCCGCGGCATGCGTGAGGATCAGCTCGTCGCGTGCGCGCGTCATCCCGACATAGAAGAGCCGCCGCTCCTCCTGGAGCTGGAAGTCGCCCTCGGGGAGCGTCTCGTTGACGAGCGCCAGCGGGACCGACAGCGGCTCGGGACGGCCCGACGCCGGGAACCGCCCGGCCACGAGCCCGACGAGGAACACGACGGGGAACTCGAGGCCCTTCGCCTTATGGACCGTGAGGATCGCGACGGCGTCGGCGTCCGGGTCGACGTCGGCCGTCGGGGGGTCGTCGCCGGCCGCGATGAGCGTCTGGAGATGTCGCGCGACGAAGATCGCGCGGTCGTCTGCGAGCAGCCCCGATTGGGCGCGGACGATCTCGAAGAACCGGGCGATGTTCTGCAGCGCCTCTTCAGCGGCGACCGTCGGCGTCGCGGCAAGCCGGCCGAGGAGGCCGCTGTCGCGCAGGAAGCGGTACAGGACTTCGCCCGCCGACCGCTCGCGCGCCAGCTCGAGGTAGCTCCGCATGTCGGCGGTCAGGCGCTTGACGGCGTCTCGGGTCGCCGGGGACACGCGCAGGATGCCGGGCTGGCGGTCGAGCTCCTCGACGATGTCCCACACGGAGCGGTTCCGCCGCCGGGCCGTGTTGACGATCGCCGTGAGGTCTTCGCCACCCATGCCGTAGATCTCGGAGGCGGCCAGGGCGTAGACGTCCACGCTCGACGACGGGTCGGCCACCGCGCGCAGGAAGGCCAGGAGCAGCCTGACCTCGGGGCGCGCGTACAGCCCGGTCGTGCCGCTGAAGCGCCATGGGATCCCCGCCACGTTGAGGCTGCGGAGGATCGGGTCCGCGTGGGCGTTCGCCCGCACGAGGATGGCGTGGTCGCGTGGCCGGGCCCCGGCCGCCACCCGTCGGCCGATCTCCGCGGCGACCCAGTCGGCTTCCTCGGAGCCTGTCGCGAAGGCCTCGTGGCGGACCGGGGGCGCGTCGGGGAGCAGGCGCTCCGGTGTCAGGCGCTTGGCGATCCCCTCGCGGACCTCGAGACGGTCGGGATCGTTGAAGCGGATGAGCCGGTAGCTCGCGTCGAGGATCGGCGTCGCGGAGCGGTAGTTCCGCCGCAGGACGATCGTGCGCGCGCGCCGGTAGCGCGCCCTGAACTCGAGGATGTTGCTGATCGCGGCGCCGCGGAACTTGTAGATCGACTGATCGTCGTCGCCCACGACCGTCACGTTCCGATGCGTCTCGGCGAGCAGCGCCACCAGCTCGGACTGGGCACGATTGGTGTCCTGGAACTCGTCGACGAGGACGTGCCGGAATCGAGCCTGCAATCGTCCGCGCGCGAGCGGCGACGTCCGGAGGAGGCGGAGCGCGAGAGCGACCTGGTCGCCGAAGTCGATGAAGCCGTTCGCCGCCAGCAGCGCCTGGTACCGGCTGAACGCGGCCGCGATCTCCGCCTGGCGCTCGGCCTCCTCGACCTCGGCCGGATCGCCCGACGCGGTGGCGGCCTCCGCCAGGCGTGCGACGTGGGCGAGGTAGGCGTCGGGCGAGATGTCCTCGTCCTTGCAGCGGCTGAAGAGGGTCGCCAGGGCATCGAGGAACTTCGTCGGATCGCCGAGCGGCCGGTAGTGGCGAAGGTCGAACTCGAAGAGATGCTCGCGCAGGAAGATGACGACCTCCGGGCGCGAGAGGACGCGGACATCCGACGGGAGACCGAGCTCGAGCGCGTGCTCGCGGATGATGCGATCGCCGAAGGCATGGAAGGTGGAGATCGCCGCGTCCGTGTAGCCGTACGGGACGAGCTGATCGACCCGGACCTGCATCTCGGCGGCGGCCTTGTCCGTGAAGGTCAGGGCCAGGATCTCGGAGGGCCGCGCCCGGCGGGTCGCGATCAGCCAGGCGATCCGGCGCGTGATGACCTGCGTCTTGCCCGTCCCCGCACCCGCCACGACGAGCAGTGGCCCGTCACCATGCGTGACCGCGCGACGCTGCTCCGGGTTGAGGCCGGACAGGAGCGCATCGAGCCCGACCGGGACCTCCTCGACCTCGTCGGCCGCCGGCGGTGCGTGCTCGAGCCAGACGGGGATCTGCTCGAGGGGCCGGGGTTCGCGACGTCGTCTCACGGGGTCATCCTCGACCCGGCCGATGACAGCTCCGCCGTCACGCCTCGGCGCGCTCGGCGGGGCGCGACCCGCGGCCACGACGTTCCCCCTGGTCCACGCGGTCTCTCAGGTTGGCGCGTCCCAGGCTCTGATCACGCGCGATCGCGAGGGCCTGGGCCTCTTCGTCGGACAGGGCCGCATCGGGCCGCCAGCCGGCGATCGCCTTGGCGTAGATCCGCGTCAGCCCGCGCGCGTGCAGGCTCGTGATGACCACCCCGTCGCCGTCCTCGTCGAGCGTGGCAAGCGCGAAGCTCTGGTTCGACCCGGTGTCCTCGAACGGGTTGAAGCGGACCAGGCCGACGCGCCTGACGGCGTGCCGACCCTCGGCCTCGAGGGCGCCGGCCCTGCGCTCGAGCGCCGCCACATCCACGCCGAGCGCGATCACCCGCTCGAGGTGCTTGCCGAGGATCCGTTCGAGGCTCTCGCCGTCCTCCCCGCGGGTCAGCGCGGCGACGCGGCGTTCGAGTCGCATGACCCGGCGCAGCACCAGTACGAGGGCGAGCAGGAGGATCAGGATGGCAACGCCGAGGGCGGCGGAGAGTGCGGTCGGATCGATCAACGGGGACCTCCGGAAGTCGTCCGAGTCTAGCAGCCGGGCCTTCACGCGGACGTATCTCCGACTCACCCCGGACTGCCCTCGGCTGGCCGGTCGTGAACGCCGAGTGCTATCCTCTCGGCTCGGCGACCGCCCCCGCTCACGCGGCGCGGCATGGTCGCGACCCGAACCGAGAGATACCCCTGGAGGCCCCCGAGACCACGATGGCGAAGCGAACGCGCGGCACATCGCGCCCTGGCCAGCGACGCCCGGCCCAGCGCCCGGCTGCCCGCCCCGTCGCCACTCCCGTCCGGCCCACGAACACGCTGACCGCCGCGGAGGAGGCTCGCGCCGCGGAGATCGAGGCTCAGCTCGTCGCCGAGGAGCGCGCCGCCGAACAGGCTCGCGCCCGGGGCCGGGACCGATCGCGCGTTGCGCCTGAGCCCGTCGCCCGGACACGCCCGGGCCAGGGCAGCCTGCTCGCCGCGCGCGCGTCCGAGGAGTACACGTACGTCGTCCGTGACGTCCGTCGTATCGCCCGTATCGGCGGGAGCATGATCGGCATCATGGCCATCCTCTACATCGCCCTCGAGATCGCGAAGCTCTAGCCGAGGGCGCGCCATCGGGCCGCGCACGGAGGTCGAGGCCATGCCCGCGCGCCGGGCGCCCGCCGGAGGCCAGGCGGCGCTGTTCCAGCCCCCGCCCTCGCAGCAGCCGCTGGCGGCCCGGATGCGTCCGCGGACGCTCGACGAGTTCGTCGGCCAGGAGCACCTCGTCGGGCCAACCGGC
Source organism: Candidatus Limnocylindrales bacterium (assembly GCA_036391495.1). Classification (GTDB taxonomy): domain Bacteria; phylum Chloroflexota; class Limnocylindria; order Limnocylindrales; family CSP1-4; genus DASVZT01. The sequence goes on from DASVZT010000144.1 coordinate 8,776, forward strand.
CCGCTCCGCAGGGCGGTCGAACGAGGACACCTCGGTTCGAGCCTGCTGTGGGGGCCGCCGGGGACGGGCAAGACCAGTCTCGCCCGGCTCCTCGCCGATGCCGTGGGCGCGACGTTCGTCACGCTGTCGGCCGTCATGTCCGGCGTCGCCGAGGTCCGGGCGCTCATCGGCGAGGCACGCGAACGCCTGGCGATGACCGGCGGACGGACCGTCCTGTTCATCGACGAGATCCATCGCTTCAACAAGGCGCAGCAGGACGCGCTGCTGCCGCACGTCGAGGACGGGACCGTCACCCTCGTCGGCGCCACGACGGAGAACCCGTACTTCGAGGTCAACAGCGCGCTCCTCTCGCGGATGCGCGTCTGGCGCCTCGAGTCGCTCACGGACGAGCAGGTCGGCACGGTCGTCCGGCGCGCGCTCGACGACGCCGACCGCGGGCTGGCCGGCGATCTGGGGCCAAAGGGCGGGGTGGCGCTGGCCGACGAGGCGTTCGCGCACCTCGTCGGCCTGGCGGGCGGCGATGCGCGCGCGGCGCTCAACGTGCTCGAGGGAGCCGTCGCGCTGGCCGAGGCCGACGACGCCCGCGACGACGCCGGGCGCATCTCGCCATCGCTCGAGCATGTCGAGGCGGCGGCTCAGCAGCGCGTCCTCGCCTACGACCGCGCCGGCGACGGGCATTACGACACGGTCAGTGCCTTCATCAAGAGCCTCCGCGGCAACGACCCCGACGCCGCGCTCTACTGGCTCGCGGCGATGATCGCCGCCGGCGAGGACCCGCGCTTCGTCGCCCGGCGGCTGATCATCAGCGCCTCCGAGGACGTCGGCAACGCCGATCCCCGGGCGCTCCAGGTCGCCGTCGCCGCCGCCCAGGCGCTCGACCACGTCGGCCTGCCGGAAGCCCAGTACGCCCTCGCCCAGGCGACCGCCTACCTGGCGACGGCTCCCAAGTCGAACCGGGCGGGCCTCGCCTACTGGGCCGCCGTGGCCGACGTCGAGGCGCGCGGGTCCCTGCCGGTGCCGCTCCACCTGCGGAACGCGCCCATGGCGGCGATGCGGAAGCTCGGTGTCGGCGTCGGCTACCGCTATCCACACGACTTCCCCGGCGGGGACGTGGAGCAGCAGTACCTGCCCGACGAGCTGCGCGACCGGCGCTACTACCAGCCGACCGACCACGGGTACGAGAGCACGATCGCGGCGCGTATGGCCGGCCGGGAGTCGGCCCGGAAGGAAGCCCAGGCTGCCGGTGGCGCGCGACCGCTGCCACGGGAGGAACGGGGACCCGGTGTCGACCCGATGCGTGTCGCGGGCGGCGTGATGCGATCGCGCGAGGCGAGCCGCCGCAAGCTGGCTGACACGGAGAAGCGCGAGGCGTCGCAGGACTAGCGTCAGGGCTCGAACAGGAAGGCCCGAACGTGGCGCGGCCTGAAGATCGCGATCGGCCGGCGGTCGAAGGTCGCGAGCCTCCTGACGCCGAGGCGCTCGGCGGTCGCGACGAGCACTGCCTCCGGCAATCGCGGATCCGCCTCCGCGGCTTCGTCGAGGAGCTCGAGCGCCCGGGACAGGTCGGCCTCGGTCGGCGTGACGAGGCGGATGCCCCCGCTCACGATCGTCTCGACGAACGCACGCGACGCCGCGGGCCCCAGCGCTCGCGCGAGAACGTGGTCGATCTCCGCCAGCGTGAGCGTGCCGGTCAGCAGCGGCTCGTCGACCCGCGCGAGCCAGGCGAGCATCGCGCGGTGGTTGAGGTCGTCCGCGTCGGCGGCGGCCACGACTGCGCTCGCATCGAGGAGAATGGCCATCAGGTGTCGCCTCGACTCCCGGCCGCGCCTACCGTGGTCGCCGGCCCGCGCCGGTTGCCCCGGCCGGGTGTTGCGTATTCTCGACGACAGCCCTCCTTATGCGACGGGTCGGCCGGCCCGACCCCTCGCCCGCCCCCTTCCGATTCGACTTTCGTCGCTCCGGCGGGCCTGTGCTGCGACAATCGTTGCCGGACGGGCCCGGGAGCGGCGCCGGAGACGGGTCGAAGCGCATAAGGCACGTGACGGCCGAGATTACGCATGCGGCGGGCGCGGGGAACTGCGCACGCCATCGCCAGCAGCGTCGCCAGCCACGCGGCCCGGCCCCATCGCCGGCTCACTCACCGCCGAGCCCGCGGCGGGCGATCCGGCGGGCGTCGAGCGACAGGCGGCCGTGGCCACTCCGCCCGACCGCGACGAATCCGAGCCGGGGCTGCCCTTCATGCTCCGCGAGGTACGCCTCGAGTGCGGTCGCGATCAGCGCGGTCTTCGTCGTCCCGGCGCGGCGCGCGAGGCGATCCACCCGCTCGAGGAGGTCTGCGTCGGCCAGGATCGTGGTGCGCCTGGTTGGCATCGGCGAAGTATATGCCGTCATATATGCCTGACTGGCGCCGGCGACCAACGCCGGGCTACCATCCCCGGACCGCGCCGGGCAGACGCCGAGGGCTCTGCACAGGCGCGCGGCGCCAGCGGACGCCGGACCCGCCAGGCAGTCGGGAGGGCGCCAGCGGAAACCGGACAGCGCCGACCCCGGAGGGAGAACATCGATGAAGGTCCTCGTCGCCGAACAGCTCGCTCCCGAGGGGCTGGAGATCCTGCGCGCGCACCACCAGGTGGACACGCTCGTCGGCGCGCCGCGCGACGAGCTCCTCGCGGCCGTCCCCGCGTACGACGCGCTCGTCGTCCGCAGCCAGGTCCAGGCTGACGCCGAGCTGATCGCGGCGGCATCGCGGCTCGTCGTCATCGGCCGGGCGGGCGTGGGCGTCGACAACGTCGACCTCGAGGCGGCGACGCGTGCCGGCATCACGGTGGTCAACGCCCCGACCGGCAACACGATCGCCGCGGCCGAGCACACGCTCGCCCTCCTCTACGCCCTCGCCCGGCGGCTCGTCGAGGGTGACGCGGCGCTCCGGCGTGGCGAGTGGAAGTCGCGCAGCAAGCTCGTGGGCGTCGAGCTGCGCGGGAAGACGCTCGGCATCGTCGGCCTCGGCAAGATCGGCCAGGCCATCGCCGACCGCGCGCGGGCGATGGAGATGACCATCCTCGGCAGCGACCCGTTCGTCACGGCCGAGCAGGCGGCCCTCCATGGCATCGAGCTCGTCGACTTCACCGAGCTCCTGCCACGTGTCGACGTCCTGACCGTCCACGTCCCCCTGACGCGCACGACGCGGGGGCTGGTCGGCGCCCCGGAGATCGCCCGGATGAGGCGCGGGGCACTGGTCCTCAACGTCGCTCGCGGCGGGGTGTACGACGAGGCGGCCGTGGCCGACGCCCTCTGCTCGGGCCAGCTCGGCGGCGCGGCCTTCGACGTCTTCGAATCCGAGCCGCCGACGGGCTCGCCACTCCTCTCGGCCCCGAACACCCTCCTGACGCCGCACCTCGGCGCCTCGACGGCCGAGGCCCAGGTCCGCGTCGCAGCCGAGGCTGCCGAGCAGGTGGTCGACGTCCTCGACGGACGGCCGGCCCGGTACGCGGTCAACGCCCCGCTCCTGACGCCCGAGACCGCCCAGGCGATCGCGCCCTACATCCCGCTCGCGGAGACGCTCGGGCGGTTCTTCGCCCAGTTCGCCCGCGGCGGGACCAGGACGCTGACACTCGAGGTCGGCGGGGAGCTCGCGGCGTTCGACGTCACCTCGCTCGCGGCCGCAGCCTTGCGCGGCCTGCTCGAGACGACGACGACCGAGCGCGTGAACCTCGTCAACGCGGCGCACCTCGCCAAGGCGCGCGGCATCACGCTCGTCGAGCGCAAGACGTCGGACGCGGGACACTACAGCGCCCTGCTGTCGCTCTCGGGTGAGTCCGACGCAGGCACGACGACGGTCGGGGGCACGATCTCGGAGGGCAACCAGCGGATCGTCCGGCTCGACGACTACCAGCTCGACATGGCGCCGACAGCGGCCATGCTCATGACCCGTCACCACGACCGGCCGGGGACCATGGGCCGGATCGGTCAGCTGCTCGGCGCGGCGGACGTCAACATCAGCGCGATGAGCCTCGCGCGCTCGGCCCCGCGAGCCGACGCGATCATGCTCGTCGCGCTCGACGAGGATGTCCCCGACGACGTGGTCGGCAGGATCCGCGCCGACGAGGCCGTCATGGATGTCTGGGCGATCCGCCTCCGCGACGATCGCTGACGTGACGCTCATCCCCGACGGTCTCGACGCGACGCTGGTCTTCCTGCGGCACGGCGAATCGACGTACATCGCCGAGGGGCGCTTCCAGGGCCAGGCGGATGTTCCGCTCTCGCCCCTTGGATTGCGGCAGGCGGAGCTGGCCGCCGATCGATTGGCCGATCCGGGTCGCTCGCCCGTGCTGCCCGTCCCGCGCCGTCCCCCTCTCGAGATCGTCTGTTCGCCGCTGCTCCGCACGGCCCGGACGGCGGGATTCGCCGCGGCGGCGATCGGCGGGCGGGAGGGCTCTGCTCCCCCGCTGCGCCCGGACGCGGACTTCCTCGAGATCGGGCAGGGTGCCTGGGAGGGCCTGCATCGGACGGAGATCGAGTCCGCGCACGCCGAGCTCCTCGCGGCCTGGCGCCGGACGCCCCTCGAGGCCAACGCGCCGGGTGGCGAGCGCATCGTCGACGTGGCGCGACGTGCCTCACACGGCCTGGCGCAGCTCCTTGCTCATCTTGCCGCCGCCCCTCGGGCCGAGCGCAGCAGCACGACCGCGAGCGGCTATCCCCCGCCGGTCGCACCGGACACGCCGTGGACGCTCCTCGTCGCCCACGACGGCATCTTCAAGGTCGTCCTGCTGACACTGCTCGACCTGCCCCTCGAGCGCTTCTGGACGTTCCCGTTCGCCGTCTGCGGCATCTCCGTCGTGGAGATCCGCAACGGGATCCCGGTCCTCCGCGCCCACAACCTGACCGAGCACCTCGCGCCGCTCCTGGACGAGGTCGCCGTCGCCGAGACCGAGGAACGCCAGCGCTCGGGCGCCCTGTAACCCCCAGGTCAGCGACTCAGCGCCGGCGCGGTCGACTCAGCGCCGGCATTCGCCGGCTCAGCGCCGGCGCCGGTCGCGCCGGAAGAGCAGCCGCAGCAGCGTGACCCGCAGGCGCTGCTCGGCACGGACGAGCGCGTCGATCCGGTCCTCCGGCAGGACCTGCTTCCCGTACGCGACCTCGACCGTCGCGTGGGCCACCGTCTCGAGCTCAGGGCGGGCCGCCGGCAGCGCGTCCCCCAGGGAACCTGCGTACTCGTAGACCGTCTCGGTCGGGCGCCGGGCGAACCCGAGGCGCGCGGCGATGGAGCTGACGCTGGCGAACACCGCCTCCGGCGCCGAAGCCTGGCGCGGCCCGCGCCGATACGCCTCGAAGGCGGCAATGGCGACGACGGCGAGCAGGACGAGCGCCACGATGGCGAACGGCCCCGTGCCGCCCGAGCCGTTGGAGGACGTCGTCCCCGCTCCGCCGGGGCCGCCGGGCGGTCGGTTCAGCTCGCCACGGATGTCGGTGTTGTCAGAGCTGTCGCCCGACGACGAGGATGGCGGCAGCGAGGCGACCGGGGCGCCCGTCGGAAGCGAGGTCAACCGGGCGACGCCGCCACCGGTCGGGTCGAAGGAGACCCAGCCGTATCTCGGGAAGTAGACCTCGACCCAGGCG
>DASVZT010000145.1:0-18799 GCA_036391495.1 Candidatus Limnocylindrales bacterium
GCGGACAGCGGGCCGCCCGGCGGCCGGGTGAGGGTCGCCCGTGCGGGGAACCCCGGGTCCGAGCTCGCCTGAGCGGGTCGCACAGCCACCCCTGATCGTCCTATCGGGCCCTCTGCCCCCGACATAGCCCTGTGAGGGCACGCGAGATCGACATCGCGCTCGTGCGGCTCGCACCCCGAACCACCCGGGGTGGTCGTGTCGTTGCGACCGGCCCCCTTGGGCGGCACGTCCCCGCTGGCCGTGCGCATCGGCCCTGCGCCCGCCCGCGCGAGCCGTGCGACCATCGAGCCGACAGACCCCTGGAGGCATCTTCCCGTGCTCGACATGACCGCAGACCGGACGAGCGCGCCGGCCGACCCGCTCCCGACCGACGAAGCCCCACCCGCGCCTGCCCGCACCCCGGCGCGCGACACCGCGTCCGACGTCCTCGCCGCCGGCCGCAACCCGCTCGACGGCTTCTTCGCCCCGCGCAGCGTGGCCCTTGTCGGCGCGACCGAGAAGGAAGGCAGCGTCGGGCGCACCGTCCTCTGGAACCTCATCTCCAGCCCGTTCGGCGGCACCGTCTTTCCGATCAACCCGAAGCGCCCGAGCGTCCTCGGCATCAAGGCGTACCCGACCCTCACCGAGGTCCCCGATCCGATCGACCTCGTCGTCGTCGTGACCCCGGCGCCGACCGTGCCGGGCGTCGTCGAGGAGTGCGCGGCCGTCGGCGTCCGGAACGTCATCGTCATCTCGGCCGGCTTCAAGGAGACCGGGCCGGAAGGCGTCGAGCTCGAGCGGCGGATTCTCGCCACCGCCAGGCGCGCCGGCATGCGCATCGTCGGCCCCAACTGCCTCGGCGTCATGAGCCCCGTGAGTGGCCTCAACGCGACCTTCGCCCAGACGATCGCGAAGGCCGGCAACGTCGGGTTCGTCAGCCAGTCGGGAGCCCTCCTCACCGCCGTCCTCGACTGGAGCCGCGGCGAGGACGTCGGCTTCTCCGCGGTCGTCTCGCTCGGCTCGATGCTCGACGTCGGCTGGGGCGACGTCATCACCTATCTCGGCAACGACCCGAACACGACCTCGATCGTCGTCTACATGGAGACGATCGGCGACGCGCGCGCGTTCCTGTCGGCCGCCCGCGAGGTCGCGCTGACGAAGCCGATCATCGTCATCAAGCCGGGCCGTACCGAGCAGGCCGCCAAGGCCGCCGCCTCCCACACCGGCTCGCTCACCGGCTCGGACGAGGTGCTGGCGGCCGCGTTCGCCCGCGTCGGCGTCCTGCGGGTCGACTCGATCGAGGACCTCTTCTACGTCGCCGAGGTGCTCGCGAAGCAGCCGCGACCTCGTGGCCGCCGCCTGTCGATCGTCACGAACGCCGGCGGTCCGGGCGTCCTCGCGACCGACGCCCTCATCTCGGGCGGCGGCGAGCTGACCGAGATCTCGCCCGAGACGATGGAGCGCTTCAACGCGATCCTGCCCGGGCCGTGGTCGCACAACAACCCGATCGACATCCTGGGCGACGCCGGCGCCGACCGGTACGCCGAGGCACTCGAAGTCGCGGCCTCGGATCCCAACGCGGACGGCATGCTCGTCATCCTGACGCCGCAGGCGATGACCGACTCGACCGGGACCGCGGTCGCCCTCACCCGGCTCGCGCGGATCGAGGGCAAGCCCGTCCTCGCCTCCTGGATGGGGGGCACCGACGTCGAGGCCGGCGCGACGATCCTGCGCGCCGCGGGCATCCCGACCTTCCCCTACCCCGACGTCGCCGTCCGGACGTTCAACAGCACCTGGAAGCTGCAGGCGCGACTCGCTCAGCTCTACGAGACGCCGGTCCTGCCCGACCCGGAGGAGATGCGGGTCGACCGGGAGCGGGCGACGGCCATCATCCATGGCGTCCGGGCCGAGGGCCGGACGCTGCTGACCGAGGTCGAGTCGAAGCAGCTCCTGGCCGCGTACGGGATCCCCATCACCGAGACGGTCGTCGCCGCGACGGCCGACGACGCGGTGGCGGCAGCCGAGCGGATCGGCTATCCCGTCGTCGTCAAGCTGTACTCGCACACGATCACCCACAAGACCGACGTCGGGGGCGTCCAGCTCAATCTCAAGGACGCCGGCGCCGTCCGCCATGCGTACGAGGCGATCCGGACGTCGGTCGCGGAGCGCCGGGGCGCGGAGCACTTCGAGGGTGTGACCGTCCAGCCGATGGTGAACTGGAGCGGCTACGAGCTGATCCTCGGCAGCTCGGTCGACCCGCAATTCGGACCGGTCCTGCTCTTCGGCATGGGCGGCCAGCTCGTCGAGGTCTTCAAGGACCGCGCTCTCGGGCTCCCGCCGCTGACCTCGACGCTCGCTCGCCGCCTGATCGAGCGGACGACGATCTTCACCGCCCTCGAGGGCGTCCGCGGGCGAGCGTCGGTCGACATCGACGCGCTCGAGGGGCTTCTCGTCCGCTTCAGCCAGCTCATCGCCGAGCAGCCCTGGATCTCCGAGCTCGACATCAACCCGCTGCTCGCCTCGCCGGAGCGGCTGATCGCGCTCGACGCCCGCGTCGTCCTTCATCCCGCGGAGACCGCGCCGGCGGCGCTGCCGCGGCTGGCGATCCGGGCCTACCCGCGGCAGTACATCTCGACGTGGACCGCCCCGGACGGCTCGGTCCTGCGGATCCGGCCCATCCGCCCGGAGGACGAGCCCGACGTCATCGACTTCCACCGCTCGCTCTCCCCCGAGACGGTCTACCGGCGCTACCTGGGCAACCTCGGCTTCGACGAACGGACGGCCCACGAGCGGCTCATCCGCATCTGCTTCCTCGACTACGACCGTGAGCTCGCGCTCGTCGCGGAACGGTGGGGACCGCACGGTGCGCTCGGGCGCGGCGAGGACGGGCTGCCCGCGATCGTCGGGATCGGCCGGCTGTCGAAGTCGTTCGGCTCGTCGAACGGGCAGTTCGCGGTCCTCGTTGCCGACGCGTTCCAGGGACACGGCCTCGGATCGGAGCTGCTGCGGCGACTGGTCGAGATCGCGCGCGCCGAGGGCCTTGGCACGCTCGGGGCGAACATCCGGCAGGACAACGCCGCGATGCTCGCGATGGCCGAGCGGTCGGGCTTCACGCTTCGGCCCGCTGAGGCGGATGGCGCCGTGCGCGCCGAGCTCCGGCTGCAGCAGGATTCTTCGACGTAATCCGCCAGAAAGGTTCGGTCGCCGAAACTCGCTCCCGTGACACGACCCGCGACAGCGGGTATCTCCGCGCCGGGCGCAATCGCCGCGGCGGGCGCAATCCCGGCGGCGGCACTCGCGGCGACCGAAAGGGGACATGACGTGAACGAGGATCTCGAGACGCAGGAGCGGCCCACCGAACCGCTTCCCGCGGTGGGTGTCGAAGCGGTGGCGCCGGTCGCGCCGGTCCCGGTGACACCCGTGGCGCCGGTCGCGCCGGCACCGGTCACGCCGGTCGCGCCGGTCGCGGCACGACGCGGTCGAACGCTGGCGCGCGCCGCCCTCATCGGCGGCTCCTTCCTCCTGGGCGCGGGAGCGGTGGCCGCCGCGGTCGCCGGTCCGGCGGCCGGAATCGCCTCCGCCGGCTCATCGCTCATGACCCTGGCGAACACAGGCGCGACGCTCGACCAGTCGGGCGGTACGCAGCCAGGAGGTGCGGTCGGAGCCTGGGGCGATCAGCGCCGGGACTTCGGCGCCTGCTTCGGCTTCGGCGGACGCCAGGAGGCCGTGTCGGACCTCTCGGTCGCGGCGCAGGTCATCGGCATCTCCGAGTCCGACCTTCGCACGGCGCTCCAGGGCGGCCAGACGATCGCCCAGGTCGCGACGTCAAAGGGCGTTGACGTCCAGAAGGTCATCGGCGCTCTCGTCGCCGACCGGACCTCCGAGATCGACGCGGCCGTGAAGGCCGGCACGATCACGCAGGCGCAGGCCGACGCGATGAAGGCCAACATGACGCAGCGCATCACCGACCGCGTCAACGGCATCTTCCCCGGCCCGGGCTGGGACATGGGTCGCGGGCACGGCAGGCTGGACCGCCGCGAGGACCTGGCGGTCGCCGCCAAGGCGATGGGGATCACGGAGACCGACCTGCTGACGGCTCTGCGAAGCGGGAAGTCGATCGCCGACGTCGCGAAGTCGAAGAACGTGGCGGTCCAGGCGGTGATCGACGCCCTCGTGGCGTCCGAGAAGACCGAGATCCAGTCGGCGGTCACCGCCGGCCGCATCACCCAGGCCCAGGCCGACAAGATGATCGCCAACCTCGCGCAGCGGGTGACGGCCATCGTCGACGGCACGTTCCCCGGTCCCCTGGGTGGCGGAATGCGACCGGGATTCGGCCCGGGCATGGGCCCCGGGTGGGGGCGGGGGTGGGGCCAGCTGCCGAACGGGACGAACCCGAGCGGCCCGACGTCGCCGAGCGGCCCGACGTCGCCGACCGGCTCGACGTCGCCGAACGGCCCGACGTCGCCGACCGGCGCGTAACGTCCGGCCTCTCACGGGCTGTGTCTTTGCGTAACTCCGGCCAGGGCCACCCTTAGGCGAGTCGAATCCCCGCCGACGCGGTCGACCCGGCTCGAGGCAACGAATCCCGCACCCCTGAGGCAGTACCCGTGCGAATGTCGCGCGGATCTCGGCCGAGCGGCGCGATCGCCGTGGGGCATCGGGCGGTCCGTCGCCGAGCAGTCGCATGAAGGGGGCGCTCGCCGAGATTACGCAGGGCGGCGGGGCGCCGGCGCGGGCGAGGGGCGGCCGGGCGGCGGGGCGCCGGCGCGGGCGAGGGTCGGCGCCCCGGAGGCGATCTGCCAGCGCCCGCGGATCTGCGGCGATACCGGTAGCGCAGCCGACCGCCGCCCGCTCTGGACCCCTCCCGACCGAAGGCGCATGATTGCCGCCGGAAGGGTCGCTTGAGGGAGGGTCGTCCCCGTGCCAGCGATCGCGCGCCATCTCGCCACCGTCCTGGTGATCGCACTCGCCTGCCCGATCGCACTGCTGGCAGGAGTGAACATCAGCTGTTCCGCCGGCGGCATGACCGCCCAGTGCGCGAACAACGGGCTGCTGCTCTCACCGCTCATCCTGTTCATCGCCGGGGCGATCTCCGCCCTGCTCGAGCGCCGGGCGATCGGGTTCGTCCTCGGGGCCATCGGGATCGTGCTGGGGATGACGCTCCTCTGGATCATCGTGGCGGTCGTCCGCGGGATCTTTCTGCCGCTCGACCCCGTGCAGGCTCTGATCGCGACCGTGTGGTTCGGGATTCCGCCGATCGTCGGCTGGGCGGTCGCCCGCGGCGCGGTCTGGACATGGGAGAGGCTCGTAGCCCGACCGGCTTGAGGTCGCCCGACCGGCTTGAGGTCGCCCGATCGGCCTGAGATCGCCCGAGCCGGCTTGAGATCGCCCGAGCCGGCCTGAGATCGCCCGAGCCGGCTCCACCGATCACCTGGACCGGCCCAATCGAACGCCTTCGACGGCTTCGATCGGTTCGGTCCGTTCGGCCCGCCCGGCGATGCCCGCCGACCCGTGCCGGTCACCCGCCGGGCTGGCACCCTCCGCGCGGGGCCGCCCCGTGAGACGGCCCAGAGGGAGGATCGCCACGTGAGCATCGAGCGGGCGCAGGGCGCGCCGTTCCGCTGGACCGTGCGCCGCGAAGGGATCATCGCCCCCGACGAGCGGCTGCCGTGGGCGCCCACCATCGCCGTCGGCATCCAGCACATCTTCGCGATGTTCGGCTCGACCGTGCTCGCGCCGCTCCTCATGGGCTTCGACCCGAACACCGCCATCCTCTTCTCCGGCATCGGGACGCTCATCTTCTTCGTCGTCGTCGCGGGACGCGTGCCGAGCTACCTCGGCTCGTCGTTCTCGTTCATCGCCGTCGTCATCGCGGCGACCGGGTACGGCGGCAGCGGCGCGAACCCGAACCTGCCGCTGGCCCTCGGCGGGATCATCGCGGCGGGTGCCCTCTACGCCGTCATCGGCCTGATCGTCATGGCCGTCGGCTACCGCTGGATCGAAGTCCTCATGCCGCCGGTCGTCACCGGCGCAGTCGTCGCGGTCATCGGCCTCAACCTCGCGACCGTCGCCGTCGGCGACGTCTCCAAGACGTCCTTTGCCACCGCGATCGGCCTCCTGACGGTCCTCGCCGTCGGCGCCGTGGCCGTGTATGCCCCCGCGACGCTGCGCCGGCTGCCCATCCTCGTCGGTGGCGTCATCGGGTACCTCATCTACGCCGTGGCCACGAACGGCCTCGGCCTCGACAAGCCGATCGACTTCACGGCGCTCGGCAACGCGGCCTGGATCGGCCTGCCGAACCTGACGGCACCGACCTTCGACGCCCACGCGATGACCCTCATCGCGCCGGTCGCGATCATCCTCGTCGCCGAGAACCTCGGCCACGTCAAGGCAGTCGGCGCGATGACCGGGCGGAACCTCGACGCCTACCTCGGCCGCGCGTTCCTCGGCGACGGCATCGCGACGATGGTCGCCGGCTCGGGCGGTGGCACGGGCGTCACGACGTACGCCGAGAACATCGGCGTCATGGCCGTCACGAAGATCTACTCCACGCTCATCTTCGTCGTCGCCGCGGTCGTCGCGATCCTGCTCGGGTTCTCGCCGAAGTTCGGCGCGCTCATCGGGACGATCCCGATCCCGGTCATCGGCGGGCTCTCGATCGTCCTCTTCGGCCTGATCGCCGCGACCGGCGGCCGGATCTGGGTCCAGAATCGGGTCGACTTCTCGGAGAGCCGCAACCTCATCACGGCCGCGGTCGCGCTGACGCTCGGCGCGGGGAACCTGTCGATCACCCTGGGCGACTTCACTCTCGGCGGCATCGGCACCGCGACGTTCGGGGCCATCATCATCTACCAGCTGCTGAACGCGACCGGGAAGGCGGCGCCGCACCTCGTCGTCGAGGAGACCGACGCGGAGGGCAACGTCCCGGTCCTCTGAGTCGAAGGCTCGAAGCGACCGTCCGACGCGACGCCCGAATTGGGCCTGGAGCGGCCGGCTGGTGCCGGCCGCTTTGGCCTGCCGTCGGCCGCTTCGGCCTGCCGTCGGCCGCTTCGGCCTATCTCGTGCGGACTGTCAGCACAGCGGTCGGGGTCCCGACGCCCACGATGTTGCGGGCGATGACGCGCACCTGGTAGTACTTGCCGCTCTTCAGGCCCGAGATCGTGTAACCCGCCTGGAGTGGGTTCGCGATCCGGACCGTCGTCCACGTCGTCGAGCCGGATAGGCGGTACTGGACGACCCAACCCGTGATCGGGCTGCCGCCGTTGCCGTTCGCGGCCCAGTAGACGCGCAGGAGGCCGCCGAGCGGGACCGTTAGCTTCGTGATCCGCGGGGCAGGCGGCTTGTTCGCCCGGACGACCGACAGGACGTATGTCGTCTGGGACGTCGAGTCGGTCACGACGATCGGGATCCTGTTGAGCCCGATCCTCAGCGCCATCGGGGCGCCGAGCTGGCCCGAGACCACGGTCGCGCCGCCGACCGTCACGTGGGCCCACGTCCGGGTCGCGAACGGCCGGACGCGGATCGAGGTGACCGTCGTCGGGAGGACGTCCGTGTAGGCGGTGAGGTCTCGCGAGAACGCGGGTGCCAGGGTCCCGGCGCTGACGACGATGCGCGTCAGCGAGCTGTCGGGCGGGAGCATGCTCTGGTCGCCCGGCGCGACGACGCGGACGTCCTCGAGCGGACCGGGTCCGAGAACGGGGATCGACGGAGGCGGCGCTCCGTCCCGGACCTGGACGAGGACCAGGCGCGCCGAGTCGGTCGTGCCGGCGAGAACGGGACCGCTCGACACGGACGCGTTGACGACGCCGAGATCCGACCGACCGTCACCGCCGACGTCGCCGGCCCACACGAGGCCAGCACCGAGCGCCGCATCGGGGCCGCTCCACGTCATGGCGAGTGGCGTGAGCGTGAACGCGTAGGTCGTCGGGTCCGAGGCGGCGGTTGCCGTCAACAGCGCCAGGCCGGCGCTCGCGCCGCCGAACGAGGCGGCCGCGTTGCCGGTGGCGGCAACGACGGGCTCGTCGCGGCCCGTGCCGTTGCCGTCGGCAAGTGCGAAGAAGCGCCAGTCCGCCTGGCTGGACGGCGACACCAGCGATCCGTACGGCTCGACCGGGCCGAGAGCCGGCATCCCGTTCCGCATCGCGCGCGCCACGACGAACGGCTGCCCATCGCCGGTCGCGAAGACGAGGTCGACGCGGCCGTCACCGTCGACGTCGCCGAGGCGCTCGAAGCGCGTCGGTAACGGGAAGGGCCCGAGATCGGCCCACTTGACGAACCCGGCGGGATCGGCGCCCGAGTCGGTCGTCGCGAGGACGTAGAGGCGAAGTGACCACGTGGCCGTCACGCCGTCGGGGGCGACCGTCCGGGCACGCTCGAGCACGAGGACGTCGGGGCGCATGTCGCCCGTGATGTCGGCGACGGAGAGGGAGATCGCGCCCGTCGGGTCGAGCCCCGGGATCTGCCCCGACCACCAGGGCACCTGGCGCAGGACGCCCGGCGCGTCGAGGCTGCGCGCGACGATGGACACGGTCCGATTCTGGTCGATCGAGAGGCTGACGAGCGACGCGCGGTCCGTCCGGTCGAGGCGGCCGACCGCACGCGCGACGGTCGTGCCGGGGTCGGGCGTGAGCACGGGCGGCGGGACGGTCCCGGCTCCCGCGAGATAGGCCGGGTCGGTGGTCGCCGGGTCGAGCGCGACCGCCTGGACACCTCCGATCGTGCCACCGACACGGAGGACGGGGACGTCGCCCAGCCCGTCGCCGGTGAGGTCGGCACGGCCAGGGTCGTGGATCTCGAGCGCGCTCGAGAGGAAGCGGCGCATGAGCATCGCGGCGCTCTCGCCCTGGGCCGTCGCGCACGCGACGGCCTGGGTGAAGTCGAGGCGGCCGGTGAACCAGGTCTCCCAGTCGGCCTGGGTCGCCATCGATGGGCAGGTGGCGTTCGTCGAGCCCATGTAGCTCGGGGCGAAGAAGCTCTCGATCCCGGCACGAGGGCGCTTGATCGAGATCGGCCAGGTCGCGTCGAGCGCGGCCTGGTTGCGCGGCGCCGTGGTCGGGTCCGTTGGGGTCGTGCCGCAGTCGTAGCACTGGTCGATGCCCGGGTTGTCGGTGATGTCCCAGCACTGTCCGGGACCCGACGGCGAGGCGGCCGTCGTCTGCCACTGGTACTGGCCGTTGGGCAGCATGACCTTCTGGATGGGATTCGGCTGGCCGCCCCAGTTGAGGAGGTTCGTCCAGTCGCGGCCCTGCATCGCCCAGTACCAGGCGTTCTGCTTGGCGAGGATGGCGCCGACGGCGAGCACCTGGAACGGCCACGTGCGAAGGAACTCGCCCGTGACGACCTTGCGGGCGTACGTTCGGAAGTCGACGACGTCGACGGTGTCCGTCCGGGTCCGATAGACGCGGATGGTCGCCGGCGGCTGGCTGTCGCTCGTCCAGCCCGTGCAGGACGCGGGGCCGGTGATCGCGCTGAGCGTCATCGGCGCGATCGTGTCGGTGGTCGTGACGATCGCCCGGTCGTCGGAGCCCGCCCCGTGGATCGGCAGCGAGGCGCCCGGGAGCTGGCTCGTCGCGCCGGGGGCCCGGCTCCCGCCGCTCGGCGAGGCGGCGAGGGCGGGCGCAAGCGGGATGAGGGAGAGGACGACGGTGACGGCGAGGACGGCGGCGAGCAGCGGGAGGCGTCGCGGAGGCTGGGGTCCCCGGGCGGTCACGTGGCGAGTATACCGGCGCGCCGTCTCACATCAGGGAACCGGGGTCAGCATTCCTGTCGGGAGCGCGCGCGGCGTCCCGTGCTTGTGCTTGTCGGTCGCGCGGTGGCTCGGCGAGGGCGAGGCACCCTCTGCCGGACTGGCCGTCGACCTCCCGTTCGCCGGCGCACCGCCCGCGTGCGGCCCGAGGCCGTCCCCAGTGCCCGCGTTGTCGTGCGCGGCCCGGTCGCGGGCGACCTGGTCGGCGATCGCCGCCCGGATCCGGCCGACCGCGTCGAGCACCCCGGTCGCCGTCGAGGCGTCCGAGAGACTGAGATCGGGCTGCAGGTCCTGGAGGAGGTTCGAGTCGTCGGAGAGCCGGCCGTCGACCGTGGGCAGGTCGACCCCCGGGACGATGACGCGGTGGAGGTCCACTGACTCGGGGCTCTGTGACGGGAAGAGCTGGACCAGGCCGCTGCGATATGCGCCGAGGGCTGCTGCGGCGCCTCTCTCGTCGCCCTTCTTGGCGGCGGCCCTCATCTCGGTCAGGCGCTCGTCGAGCACCTTGAGGCGCGCCTGCACCCCGTCGGGGGTGCCGTCGGGCGGGAGGGTGAGCGTCTCGGCCGCGAGACGGACGCCGTAGAACGGTTGCCCCGGGCCGCTCTGGGCGGCTGCGACGCTCGAGACGACGAGGACCCCGACCAGCGCGGCGGCCACGATGCCGGCGCGGCGACCGAGGCGAGCGGCCGTGAAGAGTCCCGGCCGGGAGCCCACGAGGCCCGCCGCGTAATCCGCGCGTGCAGCGGCGAGGTGATGCGCCGAGACGGCGGTCGCCCGGACCCGGGCGATCCGATCGGCGTCGACGCGGAAGGCGTCGGCGATCGTCGCCTCGATCCAGCGCCCGGTCAGGAGCTCATCGAGCCCGTCGCTCGGGTCGGGGCCGTGGCCGTGGCCGAGGCGGAGGCCGTGGCCGAGGGAGGACTTCACGGCTCGACCGTCCTCGCGGGGTCGCGGCCGTCGGGGTCTCGGCCGTCGGGGTCGCGGCCGTGGCTGTCGGCCTCGACCCGGTCGAGATGGCGGCGGAGCGCGCCGAGCGCGCGGAACTGGAGCGCTCGGATCGTCCCTTCCCGACGATCCATGACACCCGCGATCTCGGCCGGGGAGAGGCCGGCGAAGAAACGGTAGACGACGACGTCGCGCTGCTCCGGGGTCAGGGTGTCGAGCGCGGCCACGAGGAGCGCCGCATCGCCCTTGAGCTCGGCCAGGTCCGCGGGACCGGGGGCGTCATCGCGGACGGCGAGCGCTGCATCGAGCGGCTCCGCCACGGTCCCGGCCCGGGCGCGGACGTGGTCGATCACGCCGTTCCGGGCGATCCGGAACAGCCATGCCGCGAACGGCGTCCCCCGCTCTTCGTATCGCGGCAGCGCCTCGACCACCTTGAGGAAGACCTCCTGGAGCAGATCCTCGGCCGCCTCGGGGCTGCCGAGCCGGACGAGCGCGAAGCGGTAGATCCGCGGCGCGTATCGGTCATACAGATCGCCGAAGGCATCCCCGTCGCCGGCTCTCGCTCGTCGGACGAGCTCCCGGAGCGCGGTGCCTTCATCGTGTGAGAACGGCGTCACGCGCATCACGTTACGGCAGCCGGGCCGCGATGCCCTCCGACACGGGTGGGCGGTGCGTGACCGCACCGGAGCGGTGCCCCTGCCTGCCCCTGCCGCACGCGCGTGCCGAAATGGCCGAGCCGTGGGCCGAGCCCGTGGGCCGAGCCCGTGGGCCGAGCTGTGGTCGCCATATGCTCCCTGAGCTACCCAGGCCGGCTCGAAGGTGCCGGTGGGCGCGGCCGGGGCGCGGCCGAGCCTTCCTGGCGCCGACTTCCTCGGTGCCTTCTTCGGGCTGAGGAAGCACTCTGCGACCAAACCGGTCCCGATGGAGGCGTTCGTCCTGGCCGCCCGCGGGCCGAGCCCTCGCTAGTGCTCCAGTAGATCGTCTTAGGAGGCATGTAGCGACCACGATCTTCCAGATCACGAACCCGCCGCGAACACGCCCCGCCGCGAACACGCCCCGTAGCGAACACGGCAGCGGCGTATCGGTACCATCGGCTGACGTCTCGGCCGCCGGGGCGCCCGTAACGTGGGCGCCCTCCCTGCGTTCCCGATATCGACAAGGGGCATGCAGGCCCCGGCTCACGCCCCACCATCGGAGGACAACGAATGCGGAGACTCATCGCGGTAACGGCAGCGGCCACACTCCTTCTCGCGTCTCTCGGCGTCGGCGGCGCGTTCGCCGCGGGTACGCCGAACTCGCACAGCGGCCACCACAACTTCGGCCACGGCCACGTCTTCCGCGTCCATGTCTCACCTGTCGTCTGGGCAGGAGGTCGCATCGCGTTCACCGCTACCTTCGCGCGGTGCACGGTGTCGACGGCGAAGGTCACCGTCACGACCGACCTCACGACCGGCGTCGTCATGAAGCGCGCCGGGACCGTGAAGAGCGGCCATTCGCGAGCATGCGTCTGGCGCGGTGTCGGGACCGTCTCCAGCTCGGCGACCCTCGGCAGCCACGCCGTCACGTTCTTCTTCGGAGACTCGACCGCCGGGACGACCGTCTCCACCCGGGTGATCGACCACTCGACCGGGACGGAGGCCTCGGGCGGCACTCACTGACGCTCGACCTTCCGGATCGAACGAAGGGCCCCGGCCGGCTGGCCGGGGCCCTTCGGATTCACGCCGACAGGAGCGCTATCCGCCGTAGCTCGCGATGGCCCCGATGACGAGATCCCAGAACCGCGGCACATCCAGGGTCGTGGCGACCTCGACGTTCCTCGGCAGTCCGAGCACGTCGTGGAGGTCGACGACCGTCCGCCCGTAGCTGAACTCAGCGTGCGTCTCGATGTCGACGTGGGCCATGCGCGTCTCGAACAGCCCGGGGTCGATGACCCAGGCGACGGCCGTCGGATCGTGCAGGGGCGGTCCGTCGAACCCGTGCATCCGCTTGTAGGTGCTCGCGAAGAAGCCGAGCATCTCGACGACGAAGCGCGCCAGCGGTGTGCCGACCGCCTCGATCCGGGCGATGACGTCGGGCGTCGCCTTCGCCTGGTGGGTCAGCTCGAGCGGGCACATCGTGATCGGCGCGCCGCTCTCGAAGACGATCCGAGCCGCCTCGGGGTCGACGAGGATGTTGAACTCGGCCGACGGCGTCTGGTTGCCGAACCCCCACGCCCCGCCCATGAGCGAGATGTGGCGGATCCGCTCGACGATCCGCGGCTCACGGCGCATCGCCGTGGCGACGTTGGTCAACGGTCCGGTCGGGACGAGGACGATGTCCCCGTTCGACGCCATGAGCAGCTCGACGATGAGGTCGACAGCGTGGCGCGGGTCGAGTGGGACCGACGGCTCGCCGGCGAACGTCGGCCCGTCGAGGCCCGAGTCGCCGTGGATGTTCTCGGCGATCCGCTGTGGGCGGACCAGGGGCCGATCGCATCCGGCCGCCACGGGCACGCCCGAGATCCCCGCAACGCTGCAGGCGCGCCGGGCATTCAGGCTCGTCTTCGGGAGCGTCTGGTTACCGGCGACGGCCGTGATCGCCAGGAGCTCGATCTCGGGCGACGCCGCGGCAAGCAGGATCGCGACGGCATCGTCGTGGCCGGGGTCGACGTCGAGGATGACCTTCCGGGGCGCTTGTTCCTGGCCGAGGTTGGGCGCGTGGACTGGCTGGCGGGTCGGGTCTGACATGGCCGGACGATAGCGCGTCACGGGCCTGATGCGCGCCCGCGACCCGCGGTACCGACCGACCACTGCCGTCTTGGCGCCGCCGATGTCGACGCCACCGACAGTCCGAGGGTAGGCATGGTGGGCAAGCGGAGCCGGCCTTCCATCGTCGAGGCCTCCGCCCGCGACATCCCGAGCTCGTTCCACGCGTCGACGCCGCATCCCGGATCTCCGACTGAGCCGTCGCTGGGCCCCGACCCGCCGCCGGGGAGCTCGCCGGGCGCCCCTCGGCCTGTCGCCCACCGCTTGACCTCGCGCCTACGGCGGATATGTCGGTGCTGCCGACATCGGCGTCGACAGGTGCGGGAGGACGGCGACCTGTGGCCCCGGGCCCACAGGCACCCACCCGCCCTGACGCCTCACGCGCGCGCCCGCGTGGCGCGCGCGATACCCTAGCGCAGCCGCTCCGGGGGGCGGCGCCAGGCCGGAGCCCCGTCGACCCCCGACCGCCGCCAGGCGACGACCACTACGCCGCCGCCACCGCCAACCGCCGCCACCACACGGCCGCCACCAACCACAACGCCGCCGCCAACCACCCGCCGCCACCCGACGACCACCGCCCCACGGGATCGACGAGGATCGGAGCCCGATGATCCGCCTGCTTGCCCGATATCTGAGGCCGTACCGCGGCCAGCTCGCCATCGTCATCGGCCTGTTGACCGTGCAGGCCCTCGGCAACCTCTACCTGCCGAATCTCAACGCCGACATCATCAACGACGGCGTGGTGAAGGGCGACATCGACTACATCGCCCGGACCGGCGCGCTCATGCTCGGCGTGACCCTCCTGCTCGGCCTGTGCTCGGTCATCGCCGTCTACTTCGGCGCCCGGACCGCGATGGCCTTCGGCCGCGACGTCCGCGGCGCGGTCTTCCGCCAGGTCCTCCAGTTCTCGCAGGTCGAGACGAACCGGTTCGGCACGCCCTCCCTCATCACGCGGAACACGAACGACGTCACGCAGGTCCAGATGGTCATCGTCATGGCCCTGAACGTCATGATCCTGGCCCCGATCATGAGCGTCGGCGGGATCGTCATGGCGCTTCGCGAGGACGTCCCGCTTTCGTCGCTCCTGCTCGTGATCATCCCGCTGATGGGCATCGTCATCGGGACGCTCGTCACACGCGCCATGCCGCTCTTCCGCTCGATGCAGGGCAAGATCGACCGCATCAATCAGCTCATGCGCGAGAACCTTGCCGGTGTCCGCGTCATCCGCGCCTTCGTCCGGACCGGCTACGAGGAGGCCCGCTTCGACGAGGCGAACCGGGACCTGACCTCGACCGCCCTGACCGTCAACCGCCTGTTCGCGCTGATGATCCCGTCGCTGTTCGGGATCCTGAACCTCTCGACGGTCGCGATCATCTGGTTCGGCGGCCTCCGCATCGACAGCGGCGACATGCCGATCGGAAACCTGCTCGCATTCCTCCAGTACGTGATGCAGATCCTCTTCTCCGTGATGATGGCGACGATCATGTTCGTCATGGTTCCCCGGGCGGCGGCCTCCGGGGAGCGGATCGCCCAGGTCCTCGACGCCGACGTGACGCTGGCCGACCCGCCGATCCCCGCCCAGCTCGCCTCTCCGCGCGGCCGTGTCGAATTCCGCGACGTCGAGTTCCGCTACCCGGGGGCCGAGGAGCCTGTCCTGCGGGGAATCTCCTTCGTCGCCGAGCCCGGAAGAACGACCGCGCTCGTCGGCAGCACCGGCAGCGGGAAGTCGACCCTGATCAACCTCATCCCGCGCTTCTACGACGTGAGCGGTGGGAGCGTCCTCGTCGACGGGATCGACGTCCGCGACCTTCGCCAGGAGGATCTCTGGTCTCTCCTGGGGATCGTCCCCCAGCGCGCCTTCCTGTTCTCGGGGACGGTGGCGTCGAACCTGCGCTACGGCAACGAGTCGGCGACCGACGACGAGCTCTGGCACGCGCTGCGCGTGGCCCAGGGACGCGACTTCGTCTCCGAGATGCCCGAAGGGCTCGATGCGCCGATCGACCAGGGCGGGACGAACGTCTCGGGCGGCCAGCGACAACGCCTGGCGATCGCACGCGCCGTCGTCAAGCGTCCGCGCGTCTACATCTTCGACGACAGCTTCTCGGCACTCGACTTCAAGACCGACTCCCGCCTGCGCGGCGCCCTGCGCGACGAGACGCGGGACGCGACCGTCCTCATCGTCGCCCAGCGCGTCGGGACCATCATGCACGCCGACCAGATCGTCGTCCTCGACGCGGGCGAGGTCGTCGGCGTGGGGACGCACGCTGAGCTCATGGAGAGCTGCGAGACCTACCGCGAGATCGTCTTCTCCCAGCTGTCCGAGGAGGAGGCCGCATGAGCGGGTCGATGGATCGACCGGCCGGCGGCTCGAACGGTCGGCCAGGCTCCGGCGGCTCCGGCGGATCCGATGGGTCCGGGTTTGGGCGCGGGCGGGGCGCGATGGGAGGCGGCCGCGGCTTCGGCCCCGGGATGCACATGATGGCCGGTCCGCCCCCGATGAAGGCGAAGGACTTCCGCGGATCGATCAGGCGGCTGGCGGGTGAGCTCCGACCCGAGGCCGCCCGGATCGGGCTCGTCGTCGCCCTCGCGATCATCGGCGTCTTCGCCCAGGTCGTCGGGCCAAAGATCATGGCCGAGGCGACCAACCAGCTCTTCGACGGCCTCGTCGGCAAGATGCTCGGCAGGTACCTGCCGGCCGGGACGAGCCAGGCGCAGGCCGAGCAGCTGCTCCGCCAGGGGGGCCAGGGGCAGATCGCCGACATGCTGTCGGGGATGCACGTCCGGATCGGCATCGGCGTCGACTTCGACGCGGTCGGCCGAGTCCTCCTGCTGCTCGCCGGCGTCTACATCGTCAGCGCCGTCTTCCAGTGGGCCTCGTTCTACATCATGGCCGGCGTGTCGCAGCGGACTGTCTACAGGCTCCGGGGGGAGGTCGACGGCAAGCTCGGGCGCCTCCCGCTCCGGTACTTCGATTCGCACCCGCACGGCGACATCCTCAGCCGCGTCACCAACGACATCGACAACATCGCCAACACGCTCGGACAGAGCCTCAACCAGATCATCACGTCGGTCTTCACGATCCTCGGCGTGCTGTTGATGATGCTGACGATCTCGCCGGTGCTGACGGCGATCTCCCTGCTCGTCCTGCCGACGGCCGGCATCGTCACGGCATTCATCGCCCGTCGCTCGCAGAAGCAGTTCGCCATCCAGTGGGATCGAACGGGCAACCTCACCGGCCAGGTCGAGGAGACCCACACTGGCCACGCGCTCGTGAAAGTGTTCGGCCACGAGACCGACGCGATCCGGCGCTTCGACGCGGAGAACGAGGAGCTCTACCAGGCGAGCTTCCGGGCCCAGTTCGTCAGCGGCGTCATCCAGCCGACGATGAACTTCCTCAGCAACCTGAACTACGTCGCGATCGCGGTCATCGGCGGGATGCAGGTCGCGTCCGGACGGATGACGCTGGGCGACGTCCAGGCCTTCATCCAGTACTCGCGCCAGTTCACGATGCCGATCACGCAGGTCGCGAGCATCATGAACGTCCTCCAGTCGACCGTCGCCTCGTCCGAGCGCGTCTTCGAGCTCCTCGACGAGACGGAGGAGATTCCCGACGCGGCGTCGCCTCGCCCGCTGCGCGACGTGGTCGGTCGCGTCGTATTCGATGACGTCTCCTTCCGCTACGAGCCCGACGCGCCGCTCATCGAGGCACTGTCCGAGGTGGCCGAGCCGGGCCAGGTCGTGGCCATCGTCGGGCCGACCGGCGCGGGCAAGACGACGCTGGTCAACCTGCTTATGCGCTTCTACGAGATCGACGGTGGACGCATCACGGTCGACGGGATCGACACGCGCGACATCCGCCGGGACGACCTGCGGCGGACGTTCGGGATGGTGCTGCAGGACACGTGGCTGTTCGGCGGGACGATCCGCGAGAACATCGCCTACGGGCGCATCGGCGCGAGTGAAGAGGAGATCGTCGAGGCGGCGCGGGCTGCCCACGTCGACCACTTCGTCCGAGCGCTGCCGCAGGGCTACGACACGGTCATCGACGACGAGGGGTCGAGCGTTTCGCAGGGCGAGCGACAGCTCCTGACGATCGCGCGCGCCTTCCTGGCCGACCCGCGGATCCTCATCCTCGACGAGGCGACGAGCTCGGTCGACACGCGCACCGAGGTCCTCGTGCAACGCGCGATGAAGCGCCTGATGGCCGGTCGGACGAACTTCGTCATCGCGCATCGCCTCTCGACGATCCGGGACGCGGACGTGATCCTCGTGATGAACCACGGACGGATCGTGGAGCAGGGGTCGCACGAGGAGCTGCTCGCCGCGGGCGGCTTCTACGCGGAGCTGTACAACAGCCAGTTCTCGGAGGCGATCGCCGAGGCGGTCTAGAGGTGGGCGCCCGCTTTCTGGCGGTCCCCCGCCTCCGGGCGGCTGGTCCGACCGCGCTCAGCCTGGCCGCGCGGCGTCTTCCACCGCCTACCTCCCCACCGCGTACTAGGCGCCGATTCCGCTCGCCGGCCGCCTGCCCACGACCGTCGCCCCGCATGAAGTTCCGCCTCAAGGTGCTCCCTGGGCGCACGATCGGCACCTATCACGCGCCGGGCGGGTAAGGTGCTGGAAGCCGAGGACGGTGCCGCGAAGGTCCTGACCGACAGCGTGACGAGGCGCACCACGACCTATCCGGCCGGATATGGCGTCCGGAACGTTACCGTCCTACACTCCCCTGTCTCAATCGCCTTGCAGGATCGGGGTGTGCACCGTGAAGCGTCCCATCGGTGTCTTTGTCGCAATCGCGGCCTTGTGTCTCAGCGCGCTGCCGGTCCAGGCGGCCACGCCGGCCCTCAACCCGAACGGGCGACTCCTCGGCGTCGTGCCCGTTCGTGAGTTCGCGAAGGCCGGTCACCACGGCGGCGGCGGCAGCTCCAACCTCTCCTACCATGGCGGCCCGACGATGCACACGAACACGACGTTCGCCATCTTCTGGGGAGCCTCAGGCTGGGACAGCGGCTACCAGACCCTCATCGAGCGGTACTTCGGTGACGTCCAGGCAGCGGGCGCCACGAGCTCGAACGTCTACTACAGCGACACCCAGTACTCCGACACCGTCAACGGCAATATCACGCAGAGCTCGACGTTCGCCGGGTACCTCAACGACACGTCCGCTTATCCCCCCAACGGCTGCAATGACCGGGCCACGTCGATCTGCCTGAGTGACGCCCAGCTTCAGGCGGAGATCCAGGCCGATATGGCCGCAACCGGTTGGAGTGGCGCGAACCCGACCGGCGGCGAGAGCCAGCTGATCTTCATCTTCACGCCCAAGGGAGTCGGGAGCTGCGCGGGCAGCAGCTGCGCCTATACGAACTACTGCGCGTACCACAGCTGGATC
>DASVZT010000146.1:0-3172 GCA_036391495.1 Candidatus Limnocylindrales bacterium
GTGCCGCCCGACACGAAGATGTTCAGGCGCGCTTCGACGCACGCCTTGAGGAAGTCGAACATGTCCGGGGTCGCCGTCCCGAAGCGGACGAGGTCGTCGACGGTGAACGGTGAGGCCGAGAACTTCCGGATCGTCACGACCGGCCCGACGAGCGAGAGCGGGGGGATGATCGCGTTGACGCGCGACCCGTCGGTCAGGCGGGCGTCGACCATCGGCGACGACTCGTCGACGCGGCGCCCGATCGGGGCGATGATCCGGTCGATGATGCGCATGACGTGGTCGTCGTTCTGGAAGACCACGTTCGTCAGCTCGATCTTGCCCGAGCGCTCGATGTAGACCTGGCGCGGGCCGTTGACCATGATCTCGGTGATGCTCTCGTCGCGGAGGAGCGGCTCGAGCGGGCCGAGCCCGATGATCTCGTCCGTGATCTGCTCGAGCATCCGGACGCGCTCGGCGCGGGTGAGGGCGAGGCCCTCCTCGTCGATGACGCGGCCGAAGATCTCCTCGATCTGGCGCCGCACCTCGACCTGGTTCGTCAGGTCCAGCTTCGGGTCGAGATCCTGGATCACCCGGCTCTGGATGCGGAACTTGACGTCACGGAACGACTCCCGGACGGGTCCCTGGGACGCGAGCCGACTCGGGCCGGGCACCGCGGGCGGGGCGCCGACGGGCGCCGGGAGGTTGGACCCCCCGCCGTCGGGCGCGACCGCGCCGGGTCCGGACCCCGGTCGGGCGCTCTCGATCCGCTTCAGCAGTGACATCGCACTTCCCCTTCAGCCCCGCCGGCCCTGCCGCTGTTCACGACCGCCACGCGAAGATCGACTTCTTCGGTGCGCTCCGGCGGTCGTCGGAAGGCACCGGCTTGGGGACGGCGCCCTCCCCGGAGAGCGCCTTGGCAAGGCGGAGGATGTCCTGCGACACCTGCGCCTCCTTCATGCTGAGGATGAACGGGACACCCCGATTGAGGGCGTAGACGACGCTGCGCCCGTCGCTGACCACCGTGTGCGCCACCTTCCGGCCGATCGACTGCTCGACGTCGGAGATGCGGATGCCGAGGCTCGAGTCGGCCCGGTTGAGGGCGAGCTCGATCCGGTCGCCGTAGCCGAGCTGCTCGGCCACCTCGAGGAAGAGGCGCATGTTCTTGATGCTCGTGATCTCGAGCGTCAGGAGGGTCAGGATCGTGTCCGCCGCGTCGAGGACGGCCAGCGAGGCGTCGTTGAACGTCGCGGCACAGTCGACGACGACGATGTCGAACCGCCGCCTGAGCGCCTCCAGCACCTTGCGGATGCCGCCCGGGGTGATGAGCTCCGCCATCTCCGGCGAGGGCGGCGCCAGCAGGACGCCGATCCCCGAGGAATGGCGGATGACGAAGGTGTCGAGCGATTCGGGTTCGCCCGGAGCGTTGAGCTCGGGGACGAGGTCGGCGATCGACTTGTTCTTCGGATTGAGGTTGAGCAGCACGCCGACGTCCCCGAACTGGAACGAGGCGTCGACGAGGACGACGCGCTTGGCGAGCGACTGCGCCATCGCGACCGCGGTGTTGACCGCGATCGTCGTCCGCCCGACGCCGCCCTTCGGGCTGAAGACGGCCACGACCCTCC
This sequence comes from Candidatus Limnocylindrales bacterium, assembly GCA_036391495.1. Lineage (GTDB taxonomy): Bacteria > Chloroflexota > Limnocylindria > Limnocylindrales > CSP1-4 > DASVZT01. The sequence goes on from DASVZT010000146.1 coordinate 1,602, forward strand.
CCTCGCCCTCCTGGACGGGGGCGGCCGGCGCCTGGGCGACGGGCGTGAGCCGGACGAGCTTCTCGCGCTCGCGCTCGTGGACCTGGCGGATGGACGAGGTGAGCTCGTCGCTGCTGAACGGCTTGACAAGGAACTCGCGCGCCCCGGCGAGCATCGAGCGGCGGAGGTAGTCCGCCTCGCCCTGGACGGACATCATGATGATCGCCGCGGTCGGGACCCGCGACGACAGTCGTTCCGTCGCCGTGATCCCGTCCATGTCGGGCATGTTGATGTCCATCAGGACGATGTCCGGCTGCAGCTCGGCCGCCCGTTCGAGGGCCTCGGCACCAGATCCGACGGCACCGGCGACCGCGATGTCGCTCTCGAAGCCGAGAAGCTTCGAGAGATGCTCGCGCGTCTCCGGGATGTCGTCGACGATCAGGACTCGGATGGGGTCTGCCATCTGGTGCGGCTGTGGCTCCGATGCGGCGGCTGGGCGGCGTAGACGGGGCGGCGATCGGGACGCCGGGAACTGTCCGGGGTCGTGCGTGGCGGCGACAGGTGCCGCCGCCACGTCGCCCGGGAGTGGGGATCCTCCGCGGCTAGCGGTTGGTCCTCAGGGTGACGGTCTGGAGCTGCGGGACGAGGACGCCGTAGTCGTCGAGGAGGTTCTTCAGGACGATGCCGGTCGTCTTCGCGGCCGGTGGCACGACCGGGTTGCCGGACGCGTCGACGAAGTCCTTCGGCGAGCTGAGGGTCAGCGAGATGCTGCCCTCCATCTGGGCGAACTTGATGACCTCGGCCTGCTGCGGCGTCACCGCGACGATGACGATCTCGGAGGCGCCGGTCAGCGCCGTGTTCGGCGCCTGCGACGCCTGCGCCCCGTTCGTCGGCGTCGGCGCCGGCGGGAGCAGCGTCCCGACGACCTGGACGTCCTGGACGAGGAGCTTGACCGAGGTCGCCTGGTCGGCGACCGTCACCGGTGCGACGCTCGCGCTCGGCTGGGGGCCGCTCGAGGCGACCGGGCCGAGCCAGTTGTGCTTGTCGAAGCCCACCACGACGTCGACGTGGTCGCCGACGTTGATGAGTGTCCCGACGCCTGACACCTGGTCGACCTGGATGGCGACGGCGTTCAGGCCCTTGGGGACGTTCTGGGCGATCGCCGCCTGGGCGGCCCCCTGGGCGAAGTTCGACGTGCTGATGCGCTGGCCGGCGACGATGTTCGTCGTGGCGATCTTGCCGACGACATCACCGGGATCGCTGAACGAATCTGCCTGCTTGAGCGAGGGGTCAACCTCGCGCGTTTCCACCTTGTCGGCCGTGACCGTCGTCCCGAACGGGATGTCGACCTTGGCGTAGACGGTAGGGACGTTCTTCGGCGCGGCCTGCTGTGTCCCGGACGAGCCCTGGAAGATGAGAACGATTCCGATGAATGCAACGATCGCGAGCACGACGCCGATCAGCAGGATCAGCCTATTCGATCGTCTCAAGGTGACTCACTCCCCACTCTGCCTTCCCCGACCCCTGTGACAGGTTGCACCACTCTAGCACCGGCCCAAGCGCGGGCCAGTGTACTGATGGGCTAGGACCGA
>DASVZT010000147.1:0-2071 GCA_036391495.1 Candidatus Limnocylindrales bacterium
CCCATGCGCGTCGCGTCCTGGAGGGGCACGCGCCGGACGGCGACGGTGACGTCGGCGCGCCGGCGCCGATGAGCCGCCACGAACGGGCCGTAGTCCATCTTGTAGATGTGGTCCCCGGCGAGGATGACGATCGTGTCGCCCGCGTCGTGCTCGACCACGTTCATGTTCTGCAGCACCGCGTCGGCCGTGCCGCGGTACCACTCGGCGACGCGGCCCCGCGCCAGGTACGGCTGGAGGAGACGGACGCCGCCGTAGTTGCGGTCGAGGTCCCACGGACGACCGAGCCCGATGTGGTCCATGAGCGAGCGGGGGGCGTACTGGGTCAGGACCACGACGTTGTCGATCTCGGAGTTGACGCAGTTGCTGAGCGTGAAGTCGATGATCCGGTACTTCCCGCCGAACGGGACGGCCGGCTTTGCGCGGACGGACGAGAGGATCGAGAGGCGCTCGCCTTCGCCGCCGGCGAGGATGACGGCCATCGTCCGCTTCACGTCCGCGCCTCCTTCGGTCTCCGGAATCCCACGACCGAGGTCCCTGTGGCGATGCTAGCACGAGGCTCCCGGGGGGAGCCGCTCCCGTCCAGACGCGGCTGTCGGGCCGATGGACGCGGCCCTCGGGAGCGCTACATCGGGAGCGCTACATGAAGAAGCGCGGGTTCACGAAGGCCCCATTGAGCTCGACCATGAAGTGGAGGTGCGGGCCTGTCGTTCGCCCGGTCATCCCCTCGTAGCCGATGATCTGGCCTTTCGTCACCCACTGACCGGCACTGACCGTGATCGAGTGGGACCCGTTGTCGAGGTGGGCGTACCAGGTCTGGAGAGCCCCCGAGTGCGCCACGATGACGATCCAAGCCTTCGGGTACGGATCGTAGGGGTTCGGGCCGGCGAAGACGACGCGCCCGTCGCCCGCCGCCCGGACCGGCGTATACATCGGGGCCGCCAGGTCGATCCCGTTGTGGTAGTGCGCGCAGCTGCCCTGCGGCGGCTCCCAGACCACGCCGGTGCAGCCGAATTCCTGGGTGACGCTGCCGACCATCGGCCACGTGAGCGTCCCGTTGTAGCGTGACGGGATGTTCCCCAGCTGCCGCTGGCGGGCGATGATCGATGCGATCTGGCGCTGGAGGGCACGCTCGGCTGCGACGCTGTACTCCATCGCCTTCTGCGCGGCGGCCTTGTTCCGAGCGAGCTTCGCGTAGTTCGACTTCTGGATCGCCAGCTGGCGCGACGTCTCCGCCTGGAGACTGGCCAGGCGCTGCTTCGCGCTCGTCTGCACCACCAGGCGCCCATCGAGCTGCCGCTTCTGGTTGGCGGTCTCGATCCGCAGGGCATCGGTCTGCGCCCGCGTGTCGGAGACCGTCTGCTGGACCGTCGCGAGCGTCTGCTGATCCTGCTGGATCTGGAGCGCGAGCTTCTTGTCCTGGTCGCCGAAGTCGATCAGGTAGCCCAGCGTGGTCATGGCGTCGGCGAACGAACCCGACGAGAGGATCGTCTCGAGGAGACTGGTGCGGTCGGTCTGGTACGCGGCGCGGAGACGACCCGCGAGAATGGCCTTGCGCTGGGAGAGCTCCTGCTGCTTCTCCTCCTGGAGCTGCTCGAGGTCCGCCAGCTCGCTGTCGAGCTGGGCCAGCTGCGCGACGAGGTCGCGGTAGGTCGCCTGCACCTGGGCGATCTGGTCGCCGAGGGAAGCGATCTTGGCGCGGACGGTCGTGAGGTTCGCGTTGACCGCCCCGAGAGCGTCATTCGTGTCGCTGATCGCGCTGTTGAGCGAGGCCTGCTGCGCGTTGAGGCGGGCGATCTCGGCCTTCTGCGCCGCGATCCGGGCGGTGATGTTCTTCTGGCGGGCGATGGCCGCGGCCAGGTCGTCGGCGTGCGTCGCCGTCGGCGGCACGGCGACGCCGCCGAGCAACGGGAGGACGAGAACGAGTGCGAAGAGCCACGGGAGGACGCGCCGAACGCGGGACGCCGCGGGTCGGGCGGATCGGGCGGGTGGCGCGGGTTGGGGCGGTCGTACCGGTTGCGCAGCCTGTTCCGGTGCTGCCGGGGCGGTGGGCGCCCCGGGATCGCCCGAGAGT
>DASVZT010000148.1:0-3935 GCA_036391495.1 Candidatus Limnocylindrales bacterium
GAAGTTCGCCCGCGTCGTCATCGGCAGCAACAACGTCGACAGCTGCAACCGTACCTGACACGCTCCGAGCGTCGCCGGTCTGGCGACAGTCTTCGGATCCGGCGGGTCCACCAGCTCATATCGTGAGATCGAGGAGACGGATTACATCCTTCTCTGGGGCAGCAATGCCCGGGAGACACATCCGATCTTCTTCCAGCACCTCCTCAAGGGCGTCCACAACGGCGCGCGGATGGCGGTGGTCGATCCTCGCCGGACGAGCTCGGCCGAATGGGCCGACGTCTGGCTCGGCCTGAACGTCGGGACAGACATCACGCTCGCCAACGCGATGGCGCGCGAGATCATCGCCGCCGGCCTCGAGCACCGTGCGTTCGTCGATCGGGCGACCGTCGGCTTCGACGAGTACCGCGCCCGCGTCGAGCCGTATACGCTCGAACGCGCCGAGCGCGAGACGGGCATCCCGGCCGAGACGATCCGCGAGGTCGCCCACGCCTATGCGACGGCGGATCGTGCCTTCATCTGCTGGACGCTCGGCATCACGGAGCACCACCACGGCGTCGACAACGTCCTCGCCCTGATCAGCCTCGCCCTGCTGACGGGCCACATCGGGACTTACGGCAGCGGCCTCGCCCCGCTGCGCGGCCAGAACAACGTCCAGGGCGGCGGCGACATGGGCGCGCTGCCGGACCGGCTGCCCGGCTTCCAGCACATCGAGAACCCAGCTCTCCGCGCGCCGTTCGAGGAGGCCTGGGGAGTCACGATCCCGCCGCAGCGGGGCTGGCACCTCTCGGCGATGTACGACGCGATGGAGCGCGGCGACCTCCAGGCGCTGTACATCATCGGCGAGAACCCGGTCCAGTCCGAGGCGGACCAGCAGCGGACACGCCATCTCCTCTCCACGCGCGAATTCGTCGCCGTCCAGGACATCTTCCTGACGGCGACCGCCGAGCTCGCCGACGTCGTCCTGCCGGCCGCGGCCGCCTGGGCGGAGTCGGAGGGCACGGTCACGAACTCGGAGCGGCGCGTCCAGCGCGTCCGCCGAGCCCTCGATCCGCCCGGCGAGGCGTGGGACGACATCCGGATCATCTACGCACTCGCGAAGCGGATGGGACACGACTGGGGTGCGCCCGACGCAGAGGCTGTCTGGAACGAGCTCCGCTCGCTCTCCCCGGCGCACGCCGGGATGAGCTACGAGCGCCTCGAGGCCCTCGGCGGCCTCCAGTGGCCGTGCTACGACGACGAGCATCCCGGCGAGCTGTTCCTCCACTCCCGGCTGTGGGAGGACCCGGTCGTCGGCCATCGAGCGCCGTTCATCCCGGTCGACGACCAGCCGCCGGCCGACCCGCTGACCGAGGACTTCCCGCTCCGTCTCACGACCGGGCGCCACCTCGAGGCGTACAACACGGGCGTCCAGTCGGGGCCGCTCGCGACCCCGGGCAAGCGCAGCGAGGCCCTCGACATCTCGCCGGAAGACGCGTTCGACTACGGGCTCGTCGAGGGCGAGTGCGTCCGCGTCGTCTCGCGGCGCGGACAGGTCGAGGCGCCTGTCAGGATCGATCCGGCCCTGCGTCCCGGGCTCACCTTCATGACGTTCCACTACCAGGACGAGGTCGCGGTCAACCTGCTGACGATCGACGCCACGGACCCGAAGTCCGGCACGGCGGAGTTCAAGGCGACGGCGATCCGCGTCGAGAAGCTCGCAACGAACGGCGACGGGCGCGGCGACGCGCGCGACCGTGCCGCTGCGGCCAAAGAGCTCGCCACGAGCGTGGGAGCCTAGCGCGAGGCGGTCATCCGGACATGGATCTCCATATCGTCGCGCCTCTTGCCAGTCCGGCAGAGCGCGCTGCCGTCGACTCGGTGCTGACGCCCGTCATCGGGCCGGCGTCGAGCGGCTGGTCCGGCGGCGAACGGACAGCCGCCGATCTTCGGGTCGCTCACGGCGGCCACGAGGCGCGCAGCCATCGCGACCTGGTGCTGCCGGCGCTCCACGCCGTGCAGGACCGGATCGGCTGGATCAGCGAGCCGGCGCTGGGATACATCTGCCGCCGCCTGACGCTCCCGCCCGCCGAGGCGTACGGCATCGCCACCTTCTACGCGCTCCTCTCGACCGAGCCCCAGCCGACCGCCGCGGTCCACGTCTGTGACGACATGGCCTGCCGGCTCGCCGGATCCGAGGACGTCTGCCGGGACCTGGAGCGCGAGCTCGGGCCGGCCGGAAAGCCCGTTCCCGGCGCCGCGGCGACGTGGCACCGGAGCCCGTGTCTCGGGCAGTGCGAGCGCGCGCCGGCCGCTCTCTTCACGATCGCCGGGGACCCCGCCATCCGGGAGAAGCGCGGCCACGTGACGGCGCCCGAGATCCTCCGCGTGCTCGAGACGCGCCTCGAGGGCATCGCCGACGACGGCGAGGACTCCCTCGGCACAGAGCCGACGCCCGAGCGGCTGGCCCGCATCCGGCGGTTCGTCCCGCAGGCCGGCGAGCCGGGCCTTCGGCTCCTGGCGCGCGTCGGGACGGTCGATCCGACCAGCCTGACCGACTACCTCGCCAACGGCGGCTATCGCGCGCTCGGCCAGGCGATCGAGTTCGGACCGAAGCGCGTCATCGAGGAGGTCATCACGGCCGAGGTTCTCGGACGCGGCGGCGCGGCCTTCCCCGCCGGCAAGAAGTGGGCCGCCGCGGCTGCGGCGACCGGCTGGCCGAAGTACGTCGTCTGCAACGCCGACGAGGCCGAGCCGGGCACGTTCAAGGATCGCGCCTTCCTCGAGGAGGACCCGTTCCACGTCGTCGAGTCGATGACGATCGCGGGCTTTGCCACGGGCGCCGAGAAGGGCTATCTCTACATCCGCGGTGAGTACCCACTCGGCGAGGCCCGCATGCAGAACGCGATCGACCAGGCGCGGGCGCACGGGCTGCTGGGCGAGAACGTCATGAACGGGGGGTTCGCCTTCGACATCGAGATCCGGCGCGGCGGCGGGGCGTACATCTGCGGCGAGGGCACGGCCCTCTTCGAATCGATCGAGGGCAAGCGCGGCGAGCCGCGCAACAAGGCCGCTCGCTCGACGACGGCCGGACTCTTCCAGAAGCCGACGGCCGTCAACAACGTCGAGACGCTGGCGAACATCCCGGCGATCGTCCTTGAGGGTGGCGCGGCGTACGCGGCCCTCGGGACGTCCAAGTCGACCGGGCACAAGCTCTTCAGCATCTCAGGCCACGTGGCCCGCCCGGGCGTCTACGAGGCCGAGTTCGGCATCACGCTGCGCGACCTCATCGAGCTTGCGGGCGGCGTGCCGGGTGGTCGTGCGGTCAAGGCCGTCAACCTCGGCGGGGCGGCCGGCGTCTTCGTCGGCCCCGAGTCGCTTCACATGCCGCTGACGTTCGAGCACGCCAAGGAGTTCGGCGCGACCCTCGGCGCCGGCGCCGTCGTCGTCTTCGACGAGACGACGGACCTGCTCGACATCGTCCGGCGGGTCGCCCAATTCTTCCGCGACGAGTCGTGCGGGCAGTGCGTCCCCTGCCGGGTCGGCACCGTCCGCCAGGAAGAGCTCCTCGCCCGGCTGATGAGCGGCCGGCCGAAGGGGTCGGTCGAGGACGAGCTCGCTCTCCTGGACGATCTCGGACGTGTCATGCGAGACGCCTCGATCTGCGGCCTGGGCCAGACGGCCAACGACGCGGTCTCGAGCGCTCTTCGCCTCCCTGGAGTCCTCGGAGCCCTCGCATGAGCGACACGACCGTGCCGAACGCACCGGCCCTGGGCGCGGAGAGGCTCAGCGCCGAGGCGGCACATACCCCGGCGCCGGATCCCATCTTCACCGAGGTCCCGGCGCGGTCGCCCCACCTCCCGGGACGGCCCGCGGACCGCGAGCGTGCGCCCGTCGAGATGACGATCGACGGCCGGCCCGTCGCGGCACCCGCCGGCGCCACCATCCTCGAGGCGTGC
>DASVZT010000149.1:0-1949 GCA_036391495.1 Candidatus Limnocylindrales bacterium
ATCACGGCGAGCCGCACGTGGACCCGTCCCATCACCGAGCCGGTGGCGCCAGGCACCGTCGCCCGCCCCTGATTGGTCGTCCTGGCACTCGCGGGTCCATCACGCCGGATGGCAGACGCCGGCCTCGACCAGCTGACGGAGAGCTTCCGCGGCGTCGGCCTCGTCCTCGCCCTCGGTGACGATCGCGATCCGGTCCCCCGTCCGGATGCCGGCGCTCACGAGCGAGATCATGCTCCGTGCGTCGAACGAACGCCCGTCCGGACCCTCGACCGAGACGCGGGAGTGGAACGCTCCTGCGGCCTGCGTCAATCTCATGGCAGACCGTGGGTGAAGCCCATATCGGTCACGGAAGACGGCCTCGAGTCTCGTCACCTGGGCACCCTCATCGAACTCCCCTCCCCTGCCGCCCCAGTCGATCGAGCAGCTCCCGGGCAGCGGATGCGACGTGTGCCGCCGACAGGCCGTACCGCTCGATCAAGTCCTCGTCCCGCCCGGACTCGACCGCCACGTCATGCGTCCCGACGCGAACGAGCGGCGTGGGCAGACGCTCACCGAGCACCTCCGCCACGGCGCTGCCCAGGCCGCCGACGACCGAGTGATCCTCGGCCGTGACGACGGCCCCCGTCCGGCCGGCCACGGCGACGATCGCGTCCGCATCGAGGGGCTTGATCGTCGGGACGTGCAGGACGAGGGCGTCGATCCCGTGCCGCGCGAGCAGCCCGGCCGCCTCGAGCGTCCGGTGCGCCTGGGCGCCGGTCGTGACGAGGGCGACGTCGGACCCGTCGCGCAGGAGGACCGGCATCCCGTCGCACTCGTCGGCACTCGCGAAGAGGGTCGGCACCTCGCCACGGGCGAGGCGGATGTAGACAGGGCCCTCGGCCGCCGCCGCGCGCCGCAGCTCGACGCGGGTCTCGATGGCATCCGCGGGAGCGACGACCCGCATCCCCGGCAGGGCGCGCATGAGAGCCACGTCCTCGAGCGAGACGTGGCTCTTGCCGAGGCGGCTCGCGAGCAACCCCGCGTAGGCGCCGACGACGACCACGTGGAGCCGTGTCTGGGCGACCACGAGCCGAACCTGGTCGAGGTCACGCGCGCTCGCGAAGGCCGCGAAGGTGACCGCGAACGGGATGAGCCCGGCGGTCGCCATGCCGGCCGCGACACCGATCATGTTCTGCTCGGCGATGCCCATCTCGAAGAACCGCTGCGGGAAGGCGTCGGCGAACGCATCGGTCCGGGTCGAGTTGGCGAGATCCCCGTCGAGGACGACGACGCGCGGCTCGGACCGCCCGAGCTCGACGAGCGCCGCGCCGAACGCGTCGCGCATCGACGCCGGCCGCCGCTCCGGGTCGAGCCGCGCACGACGCAGGCGGTCGAGGTGGCCTGGGACGGCGGCCTTCGCCCGGTCGGTCACGCCCCGAGCTCCGCCAGCGCGGCCGCCAGGTCCGCGTCGGTCACCGTCCGCGAGTGCCACAGGTAGTCCGCTTCCATGAACGAGACGCCACGGCCCTTCACGGTCCGGGCGACGATCATCGTTGGTCGTCCCCGCGTCGACCGGGCCTCCGCGAAGGCGTCGGTCAACGCCGTCATGTCGTGGCCGTCGACCTCGAGAGCGTGCCAGCCGCAGGCCCGCCAGCGCTCGACCGGGCGCTCGATCGATGGCAGCCTCGTTCCCTTCGGCCCGTTCGGGTCGCGCCAGCCGTACTGCTGGAGCCCGTTCCAGTCGAGGATCCCGCACAGGCCGTCGAGCCCGTACCGGGCGGCGACGAAGGAGGCCTCCCAGATCTGTCCCTCCTGCGCCTCACCGTCCCCCACGACGACGTACGTCCGCCAGGACTCCCCGAGCGTCCGTGACGCGAGCACCATCCCCACGCCGACCGACAGCCCCTGTCCGAGCGACCCGGTCGACATCTCGATCCCGGGCAGCGCCCGCATGTCGGGATGGGCCTGCA
>DASVZT010000150.1:0-18804 GCA_036391495.1 Candidatus Limnocylindrales bacterium
CGGCCGGATCGGTCGGCTCCTGCCGATCACCCCCATGGCCGCCGTCGGCGCCGGCTATGGCTCGGCCGTGGCAGTGTTCGGGTCCGCCGCGATCGGCGCACCCGTGTCGATGTCGCAGTCGACCGCGTCGGCGCTCGTCGGTGCCGAGTCGGTCGTGGGAAGCTATCGTCGCGTTCGCTGGCAGGAGGCGATGCGAATCGTGTCCACGTGGCTCACGACGTTTCCGACCGCGCTCGCGCTGGCGGCTCTCCTCGGGCTGGCGACACGCCGATGACAGCCGAGCGTCGACGCTTCGCCCGCCTCGGGCGCCTGATCCCGCGGATCGTCCGCGACCTCGCGGGCGCATCGAAGGGCGTCTTCGTCGACCACCTCCTCGGCCAGGCGGACGCGGCGATCGACGGCGCCGTGCTCGTCCGGCGTTCCGTCGCTGGCGAGGTCGGTCGGGCCAGCGCGGCCGAGCAGATGCGCGTCATCGAGCATCGCGGCGACGCCTGCCGCGGCGAGCTCATCCGCGACCTTGGATCCGCGCTGGTCACGCCGATCGACCGCGAGGACCTGTTCCGGCTCTCGCGGGCGCTCGACGACGTCCTCGACGTCCTGCGAGATTTCGTCCGCCAGTGGGATCTCTTCGAGATGGATCGGAGCGCGATCATCGAGCCCGTCGTCGACGCGACGTGCGACGCGCTGGCGGATCTCCGTGCCGCGATCGCGACGATCAGCTCCGAGCCGGCCCTGATCACGACGCGCGCGCTCGCGGCCAAGAAGTCGGGCAACGCGATCCGGCGCCAGCACGACGTCCAGCTGGCCGCCCTCTACCGCGGCGAGCTCACCGTCCAGATGCTCAAGGAGCGCGACCTCATCCGCCGGCTGGACGTCGCCGGGATCCGCTTCGCGACGGCCGCCGACACGCTCTCCGACGCGGCGATCAAGCGCATCGAGGCGTAGGCCGGGGCATCGGCCTGGTCGAAGCCCAGCGCGCCGGCGTCCGACACCCCAGCACCGCGACCCGCTACGCGGCGGCGTTCGGCCGTCCGCCGCCGACGGACCGTCCCGCGAGCGAGCGGATTGCGCGCGCGAGGACCCCGAGGAGCGGCCGGCGGATCCAGCGCTCCGCCAGCGTCCGCCGCCGCCCGGCCCCCAACACGGGCAGCGCCGTCCGACGGCCCCGACGCTCCACCTTCCGCTCGCCGCCGGGGTGGCGCGCCGCCGGCGCGGCCGGGACGACCGGGCTTGCGAACAGGCCCGGGATCTCGTCCCACGGTCGCGGCGAGGCCGCCGGGGACCGCCAGTCCGAGGTCGAGCTGGGCCGCAGGCGTCCATCGACGATCGCCTCGAACTCGTCGCCCGTCATCCGTTCGCGCTCGTAGAGATAGCCGCCGACCGCGTCGAGGAGATCCATGCGTCCGAGCAGGAGGGACCGTGCCCGTGCATACGCCTCGTCGAGGATCGCCCGGACGGCGCGGTCCTGTGCTGCCGCCACCTCGACCGACGGCTTGGCGTTGTCCGTGATCGCGATGGCCGAGAGAACGCCGCGGCCCGTGACGCCGCGGACGCGCGCCGTCGGATCGGCGCCCATCCCCCACTTCGTGACCATGCGCGTCGCGAGGTCGGTCGCCTGGGCGAAGTCCTGCGACGCTCCGCCGGTGTACTCGTCGAACAGCAGCTCCTCCGCGACGCGTCCGCCCATCAGGGCCACGAGCTGCGCGCGCAGGTCCGACTCCGACGGCAGCGCGTTGTCCTCCGAGGACGAGACGGTCACCCCGAGCGCCTCGCCGTGCTGGTAGAGGCTGATCTCCTCGACCCGTCGCTTCTCGCCCGCGAGCGTGCCGCAGACCGCGTGACCGCCCTCGTGGGCGGCGATGATCGATCGCTCCCGCTCGTCCATCGAGCGGATCCGCGAGGAGCCGACCGCGACCTTCAGCCAGCCTTTCTGGACGTCCTCGGGACCGATGACGTCCCGCGCGTCGCGGGCGGCGAAGATGGCCGCCTCGTTGAGGAGGTCCGCCAGCATCGCGCCGGAGAAGCCATACGTCTTGCGCGCGATCGCCACGAGATCGACAGCCGGCGACAGCGGCTTGTCGGCGGCGTGGACGGCCAGGATGTCCGCGCGGTCCTCGTTGTCCGGGAGCGGGACGTGGACCTTGCGGGTGAAGCGCCCCGGCCGCAGAACCGCGGGATCGAGTGTCTCGAGGCGGTTCGTCGCGCCGATGACGACGATGTCCTCGTTCGGTCCGAAGCCGTCGAGCTCGACGAGGAGCTGGTTGAGCGTCTGCTCGCGCTCCTCGTGGCTCATCGGGCCGCCGCGCGTCTTGGCGATCGCATCGATCTCGTCGATGAAGATCACGCCCTTGCCGGCCTTGCGAGCAGCGGCGAACAGGGCGCGGATCCGGCCCGCACCGACGCCCACGAACTTCTCCACGAAGTCCGAGCCGGACGCGGCGAAGAAGCGGACGTCGGCCTCTGCGGCGACCGCCTTGGCGAGCATCGTCTTGCCGGTTCCCGGCGGGCCGTAGAGCATGACCCCCCGGACCGGCCTCGCGCCCACGGCGCGGAACCGCTCGGGGTCGCGCAGGAACTCGATCGTCTCGACGAGCTCGAGCTTCGCCTCGTCGACGCCGGCCACGTCGGCCAGGCGGACGGTGGGCCGCTCGACCGACGATCCGGCGGGACCGACGGACCACTGGCGCCGCTCGCCGACGACCGACCGCCGCCGGACGCCGAGGATGACGGCCACGAGCCCCGCGGTGATGAGGAGTGTCACGAGCATCGCCAGGCTGGAGCTCCCGCCCGACGGCGCGCTGGAACCCGACGTGACGTCGATCGCCTCCTGGGTCAGCAGGCGACCGTAGCCGAGCGACTTCAGGGCGTCGACGGCGTCGGTGGTCGGCACGCCCGCCACGACCACGACGTCCTGCCCGGAGCGCGTCTTCGCGACGAGCAGTCCGTCGGCTGGGGCAGGCGACGTGCCCGGCACCTCGAGGGCCGAGTCCCTGGTCGCCACGCCGATGGCGACGACCTCGCCTGCATCCGCCGCCCGCGTCAGCTCGGGGAACGTCCAGTCGCTCCTGTACGTGAACGCCGGCTCACCCCCCGCCGGGGCCGGCACGATGACGCCGCTGCGGGGGACGAGCTCCCACAGGATGAGAGCGGCCGCGGCGCCGAGGGCGAGGGCGGCAAGGAGGAAGGCCGGATTCCGGCGAAGATCGAACCGAAGGCGACGGAGCATGACCCGATGATGGTATGCCCGGGCCCGGCCGCCCCCTCCCCAATGGGTCGGGGGTCCGGGGCCGGCAAGCCTACTTGTCGCGTTCCGCCGCGCTGGTCAGGGCCGCCTGCGCCGCCGCCAGCCGGGCCACCGGGACCCGGAACGGCGAGCACGACACGTAGTCGAGGCCGATCTGCTCGCAGTACGAGATCGAGAGCGGATCGCCGCCATGCTCGCCGCAGATCCCGACCTTGAGCCCGGGCCGCGTGCTGCGTCCCTTCTGGGTCGCGAGCTTCATCTCCTCGACGACGACGGGGTCGAGCGACTGGAACGGGTTGTACGGGAGGATCTTGTCCTCGACGTACTTGAGGAGGAAGCCGCCCTCCGCGTCGTCACGGCTGTACCCGAACGTCATCTGCGTCAGGTCGTTCGTGCCGAAGCTGAAGAACTGCGCGTACTCGGCGATCTCGTCCGCCACCCAGCAGGCGCGCGGGATCTCGATCATCGTGCCGAACTTGTAGTCGACCGACTCGTGCGCTGCCGCCAGCACCGCCCGCGCCTCGGCGTCGAGCAGGTCCTGGGCGCGGCGCAGCTCGTTCACGTGGCCGACGAGGGGGATCATGATCTCCGGGTGCGGGTCCTTCCCGGCGCGCTTCACCGCGATCGCCGCGTTCAGGATCGCGCGCGTCTGGATCTTCACGAAGTCCGGGATCATCAGGCCGAGGCGGATCCCGCGCAGCCCGAGCATCGGGTTCTGCTCGTGCATCGCCTTGATCGTCGCGAGCAGCTCGCGGTCCTCGGCCGATGCGTTGTCGCCGGCCTTCGTGACGCGGACCAGCTGATCCTCGAGGTTCGGGAGGAACTCGTGGAGCGGCGGGTCGATGAGGCGGATGACGACGGGCAGGCCGCTCATCGCGGCCAGGATCCCCTCGAAGTCGCCCTGCTGGAGCTTCTCGAGCCTGGCCATCGCCTCGTCGAACTGCCTGACCGCGGCCTTCTCGTCGGCCGTCGGCTCCTCGCCGGCGGCGACCTTGGCCTTCGCGCGTGTCGCGACGTTGGCGACGAGGATCGCGGCGCGGACAATCTCGAGGCGGTCGCCCTCGCGGAACATGTGCTCCGTCCGGCACAGCCCGATGCCCTGGGCACCGTACGAGCGGGCTTGGGCAGCTTCCTCGGGCTTGTCGGCGTTCGTCCACACCTGGAGCCGGCGGATGGCGTCAGCCCAGCCGAGGATCGTCTGGAGCTCCGGCTGATCCTCGAAGCGGGCCGAGACCGTCGGGATCGCCCCGACGTAGACCTCGCCGGTCGTCCCGTCGACGCTGATCGCGTCGCCCTTCTTGAAGGTCGTCCCGTTGGCGCTGGCCGACTGGGACCGATAGTCGACGAGCAGCTCGGCGCAGCCCGCGACGCATGGCTTGCCGATCTGGCGAGCGACGACCGCCGCGTGCGAGGTCGCTCCTCCGCGGGCGGTCAGGATGCCCTGCGCGACGGCCATGCCGTGGAAGTCGTCCGGCGAAGTCTCGACGCGGACGAGCACGACCTTCTCGCCGCGCTCGACCCACGCGACGGCGTCGTCGGCGCTGAACACGGCCTTGCCCACGGCGGCGCCGGGAGACGCGTTGAGGCCCTTGGCGATCCGCCTGGCGGCCTGGCGGGCCTTCGGGTCGAACTGGTCGCGCAGGAGCTGGTCGACCTGCGCCGGCTCGATCCGCGCCACGGCCTCCTGCTTGCTGATGATCCCCTCGCCCACCATGTCGATGGCGATCTTCACGGCGGCCGCGGCCGTCCTCTTCGCGCTCCGGGTCTGGAGCATGAAGAGGCGGCCCCGCTCGATCGTGAACTCGAGGTCCTGGACGTCGCGGTAGTGGCGCTCCAGGCGCTCGGCGATCCGCTTGAACTCGGCGTACGCCCCGGGCATGTCGCGTTCGAGCTGGCTGATCGTGGCCGGCGTGCGGATCCCGGCGACGACGTCCTCGCCCTGCGCGTTGACGAGGTACTCGCCGTACAGCACCTTCTCGCCCGTGTTGGGATCGCGGGTGAACGCCACGCCGGTGCCCGAGTCGTCACCCATGTTCCCGAAGACCATCGTCACGACGTTGACCGCGGTGCCCAGGTCGTGCGGGATCTTCTGGCTGGTCCGGTAGTCGCGCGCCCGCTTGCCGAACCACGAGGCGAAGACGGCCTTGACCGCGAGGTCGAGCTGCTCGTTGGCGTCCGTCGGGAAGTCTCGCCCGGCCGACTCGCGGACGATCCGCTTGTACGAGTCGACGACCTCGCGCAGCGCGGCCGCGTCGAGCTCCGTGTCCTGGGTCACGCCACGGGCCTGCTTGGCCTCATCGAGGGCGTTGTCGAACCGCTCGCCGTCGACGCCCATGACGATGCGCCCGAACATCTGGATGAACCGCCGGTAGGCGTCCCAACCGAAGCGCTCGTTCCCGGTGAGCGCCACCAGCCCCTCGAGGGTCCGCTCATTCAGGCCGAGGTTGAGGACCGTGTCCATCATCCCGGGCATCGAGAACTTCGCGCCCGAGCGGACCGAGACGAGCAACGGGTTCGTCGCGTCGCCGAAGCCCTTGCCGGTCTCCGCCTCGACCTCCGCGACCGCCGCCAGGACGTCGTCCCAGAGGCCGCCCGGCAGCTCCTCGCCCGCGGCGAAGTAGTCGTTGCACGCCTCGGTCGTGATCGTGAACCCGGGTGGGACCGGCAAGCCCGCGTTCGTCATCTCGGCGAGGCCCGCGCCCTTGCCGCCGAGGAGGTCGCGCATCGAGGCGTCGCCTTCGGCGCGGCCGCCCCCGAAGGCGTAGATGTAGCGCTTCGCGGCGCTGTGGGATCGAGGCGCGACGGCATCCGGCATGGGGGAGGGCTCCTTCGCTGGCGCCGCGGCGCGCGACGCCCCAAGGGTCGCCCGCGCGATGGGGCGTGGGCGTGATCGTCTCTGTTCGCGCCGGATTGTACCGTCGCACGCCCGGCGCGGTCCGGCGGCTACACTCGACGGACGAACGACCGATAGCGACGGACGCACGGGCCGACGGGGTCGGCGTGGCGCGGCCGCGCGCAACGGAGGCTCCACCCGACCATGACCGACTCGATCGCCGAGACGATCGTCACGTCCGACGCCGACACGCGCGTCATCGCGCCGGAGGCCGAGCAGTACAACGCGCGGCTGGTTCGGCGCGTCGACCAGACCGACGACCTTGCCTGCTTCTGGGTCAGGCTCGAGGGCGAACCCGTCCCCTTCGAGCCGGGCCAGTATCTGACGATCGGCGTCTTCGCGGACGGGAAGCTCGTCCAGCGGCCGTACTCGGTCGCCTCGCCGCCGATCGTGGCGGGAACCGAGGGCTACGAGTTCTATGTCCGGCGCGTCCCGATCCTGCGCTTCACGACGCTCCTCTGGCGGCTGCCCGTCGGGCACGAGATGCGGATGATCGGGCCGAAGGGCAAGTTCATGCTCGAGCCTGAGGACGAGCGGACGCACCTCTACATCGCGACCGGGACCGGGATCGCGCCGTTCATCTCGATGATCAAGGAGACGATGGCGGCCGGCTCACCGCGCCGGACCGTGCTGCTCCACGGCTGTTCGTACGTGGACGAGCTCGGCTACCGCGAGATGCTCGAGGGGCTGGAGCGCGACGCGACCTACCCGCTGCGCTACGTCCCGACGATCTCGCGCCCCGGGGATCGACGGAACACAGGCTGGTCGGGCCGGACGGGCCGGGCCGAGGCGGTCGTGGGCGACGTCTGCGCCGACCTCGGACTCGAGCCGGAGAAGACGGTCGTCTACATCTGCGGCAACCCGGACATGATCCTCAACGCCGAGGCGGCCCTGATGGACCGCGGGTTCCCGGAGTTCCACGTCAAGAAGGAGCTCTACTGGCCGAAGGGCAAGCAGGCCCCGGCACCCGGCTGAGACCGAGCCGCGAGCCGGCCTCGGCCCTCCTCGCGCAACGGACCTGTCCTCGTGTGACCTTCGGCCCCCCGGATACATGCGAAGCGGTGCATGGGTCGCGAACCGTGCGGACGCACCATGGGCACAGGCAACACCGCAGCTGTCCGGAGCCGCATGCATCCCATCGTTTCGAACAACCAGCTGTCCCCGAACGTCTACCGGCTCGTCGTCGAGGCGCCGCGCATCGCCGAGATCCGCAAGCCAGGCCAATTCGTCATCGTGCGCCTCGGCCCCGGCGCCGAGCGCATCCCGCTGACGATCGCCGACTCGGATCCCGCCGCCGGCACGATCAGCCTCGTCATCCAGGCCGTTGGCAAGAGCACCGACGATCTCGTCGAGCTGCGGCCCGGCGAGGCCATCCAGGACATCGCCGGCCCGCTCGGACTGCCGACCGAGCTCCTCGCGTCCGGGCATGCCGTCTGCGTCGGGGGCGGCGTCGGGACGGCCGTCGTCTACCCGATCGCCCAGGAGCTCAACCGCCGGGGCGTCACGGTGACGAGCGTCATCGGCGGTCGTTCACGCGAGTGGGTCATCCTCGAGGACGAGCTGCGCGGGCAGGGCGACGTCGTCGTCTGCTCGGACGACGGATCGTACGGCCGGCACGGCTTCGTGACCGACGCGCTCAAGGACCTCCTCGAGGCCGGCGGGATCGACGAGGTCTACGCGGTCGGCCCCGTCCCGATGATGCGGGCCGTCAGCGAGATGACTCGGCCCTACGGCGTCCCGACGACCGTCTCACTCAACGCGATCATGGTCGACGGGACGGGGATGTGCGGCGGCTGCCGCGTCAACATCGGCGGCGAGACACGCTACGCGTGTGTGGACGGCCCGGAGTTCGACGGACACAAGGTCGACTTCAAGGGCCTCGCCGACCGGCTACAGACCTACCGCATCTTCGAGGCCGCGGCGCTCGAGAAGCGCGAGGCATGCAAGGTCGGCCTCCGCCGGCCGACAGCGGCGACGGTCCCAGCGGCCTCGCCGGCCGCCGTGGAGGCGTCCCGATGACCGAGCAGCGCCCGGAGCTCACCCAGAAGGAGCGGATGGCGATCGACCGGGTCGCCATGCCCGAACAGGACGCCGAGCTCCGCGCGGCGAACTTCCGCGAGGTGAACCTCGGACTGTCCCACCAGATCGCGATGCTCGAGGCGGAGCGCTGCCTGCAGTGCCCGAAGCCGTACTGCATCGACGGCTGCCCGGTCCGCGTCAACATCCCGCGATTCCTCAAGTTCCTGCGCGCGGGCGATCTCCCGGGTGCAGCTGACTCCCTGCTCGACGACAACGCGCTGCCCTGCGTCACCGGGCGCGTCTGCCCGCAGGAGACGCAGTGCGAGGGCGTGTGCCTGCGCGGCAAGAAGGGCAAGTCGGTCGCGATCGGCTACCTGGAGCGGTACGTGGCGGACTGGGCGCAGTCGCATCCCGAGGGCCTCGCGCATCTCGAGCCGCCCAGGAGCGGCAAGACCGTCGCGATCGTCGGGTCCGGGCCGGCCGGACTGACCGCGGCGGGCGAGCTCGCGAAGCGCGGTCACGACGTCACGATCTTCGAGGCCTTCCACGCGGCTGGCGGCGTCCTCGTCTATGGAATCCCCGAATTCCGCCTGCCGAAGGACATCGTCCAGGCCGAAGTGGACCGGCTCGTCGCGGCCGGGGTGAAGATCGAGCCGAACTCGATCATCGGCAAGACCTACACGCTGCCCGAGCTGCGCGCGAAGTTCGACTCCGTCTTCATCGCCGTCGGTGCCGGGCTACCGGTGTTCATGAACGTGCCCGGCGAGAACCTCAAGGGCGTCTACTCCGCGAACGAGTACCTGACGCGCGTCAACCTCATGGGCGCCTGGAACCCGGAGTCGGACACGCCGGTCCTTCACGGCCAGCGCGTCGCGGTCGTCGGCGGCGGCAACGTCGCCATGGACGCCGTCCGGACGGCACGCCGGCTCGGCGCGGCCGAGGCGACGATCGTCTACCGGCGCGGCCACGACGAGCTCCCGGCACGCAAGGAGGAAGTCCACCACGCGGAGGCCGAGGGTGTCCGCTTCGAGTTCCAGGTCGCGCCGACCGAGGTCCTGGGCGACGAGCAGGGCTGGGTGACCGGCCTTCGCTGCGTCCGGATGGAGCTCGGCGAGCCTGACGCCTCCGGGCGTCGGCGGCCGGTCGTCATCCCCGGTTCCGAGTTCGTCGTCGACGCCGACATGGTCGTCGTCGCGATCGGGACGCGCTCGAACCCGCTGCTGACCCGGACGGCGCCGGACCTCGCGATCAACCAGTGGGGGTATATCGAGACCGACGAGCACGGCATGACGTCGATGCCGGGTGTGTTCGCGGGCGGCGACATCGTCCGCGGCGCCGCGACCGTCATCCTCGCGATGGGTGACGGGAAGCGCGCCGCAGCGGCGATGCACTCGTACCTGTCCGGGGTGTGGCCGCCGATCGTGCTGGCTCCCGAGCCGGTGGCGCCGAAGAAGCCTGCGGCCGCCGCAGCGGCGGTTGCGCCAGTCGGCTGAGTCCGCGCGGGACCCTGGCGATTCTGGCGATCTGGGCGGGCAATCAGTTGTTGTTCCAGGTCTACGACCGGAAAGGTCGGGCTTTCGTGTCGACGCCTTGGTCGTCTTCACTTCTGCAGCGGGGTCAGAACGCCACTTCGAACTCGCTGCCCAGTGCCATGCGTTAGGTGTCGCCACGTCGCCAGACCGAGCACAATGCCTGCGGAAATGAGAGCGGCGGCAAGCCAAATCGTCGGAGTGACATCGACCTGAGAGCACCACGCATCGTTCGCGCAGCCCCATGTCGACTGGGCGATCACCAATAGCCACACCACGCCGAAGCCGATCAGACCGCCCGAGGCACTAGCGAACCGAGGGCGTTTGGCGATCACCCACGTCCAGATGACCAAGCCGGGAATCCCGGTCCCCAGTCCAGCCAAGACGAAGGCCAGCCCAGCCATGGCCCCGAGGACCAGTCCGACCAAGAACAGCGTCTTTGGTCGCATCTCACCCTCCTCAAGCCTAGCCAACCGAGAGAGATCGAGTCTGCGCAACTAATTCGTCGCCGTGGCGATCGTCGGGGAGGCCGTCCCGGTCGGGGCGGCAAGCCGGCGGGCCATCGCCGCCTCGAGCTCGGCTGCGGTCCGGTAGCAGTGGATGAGCGGGAAGTCGGTGTCGGTGCAGTGGTAGCGCCCGACCTCCACGGCGGGGATCGGCCGACCCCCCAGGTCGGCCTCGATGACCGGTTCGCTCGCCGCACCCGCCGGATCGGGTGCGTACACTCCGGCTGTGATCAGGATGAGCGAGACCGCGATCATCCCCGCCGTTCGACCGATGCGTCCCACGTCCACCTCCCGCGGGACGCCTCGTGAGCCGAGGCTAACCCCACTCCTTCGTCGATCCAAGGGGGGAGAACCCTGCGCGGTGGTGGGGAGAACCCTATGACCGCGAGGCCGATGAGCCGGGTGACCGACGCTCGATCCGGGGGTCGGCGCCG
Organism: Candidatus Limnocylindrales bacterium; assembly: GCA_036391495.1. Classification (GTDB taxonomy): domain Bacteria; phylum Chloroflexota; class Limnocylindria; order Limnocylindrales; family CSP1-4; genus DASVZT01. The sequence goes on from DASVZT010000150.1 coordinate 10,626, forward strand.
GATGCGCGCTGCCGCCGCCGGACTCGCGGCGTTCGGACTCGGGGTGGCGATCTGGGGCGCGGCGACCGCCGCGCTTGATATTCCGGAGGCCGGCGTGGACTTTCAGGCACCAGGTGGTGTGGTCTCGTCGGTCCTGCCGGGCGCTCCCGGGTGGTACTCAGGAATCCGGGCAGGTCAGACCGTGGTCGAACTGCGGACCGGGCCGACCGAGCTCGACTGGGTCCTCCACGCCCGCGGACCGTCCGCAGACCAGTACCTACCGATCCGAGGCATCACCGCGGAGCTGCGGGCGATGGTGCCGCGGAGCCTGGGCGCGCTCCTCGTCGCGCTCTTCGCGGCCGCCGCCGCACTTCGCTGGCCCCGCCCGGCCGCCGGGGTGGCGGTCGTAGCCGGCATGGTCGGCGCGGTCCCGTTGATGTTCGAGGGACATCCGCTCGTCTCGTCCTTCGGCGGGCTCGTCATGCTCGCCCTGCCGATCGCCTGGCTCGCCTCCATCGGCCTGCGCGACGGCCGCCGGCGCCTGCTCGCAATCGTCGCGGCGCTCGCGGTTGGCGCCGCCTGGCTCGTCGCCCGGTTCGTCGCGCCCGCGGCCTGGGAGCCGGCCGAGACGGCCCGCACCGGTGCCTCGCTCGCAGCGGTCGCCGCGACAGCCTGGGTGGCCATCGACAGGCGGATGGTCCGCTCGGCCATCGAATCGTTCGGCCCACCGACCGCCCTCGATCTCGTCGGACTCGCCTTGATCGCCGGCGCCGCCGTCTCTCTCTGGGTGGTCGCTGACGCCTCCGTGAGCGTCATCGGGCTCGCCATTGCCGTCCCCACCCTCGCCTACCTGCGCTTCCGGCGCCCGTTCGTCGCCGCGCTCGACCGGCTCCGCTACGGGGACGTCCGCGAGCGGGCGTCAATCGACGCAGTCGAGGCCGAGCGCGGCCGACTCGCCCGCGAGATCCATGACGAGCCGCTCCAAGAGCTGAGCGGCGTGATCAGCCGGCTCGAGTCGACGCCCGAGGCGGCGGAGGCGGGCGCCCTGCGCGATGTCGCCGCTCACCTCCGCGCGGTCGCCACGGACCTGCAGCCCCCGGTCCTCGAGGATCTCGGCCTCGGGCCGGCGATCGGGTTCCTGGCCCAGCGGGCGAACGCGAAGGGCTCGAGCGTCCGGGTGACCGTGGGCCTTGACGACCGGACCGGGACAGGCCGCCTCGACCGCCTGCCGCCCGAGGTCGAGATCGCGCTCTATCGGATCCTCCAGGAGGCGGTTGGGAACGCGCAGCGGCACAGTGGCGGATGGCGCGTGGAGGTCTCGGGCGTCCTAGCCCCGGGTCTCGCGCGGCTGACGGTCCGCGACGACGGTGTCGGCCTCGACGAGGACGCGCTCCGCGACGCCCGCCGGCAGGGACGCCTCGGGATGGACTCGATGCGCGCCCGGGCGGCGGCGATCGGGGCGGACCTCCGGTTCGCCTCGTCCGCGCCCCATGGAACCGCGATCACCGTCCGATGGAGCCGCTCATGACCGTCCGGGTCCTCCTCGTCGACGACCACCCGGTGGTCCTCGACGGGGTCGCCGGGGCTCTCGGCCGGGAGGCGGACCTCGCGGTCGTCGGCCGGGCGGCGAGCGTCGCGGAGGCGCGAGCAATCCTGGGCGGTCGGGCGGTCGACGTCGTCCTCGTCGACATCCGCCTCCCGGATGGTTCGGGCCTGGAGCTCCTGTCCGAGTCGGTCGAGGCGGGCGCCGGGCGCGGCCCGGGGTGGATCGTCCTGTCCTCGTTCGAGACGCCGCAGTACGTCGCTGCGGCACTCTCGCTCGGCGCCTCGGGCTACCTGCTCAAGACTGCGCCGGCCGCGGAGATCGCGGCGGCGGTCCGGGCGGTCGCGGCCGGCGGGAGCGCGTTCTCGTCGGCCCAGCTGGCCGGCGTTCGGGAGGCCGGGCCGCTGCGGCTGTCACCGACGGACCTCGGCATCGTCGCCGGGCTCGTCGCTGGCCGCTCGAACGACGAGATCGCCGGCGACCTCGGGATCGCCCGCAAGACGGTCGAGACGCACCTCACCCGGCTGTTCGCCGCGTACGACGTCGCCTCGCGGCTGGAGCTCGCCGTCCGGGCCGAACGGGAGGGCTGGCTGGACGTGCCCTTACCCGATGACTGGTCAGGTCTGGGCCGGCAGGAGCACCGTGTCCTCCAGCGCGACAGTGAATGATGCCGGACCGACCGGCCGCGCGAAGGTCAAGACAACCCCACGGACCGCCATCGAATCGTATTCCCTCCACGGTGCGGGACTCAAGGATGACACGACGCCATGCTACGGTCAGCGCCGCCCCCCCCGGTTACGGTGAGACAGTCCATGTAAGCGCCGACGGGCGACCAATGCAGCCGCCCCTGCGAGGCTCCCGAGCACCAGGACGACGAGGCCCGCGGGTATTGGATCCGATGTCGCCTGGTCGGGGGTCCTCGGCAAGAGCGCCAGCACTTGAGCCAGATCCGATCGTTCGGCACCGGTGCGGTGGGCCACCTCGATCGGCCAGATGGGGGACAAGCCGCCAACCCCGAGCGCCATGACGAAGTTGTCACCAAGGGTCGCGACGTAGCCATCACAAGGGCTGATTGGCGTCGGCCAACTCATCCGGATCTCTCGCGGCGCGGTTCCGTACAGGACCCGGTCCACGCGCATCGTGAACGATCCGGGAACGTCCTCTGCGTGGTTGGGACCGACGGCGATCACCGTGACCTGGACGATCGATCGGACAGAATTCGCGATGTCATTGGCGCTCAGTGGCTCGCCATTGCAGGCTACGACTGACCTCGGCAGCAGGGACGCAAGGACGAGCACGAGCGCGAGCACGATCCCAAGCTGTGCGATCCCGAGCCGACGAAGCATCGCGGTCCTCGGATCAGGCCCAAGAACCGTGCAGTTTCCAACGGCACATGCCCTTGTCCTCCCCGGCGATGAACTTCAACGATGTCGAGAGTCCGCCGTGCGGCAAGCGATTTCAAGGGGGGAGAACCCTATGGTTGGGTGCGCCGGGCCGGGGCCGAATCAGGCCACCATTCCCAGCCGTTCGAACGACGAGATCGCTGGCGATCTCGGGGTCGCTCGCAAGACCGTCGAGACGCACCTTACGCGGCTGTTCACCGCATACGACGTCGCCTCGCGAACCGAGCTGGCCATCCGGGCCGAACGGGAGGGCTGGCTGGATGTGCCCGCCGACAGTAGGGAGCGGTCGACGATCAGGCCGCCGGTTCCCCCCCGGAAGGATCGAGGACCGTGAGCCCGTCGAAGTACGATCGGTAGAACCCGCGATCGCGGGTGAGAAGTCGGTCGGCGGTGGTCGCGGCGTGCGACCCGACCAGGAAGTCGGCCGCCACCCGGTCCCTGCTGCCACCGCGGCGGCGGTATTCCTTCCAGGCGACGGCGGCGGCGAGAGCGCTGGCTTCGCTGCCCGGAAAGAACTCGACGCCGAGCCTGGTCAGCGCGTCGACGGCGGCCCCCGGGGACTCGAAGAAGCTCGCCGTCTCGGCCCACACGACGTCACACGCGATGAGACGGCCTTCCGCGAGGCAGCGTCTCACGGCCAGCCCCGAGTGGCGCCCGAAGACCGGATCGGCGCCCAGGACGTCGAGGAGGACGTTCGTGTCGACCGCGGTGATCACACCGCGTCCGGCTCGCCGCGCAGCGTCGCGATCACCTCGTCGGTCGGCCGGCCGAGGTCCAGGATCCCGTAGACGCCTTCGATCGGGTCGTCGAGGGCCGCCTTCGTCGCCACCAGCCGGCCCTTTTCCTCGCTGAAGTCCAACTGCGTTCCGGGCCGCAGCCCCAGGCGATCGCGAAGCCGCTTGGGGATGGTGACCTGACCCTTCTCCGAGATCGTAGCCTTCATACCGACATGGTAGGAATTCCTACAAGTGTGTCAAGCGATCCGCAAGCTGGCCGCCAGGGCAGCCTGGGCGCTGCGCCTACCCCGCCCTCGCCGACGCCATCCGGTCGAGGATCGCCCGCTTGACGCCCTCCGCCGGCACCCGCTCCTGGGTCATCGAGTCCCGGTCGCGGATCGTCACCGCGCCGTCCTCGAGCGACTCGACGTCGACCGTGACGCACCATGGCGTGCCGATCTCGTCCTGGCGCCGGTAGAGCTTGCCGATCGAGGCGGTGTCGTCATAGACGGCCATCATGTCGCGCTGCAGGTCCGTCTTGATCCGGTGGCACAGCTCGACGATCTCCGGTCGCTTCTTGAGCAGCGGCAGGACGGCCACCTTGTACGGGGCGAGGTCCGGATGGAGCGCCAGCGAGACGCGGGTCTCGCCCTTGACCTCCTCCTCGCGGTAGGCGTCGATGAGGAAGGTGAACGCGGCGCGGTCCGCCCCCGCGGCCGTCTCGACGACCCACGGGATGAAGTGCTCCTCGGTCGCCGGGTCGAAGTACTCGAGGTTCTCCCCGGATGCGCGCGCATGGCTGCCGAGATCGAAGTCGCCGCGGTTGTGGACGCCCTCGAGCTCCTTCCAGCCGAACGGGAAGCGGTACTCGACGTCGACCGCCTTCTTGGCGTAGTGGGCGAGCTCGTCGGGGCGATGCTCGCGCAGGCGCAGACGTTCGGCCGAGACGCCGAGGCGCCGATACCACTCGTAGCGCTTCGGAAGCCAGTCCGCGAAGGCGGCCGTCGCGGGGTCACCCGGGCGGACGAAGTACTGCATCTCCATCTGCTCGAACTCGCGCATCCGGAAGACGAAGTTGCCGGGGCTGATCTCGTTGCGGAAGCTCTTGCCGATCTGGGCGATGCCGAACGGGATCTTCTTGCGGCTCGTCTCGCGCACGTTCTTGAAGTTGACGTAGCTGCCCTGGGCGGTCTCCGGGCGCAGGTAGACGATCGCCGCGTCTTCCTCGACCGGGCCCATGTACGTCTTGAACATCAGGTTGAAGCGCCGGGGCGGGGAGAGGGGGCCGCCGTCGTTCGGGCACGTGAGCCCGAGTCGATCGATCACGCCGGGGTCGTTCAGCTCGGTGTTGGTCAGGCCCTCGGTGCCCGGCAGCTCGTCCAGCCGGTAGCGGCGTCGGCAGGTGCCGCACTCGACGAGCGGGTCGCTGAACGAGCCGACATGGCCCGACGTCACCCAGACCTGCGGCGCCATCAGGATCCCCGCGTCGAGGCCGACGATGTCGTCGCGCTCCTGGACCATCGAGCGCCACCAGGCGCGCTTGACGTTGTTCTTGAGCTCGACGCCGAGCGGCCCGTAGTCCCAGACGGCGTTGATGCCGCCATAGATCTCCGAACTCGGGAAGACGAAGCCGCGGCGCTTGGCGAGCGAGACGATCGTGTCGAGACCGGGGACGGAGGCGCCCGGGTCGCGCTCGAGGTCGTAGGGATCGAGGGTCGGGCTGCCGGCGCGGGCGGCAGGGGTCGTGTCGGTCACGGGGAAGGCTCCTGGCGGCGCCGGGCGTGGCATGCCGGTCGCGGGACGGGACCGAACGATGCTATCAGGTGCCGCTCGGCGCGGCGGCCGTCCGTCCCGGTTCGGTGAGGCCGGAGGGGGCACCGGCGATCGTGGCAGCCCGCGGGACGGAGCGGATCTCGTCGAGGAACGCCAGCGATCGCGGATCGCGTTCAAGCGCGTAGCGAACGAAGTCGCGGAGAGCCGTCTCGACCTCGGCCTCGGCTGACGGGGGCAATCGGAGCGCCGCCAGGGCCTCGACGTCGAGTCGCTGGTACGCCTTGAGCAGCTTCAGCCCCTCGACCGACAGTCCCGCTGCCGCCGCGGGCGGCCCGGGACAGCGATCGCACAGGACGCCGCCGAGCGGCGGGACCCAGCGGAAAGAGCCTGATGCCTCGAGCATCCGGTCGCATTCGACGCAGCGGTCGACCTCGGGACGCATGCCCAGCTCGTCGGCGAGGTGCATCTCGTACCAGCGGGCGACGCGACCCGGGGCCATCCCAGCGTCGAGCAGCTCGTAGGCTCGTCGGAGCAGTGCGTACAGCGGCCCGGCCTCGTGGCGCTCCTCGAGCGAGCGATCGGCGAGCTCGGCGAGATACCAGGCGGTCGCCGCCGACTCGAGCGAATCGCGCAGCCGCAGCCAGGCGTGCCCGACGACGACCTGCGTCACGACGTCGAACGTCCGGCCGCGGGCCAGGGCGACCCGCAGCTCTGCGAACGGCTCGAGGCTGCCGCCGATCCGGCTCGTCGGCCGACGGATGCCCTTGGCGATCGCCTTGAGCTTGCCCTCGTCGGGCGTGACGAGCGTCAGGACGCGGTCGGCTTCGCCGAGATCGAACCGGGACAGGACGATGGCGTCGGTGACGTAGACGCGAGGGCGCGGCACGGCGCCACCGTAGCACGGCGCCGGCCAGGCGGCCGCACGGGCCGTGCCGCGGCACCGGCGCTATCATCCCGTTCGTGCCAGCCCAGGGCCCCCCGCTCGACCTCGACCTGACCGAGCTCATCGCCGCGACCGAGCGGGAGATCCTCGGGCTCGTCGTCGACCGCGACGAGTCGACGCGGGGGCTGTACGAGATGGTCCGCTACCACCTCGGCCTCGACGGCTCCGGCGCATCGGCCGGGAAGCGCCTCCGGCCGCTCCTGGGCCTCCTGGCCTACGCGTCGATCACCGGGGAGTACGAGCGCGCGTTGCCCGGCGCGGCCGCCGTGGAGCTCGGTCACAACTTCAGCCTCGTCCACGACGACATCGAGGATCGCGACCGCGAGCGCCGCCACCGGCCCACGCTCTGGACGCTGCACGGCATCCCGCAGGCCATCAACACAGGCGACACGCTCTTCACGCTGAGCCGGGTCGCCCTGCACCGCCTCAGCGACCTCGGCTTCAGCGATCGCCGCGTCCTCCGCCTCATGCGCCTGTACGACGACACCTGCCTGGCGCTGTGCGAGGGCCAGTACATCGACATCTGGGCGGGCGAGAACGACGTGACGATGAGCGTCGAGCTCTACTTCGACATGATCGGCCGCAAGACGGCCGCCCTGATCTCGGCCTCGATCGAGGCCGGCGCGATCCTTGCGACCGACGACGACGCGGTCATCGGCCGCTACCGCGCGTTCGGCTGGGCGCTCGGCCTGGCGTTCCAGCTCAACGACGACCTGCTCGGCATCTGGGGCGAGCAGCAGCTCACGGGCAAGGTGCCGAGCGACCTCGTCAACCGCAAGAAGACACTGCCCGTCATCTACGCGTTCGAACACGCGTCGCCCGGCGACCGGACCCGGCTCGAGGCGTTCTACGCGCTCGAGGAGCCGACGATGGCGGACGTGGCGGACGCTGTCGCGATCCTCGAACGGAGCGGCGCCCGCGACTACACGCGGGACCAGGCGCGCCGCTACCGCGACGACGCTCTCGGCGAGCTCGACGCGGCGGGCGTGGTCCGGCCGGAGGCGCGCCTGCGTCTCGAGGGCATCATGAGGAGCGTCATCTCCGCCTGAATCTCTGTTCGGCCCACCCCTCGGCCTACCCCTTCGGCCGGCCCCGAACCAGGCGGCGGTCCGCCTGGGCTCGGCGCCCTGGGCTCGACGCCCGGCGAGGTCCCGGGCGCGGCGCCCTGGGCCCGGCGCCCTGGCGCCCCCGATCGCCTTGGGCTGGGCGATTCTCCTGGCAGGGCTAGTTCTGGGGCATCACGGGGGATAGGACGCCGCTGGACCCGGGGTGGAGGCCGCCCGGCCGGCCGGGTGAGCTTTGGCCGTGCGGGGAACCCCGGTCCGGAGCTCGGCCGGCTGGCTCGCACGGCCACCCTGACCGCCCTATCGAGCCCGCTGCCCCAGGAATAGCCCTGTGGCGGCAATCGGAGTCGACAGCCCCCGGTGCGGCTCAGGCGGCTCAGGCGGCTCAGGCGGCTCAGGCCGCTCAGGCGGCTCAGGCCAGCTCGCGCCGCACACGCCGATGGACTTCCCGTCGCCTGCCTGTCCGAAGAGAACGGCTAGCGATCCGCCTCGTCCTCGCTCGCCTCCTGCGGCGGCGCCTGCCGCACGACGAGCACTTTGTCGACCCGCCGGCCGTCGACCGTCTCGACCGTCAGGACGAGGTTGCCGACCTCGACCCGGTCTCCGGGCGCGGGCACACCGCCGATGCGGTGGTAGATCAGGCCGCCGACCGTGTCGTACTCGTCCTCGTCCTCGAGCTCCAGCTCCGTGTCGAACAGGTCGTCGAGATCCTCGACCGAGGCCCGACCGTCGAGGCGTGCCTCGTCGTCCGACAATCG
>DASVZT010000151.1:0-5138 GCA_036391495.1 Candidatus Limnocylindrales bacterium
ATGACCGGGATCTCCGCGACATGAGCGAGCTCCGTGACGGCCGCCTGTGACGGCGTGCGAACGACGACCGCGTCGAAGAGCCGGTCGAGGACACGCCCGACGTCAGGCACCGACTCGCGGGTCCCCAGCCCGACTCCACCGCCCGAGAGGTCGACGGAGTGGCCCCCGAGCCAGCGCGTCCCGACCTCGAACGATGCGCGGGTCCGGAGACTCGGCCGATCGAAGAGGAGCGCGACGGCGCGCCCCTCGAGCGGCCGTCCCGGCGCGTAGCGCGCGCCCGCGGCGCGGGCCGCCTTGAGGGCGATCGCCGCGTCCAGGAGCGCAGCGAGCTCCGCGGACGAGACGTCCGCGGAGCTCAGCAGGTCGCGTCCTCGAAGCCAGCCGGGAGGCGGGACGGCACGACCCGACGGCAGGATCGCGTCCTTGGTCGTCACCGCGGGCCCCGAAGGCGAGGTCGCCAGGCGGTCGGGCGTCGCCCGGCCGTCAGCGCTTCGTGTACTGCGGCGCCTTGCGCGCCCGCTTGAGGCCGTACTTCTTGCGCTCCTTCATGCGCGGATCGCGCGTCAGGAGGCCGGCCTGCCGGAGAGGGAGACGGTTTCCGTCGGGGTCGAGCTGAAGCAGGGCCCGGGCGATGCCGTGCCTGATCGCGCCGGCCTGGCCGGTCACGCCACCGCCCTCGACCTTGATCATCGCGTTGAAGCGGCCCTCGGTCCCCGTGACGCGGAACGGCAGGCGGATGTCGCCCTCGTTGATCGCGTTGCCGAAGTGCTGCTCGAGCGAGCGGCCGTTCACCACGACCTCGCCCTCGCCCGGCAGCAGCCGCACGCGGGCGATGGCGGTCTTGCGGCGACCGGTCCCGTAGTAGTAGGCAGGCGTCGTCATGCTGCTGGGCTCCTCGTCAGGAAAGCGGCTCAGGCCGCTGGGCCTGATGCGGATGCTCGGGACCGGCATAGATCTTGAGCTTGCGGATCTGCTGGGCGCCGAGGCGGTTGTGCGGCAGCATCCCCTTCACCGCCCGGCGGATGACCTCCTCGGGGCGGCGTTCGAGGAGATGACCGAGCGTCTCCTGCTTGTAGCCCTGCGGGTACCCGCTGTGGCGGATGTAGAGCTTCGTGTCGCGCTTGTCGCGTGTGACCGCGACCCGGCCGGCGTTGAGGACGATGACGTGGTCGCCCGAGTCGAGATGGGGCGTGAACGTCGGCTTGTGCTTGCCCTCGAGGACGCGCGCGACGCGCGACGCGAGGCGGCCGAGCGTCTCGTCCGTCGCGTCGACGACGTACCAGCGTCGCTCGATCTCGCTCTCGCGGAGCGTGTAGGTCTTCGCGGTCTTCATCGCCTCGTATCCGTCCTCGCGTCCTTGTCCGTCCGTCCAGTCCCGGCCCTCCCGGCGTCGCGGCGTCCGAGGACGACGCGCGTCAGGCACAACCCCCTGGCCGGTGCCGTTGCCCCCTGGAGGGCCGGCCGCCGCGCGACCAGGGCCGCGGCGACCTCGTCCTCGTCCATCTTCCCGCGACCGACCTCGACGAGGACGGCCACGATACGCCGGACCATCCCTCGCAGGAAGGCGTCGGCCCTGACGTCGATCGTCACGACCGACCCTGCGCGCCGGACCCGGATCCGATGGACGGTCCGGACCGGCTGGGGGTCCGCTGCCCCGAAGGCGCTGAAGTCGTGTCGACCCACCAGGGCCTCCGCGGCTCTCGCCATCGCGGCGGTGTCGAGCGGGACCCGCACCCCGAGCGCCTGCCGCTCGCGAAGCGGGCTGCGCGGCCCGTTCCAGACGGTGTAGCGGTACTCCCGATACCGCGCCGCGAAGCGTGGATGGAACCCGGCCGGGGCGCGCCGCACCTCGCGGGCCGCCACGTCCGGTGGAAGGAGCCCGCCGAGTGCCGATTCGATCTCCGTCGCCGTCAGCCGCCCGGTGTAGGTGAATGCGATCACCTGGCCGAGGGCATGGACGCCGGCGTCGGTCCGGCCCGCCGCGTCGACCCGGCACCGGATCCCTCCGGTCAGCCGGGCGAGAGCGGCCTCGAGCTCTCCCTGGACCGTCCGTGCCCCAGGCTGCACCTGGAACCCGGCGAAGTCCGTCCCGTCATATTCGACCCGTGCCCGGTATCGAACGGGCCTGGGCTCACCCTCTCGGGTGACTTGAGTGACTCCTACCAGATGGCCGCGACGGCGCGCTCAGGGCAAGGCGCCGACGAGGACCGGAGCGAGCGCACTTCGACGTGCGTGAGCGACGGACCGGAGTCGGCAACGCGGCCATGAGCCGCCGGCGAGGCCATCAGACGAGCTCGATCTGGACGATCTCGGCGGCGTCGCCCATCCGCTGGCCGACGTGGACGATCCGGGTGTAGCCCGACGTCCGGTCGGCGTACTTCGGGGCGATCTCGTCGAAGAGCTTGTCGACGACGAGCGGCTCGTTCGGGAACTCCGCGACCACCGCCCGGCGCGCGGCGAGGTCACCGCGCTTGGCGAGGGTGATCATCCGCTCGACCCGCCCGCGGATCTCCTTGGCCTTCGCCTCGGTCGTCTTGACGCGCTCGTAGCGCAGGACCGAGACGGTCAGATTCCGGTAGAGGGCCATGCGCGGCCCGTGCTTGCGTCCGAGCTTGCGCCCGTCGATCCGATGGGCCACGGCTCAGGCCTCCTCGTCCTCGTCCGCGAACGCCTCGTCCGCGTCTTCGTCGTCGAGGCCGTCCGACTCCGTCTCGGGGAGCATGAAGCCGCGCATGCGGAGGCGCTCCTTCATCTCGTCGAGCGACTTCTTGCCGAAGTTGCGCATCCGCAGGAGGTCGTCGTCCGAGAGCTGGAGGAGCTGTCCGACCTTGACGATGTTGTTGCGCTTGAGCGAGTTGTAGGCCCGCATCGGGAGGTCGAGCTCCTCGATCGGCATGTCGAGCATGTTGGGCGGGAGGGCGGGAACGCCACCGGCCGCGCGATCGATGCCCGGCGCGATCATGCCGATGTTCACGAACGGCTGGAACTGCCGCACGAGGATGTCGGCCGCCTTGGAGAGGGCCTCCTCGGGCGTCAGCGTTCCGTCGGTCTCGATCTCGATCGTCAGCTTGTCGTAGTTCGTCATCTGTCCGACGCGCATGGCGTCGACCCAGTAGTTGACCTTGCGGACGGGCGTAAAGATCGCGTCGACGGCGATGACCCCGATCGGGAGCGCCTCGGCGCGGTCCGCCGAGACGTAGCCGACGCCCCGCTCGACCGTCAGGTCCACCTCGATGGTCACGTCGTCCGAGTCGAGCGTCATCAGGATCTGCTCGGGGTTGACGATCTCGACGTCGGCGGACTCGGCGATGTCGGCCGCGGTGACGGGACCTGCACCGCTCTTGACGAGCTTGAGCTGAACGGGATGGCTGGCGAAGCTCTTGAGGCGGAGCTTCTTGACGTTGAGGACGATCTGGGTGACGTCCTCCTTCACGCCCGGGATCGTCGAGAACTCCTGGTAGACGTCCCGGATCTGGATGGAGGTGACCGCAGCGCCCTCGAGCGACGAGAGCAGGACGCGCCGGAGAGCGTTGCCGAGCGTGACGCCGTAGCCCGCCTGGAGCGGGCCGGCCTCGTACTTGGCGAACGTGCCCCGGTCTTCGACCGGCTCGATCTGCGGATTCTCGAGTTCGATCATGGGGTGGCGCTACCTCGAGTAGTACTCGACCACGAGCTGCTCGTTGAGGTCGAGCGGCATCTGGTCGCGGCGCGGGAGGTCGTTCACCGTGCCGGCCAGCTTGGCGGCATCGACGCTCAGCCACTCGGGCGCCTGGTGGGAGCGGAGCGTCTCCTTGGCGAGCTTGAATGGCTCGCGCGCGACGCGGGACTGGCGGACCTCGACGCGGTCGCCGGGCCTGACGTGGAACGACGGGACATTCGTCGCCCGCCCGTTGACGGCGAAGTGGCCGTGGCTGACGAGCTGGCGCGCCTGTGGTCGCGAGTTGGCGAAGCCCATCCGGTAGACGACGTTGTCCAGGCGCAGCTCGAGCATCCGCAGGAGGTTCTCGCCGGTGACGCCGGGCCGCGATTCGGCGGCGTCGAAGTAGTTCTTGAACTGCTTCTCGAGAACGGCGTAGACGCGGCGGACCTTCTGCTTCTCGCGCAGCTGCAGGCCGAAGTCGCCGACCTTGCGGCGGCGGACGCCGTGCTGACCGGGAGGCGAGGGCCGGCGCTCGAAGGAGCACTTCTTCGTGTAGCAGCGGCTGCCCTTCAGGAAGAGCTTCCCGCCTTCGCGGCGGCAGAGACGGCAGACCGACTCGGTGTAACGGGCCATGGGATCCGATCCTCGCTCAGACGCGGCGCCGCTTGGGCGCGCGGCAGCCGTTGTGCGGGATCGGCGTCACGTCCGTGATGGCCGTGACCTCCAGGCCGGCGGCCTGGAGGGAGCGGATCGCCTGCTCTCGGCCCGCGCCCGGGCCCTTGACGTAGACCTCGACCTGGCGCATGCCGTGCTCCATGGCACGGCGCGCGGCGCCGTCGGCGCTCAGCGCAGCGGCATACGGGGTGCTCTTCCGAGACCCCTTGAATCCGGCGACCCCGGCCGAACCCCAGCTGATGACCGCACCGGTGGGATCCGTGATCGTGATGATCGTGTTGTTGAACGTCGCCTGGACGTGGACGTGCCCCTGCGGCACGTTCTTCCGTTCCCGGCGCCGCTGCTTGGTCGCCCGCTTGCGCTCCGCCATGCTGCTGATCTATCCCCTTACTTCTTTCGCCGGACGCCGACCGTCTTCTTCGGTCCGCGTCGCTGGCGTGCGTTCGTCTTCGTCCGCTGGCCACGCACCGGGAGGTTGCGCCGGTGGCGCAGGCCGCGGTACGAGCCGATCTCGATGAGCCGCTTGATGTTGAGCGCCACCTCGCGCCGGAGATCGCCCTCGACCTTGTAGCGGCGGTCGATGAGCTCGCGCAGGCGGTTGACCTGCTCGTCGGTGAGGTCGCGGACCCGGGTGTCCGGGTTGATGTTCGTCTGGGCGAGGATCTTCTGGCTCGTGGGCAGCCCGAGGCCGTAGATGTACGTGAGGGCGACCTCCACGCGCTTCTCGCGCGGGATGTCGACGCCGGCGATGCGTGCCATCGGTTACCCCTGCCGCTGCTTGTGCTTCGGGTTCGAGCAGATGACCATCACGGTGCCGTGGCGA
>DASVZT010000152.1:0-2614 GCA_036391495.1 Candidatus Limnocylindrales bacterium
TGGTGAAACCTGTCGTCCCGAGGGTGGCGGTCGTCCCGTAGGTCTTGCTCTGGTCGCTGGCGGCGATCGTCAGCGCCGCCGGATTGACCGTCAGTTTGCCGTCGACAAAGCTGATCGTGTAGTTGCCGAGACCGGTCCCGACCGCAGCGCTCGGCGTGATCGGGTACGGGCTGCCGGCGACGGTTGCGGTCGCGGCGGCACCCGCGCTGGTGAGCGTGACGGCCGTGACCGTGTCGCTGTTGGCGAGCCCACTCGTCGTGAACGCCGTGGTCCCGAGCGACAAGGCCGTGCCGTATGTCTTCGACTGGCCACTGGCGGTGATCGTCAGGGCCTTCCGGCTGACGATGAGGCCGACGGGCGCATTCGCATACGCAATCGTGTAGTTGGACCCAGATCCGACGCCGAAGACGGCGGCGCTCGGGGTGATCGTGTAGGTCCCGACGGCAGCTGTCGCCGCCGCACCCGCGCTCACGAGGGTGACGCCCGTGACCGTGTCGCTGTTGGCGAGCCCACTCGTCGTGAACGCCGTGGTCCCGAGCGACAAGGCCGTGCCGTATGTCTTGGACTGGTTGCTGGCGGTGATCGTCAGGGCTTTCGGGTTGACGGTCAGTGAGCCGCTCCCAGAAGGAGATCCCGACCCGTTTCCAGTGACTGTCACCGTGAAAGCCTGGGAGGTGACCGCCGGCGTCGAGGCAGCGGTTGTGATAGTCAGTGTGAAGTTGCACCCATTGTTGGATGCGTTGCACGACCTGCCGGTCGGCGCGAAGGTTGTGGAACTCGGCAGCCCTGTCACGCCGACCGTGATCGACCCGCTGCCACTCCCGTTCACCGTCACCTGATATGTCGCCGACCCAGAGGTACCGTACGTTGGCGTCCCGCTCTGAGCGCCAACAAGAATGGACGTCAAGTTGGCTGACGCCGCGACGTACGGTCCCACGAACGGGCCGCCGCCCGGCGCGCCCGACGGCTCGAGCGAGACGGTCGAGGTGTCGGAGAGGGCGCGCGACAGGTTCAGGCGGCCGTTGCCCGTATCGGAGGACGTGCCGGCCGGATCGGCGCTCTCGCCGAGGCGCTGGACGACGACGCCGTTCGACGCCGACGGATCCACGGCCCGCAGCAGTCCCGCAGCGCCGGCGACGATCGCCGCCGAGGCGGACGTGCCGGACACCGACGTGTACCCGCCCCCCGCGGCCGTGGTCGAGATCGAGACGCCGGGGGCGCCGAGGAACGTGTCCGCGCCGCTGTTCGAGAAGGACGCCAGCGCGTCGGACGAGTCGGTGGCCGAGACGCCGATGACGCCGCGGTCGCCGGCCGGGTACGACGGCGAGGTGGACGAGTCGTTGCCGGTCGCCGCGACGAGGACCACGCCCTTCGACCAGGCGTAGTCGATCGCGGACTGCAGCGCCGGCGAGTAGCCGGTGTTGCTGAAGGCCATGAGGATCACGTTCGCGCCGTGGTCCGCGGCCCAGACGACGCCCGAGATGATGTCGCTATCCTGGCCGGTCCCGTCGGGGCCGAGCACGGTCACCGGCATGACGCGCACGTTCGCGTAGCCGACGCCGGCGATGCCGACGCCGTTGTCGGTCAGGGCGCCGACGATGCCCGCCATCCACGTCCCGTGGCCGTTCGGGTCGGTCATCCCGTACGAGCCGTCCAGGACGGACGTGCCCGGCACGACGTTGCCGGCGAGGTCCGGATGCGAGGCGTCGATCCCCGTGTCGAGGATCGCCACGGTCGAGATGCCGCTCGGCTGGACGGCGCCGAACGCCTGGTCCCAGCCGATCTTCGGCAGGGCCCACTGCTGCGGGTACGAAGCATCGCTCGGGGTGGCCTCGACGACGCGGCTCGCGTCGTACTCGACGGCGGCGACGTCGGCGTTCGCCTGGAGGGCCTGGACGGCGCTGGGCGCGCTCGCGGCGGGCAGGCCGATGGCGTGCATCGAGAGGGCGGCGATGACGGAGTCGTCGGTGCCGCCGACGGCCGCGATGTCGGCGGCCTGGCTGGCGGCGGGGACGCCGGCGCGGAAGGTGACGATGTACGGCAGGTAGCTGACGGGGGCCGGTGCGACAGAGGGGACGGCCGGGGGAGAGGCCGAGGGGGCGAGCGAGTCTGAGGGGGCGACGCTGGCCGGCGCCGACAGGCTGTCGGTCGGGCTGGCGACCGGGCTCGGGCTGTCGGTCGGGCTCGTCGAGGCGGCCGGGACCGAAGACGACGATGCCCCCGGACTGTCCGTCGGCAGAGGGCTCGGGCTGTCGGTCGGCGCGGGCGACGCGGAGTCGCTCGGCGCCGGCGTGATAGTCGGCGCGGTGGCAAGAGTCGAGCTCGGGCTGGGGCTCGGGCTCGGGCTCGGGCTCGAGGCAGGCTGGCTCGCGCTCGGCGAGGGTGACGGCGACGTCACGGGGTCGGCGGCCATGGCGGCGGGCGCCAGGAGCGACGCGACGATCAGGCAGATCTGCAGGAAGCCAGCGGCCCTCAGGACGAAGGCGAGCCGACCCTTGGGCAGCCCGAACCCGGACATGGTGACCCCTTTCCCTCTCGGCATGCCGGAGCGGGAGCGTCGACCATGGGCGCGGGACCGGCGACGGGAGCACGAGGAGCGCGTCCGGCGATATGG
>DASVZT010000153.1:0-18193 GCA_036391495.1 Candidatus Limnocylindrales bacterium
CCCTCGCATCCGCGTGAAAGCTGGGCCGCAACGAACCTGTAACTTGGCCGGCCGCTCGAGGCCGCCGATGATGTCGGAGCAATCGTTGAGGGGCCGAGATGCTGTGGCGTGCCCTGGCAGCATCTCGAATCCCATCTATTCGAACCGACCAGACCTTCGGCAGGCCGACCGGGCGGCAGGCGTGCGGGCCACGTACCCGCGACGCAGATCCGCACGGTCGCACGCGTCGAAGCCCAGGAGAGGCTTGACCTACCGATCCCCCGTCGCCGGAGACATGCTTTCGGCCGCCGGGCAGGCGACCTCCGAGCGAACGTCCATCGAGTCCCCCGGCGGAAGAGACGCATCGGCGACGGCCGGTCGGGCCGGTCAGGCCCGCCGCGTCCGGGTCGTCACGATCCCGAGCACGGACCTGCTCTTCGCACGCCTCGTCGCGCAGGTCGATGGCTCACTCGGGCTGGAATCCCCCCGCCGCCTCGCACTCCACCTGCGTGCCTTGTTCCCACGCCTCGTGGTCCACCGTCGCGACCTGTCCGGGGAGTCGGTCGAGACGTGGTACGTGTTCCGGGATGGCCGCCTCACGGTCGGGCCGGACGACGGTTGGTGGCGGAGGGACGAGGAGGTGTCACGCGCCCGCGTCGACTGGGACGGAGCGCTGCATGACGCCACCGCCGAGGCCAGGGCGCTCTTTCGGTTGGGCCCGGACGAGCACGTGACCCTCGCCTCGATCGCGCCGACCGGCACCGAGGAGGAGCTGGCCGTCCTGCTGACGCTCGCTCGTGGCGTGACAGTCGTCGACACGGTCATCGCGCTGCGGGCTCGCGACGGCGAGCGGCACATCGTCGCCATCCACGGCGACGTGCGCTCCGATGGGATCGACATCGCGCTGCGACCGCTGCCGCGACAACCGGGCGAACCGAGAGTGGCGCCCATCTGCCTGCCGGCCTGGGACGACATGTTCATCGAGCGTGTCGAGCGCCTCGCCGAGCACCTCGTCGCGACCGACCCGGACACTGCCGCCGCCCGCCTCGAGCTGCGCCTGCGGCAGCGCTATCCATCGGCCATCGTGAGGCGCGGCCCCGAGAGCGTCGACTTCGGCACGGACACCGTTCTGCTGCTCGTGTACCGCGACGGCGAGCGCAGTCCCTACGCCGTGGGGCGGTGGTGGGAGCAGCGCGACGTGGCCCGCATCGTGACCATCGACGGCACGGCCACGGAGGTCTCGCCCGAGGCCGAGGTCCTGTTCGGACGAGGCGCGCTGGAGATCATGAGCGCGAACCTGCTGTCCTTCCACGCCGAAGAGGCTCGCGATGACGAGCGGTGGCTCGGGGACATCCTCATCCGGACGGGCCAGCTGCACGCGACGACCTGGCTCGTCCGGGGCGACGGGGAGCACGTGCCCGTGGAGGTGCACGCCGAACATGAGGCCGCGGAGCGCCGGACGTCCATCGCGCTGAGACGCATCGACGAGGCGCCGCCCGACCGACAGGGCCAGCACCGCCCGACGCCGCCGGCCGACTGAGCCGCAGCTGCTGATAGCGGTTTCTGTTACGCTGGAACCGCATCGCTCCGGGGCATGAGCAAGGCAGAGGGCGATCAGTCGGAGTGCATCCAGTGGCGACGATCCGCGACGTGGCAGCTCGGGCGGGAGTCAGCGTCGCCACGGTCTCGCGGGTCGTGAACCAGCATCCGGGGGTTCGCGAGCCTGCTCGGACGAAAGTCCTCGCAGCGGTTGCCGCGCTCGACTACCGGACGAATGGCCTCGCTCGCGGCCTCGCGATCGGGACCATGCGCACCGTGGGCCTGCTGATCCCCGACGTCGTCAACCCGTTCTTCCCCGCCCTCGCCCGCGGGGTCGAGGACGCGGCCAGCGCCGATGGCTATGCCGTCATCCTCGGGAACAGCGACAACGCGCCCGATCGAGAGGCAGCCTACATCCGGCTCCTTCGGGATCGGTTCGTCGACGGGATCATCGTGGCCTCGAGTGGCGCCCCGAGCGCGTTGCCCGACCTCGCGGCGGAGACTCCGCTCGTGCTCCTGGACCGGCGTGCCCCGGGCAGCTCCGCACCCTGTGTCTCGACCGACAACCGGGCCGGTGCACGACTGGCCGTCGAACACCTCCTGGCGCGCGGTCACCGCGCGATCGCCCATCTCGGCGGTCCCGTCGAGCTCACGTCCGCTGCCGACCGGCGCGACGGATACGAGACGGCGTTGCGGGCTGCCGGCATCGAGCCGGACCCGAGCTGGTACCTGCCCGGCCCGTTCAACTTCGAGAGCGGTTACGAACGGATGCTGCGCTGGATCGAGACCGACCTGCCGTGCACCGCGGTCGTCGCGGCCGACGACATGATCGCGGTCGGCGCCCTGCAGGCCTGCCAGGACCGCGGCTGGCCGGTCCCCAGGCGCATCGCCATCGTCGGCTTCGACGACATTCTGCTGGCCCGTCTCGTCCGGCCCCGCCTGACCACCGTCCTCCAGCCCGCCTATCTCGCCGGCACCCTCGCGTGGCGGTTGCTGGCCGAACGGCTGGCCGATCCGAACGCCCACCCCGCAGACGTGGTCCTCGAGCCCCGCCTGGTCGTGCGCGAGACGACGTAGATGAGAGCGATCGTCGTGATCGGCAGCTTGAACGAGGACATGACCGTGCACGCGGCGCGCTGGCCGGACGCCGGGGAGACCGTTCACGCCGAACGGCTCGACTGGTCGGCCGGCGGCAAGGGAGCCAACCAGGCAGCGGCGGCAGCCCGGCTCGGCGGCGAGGTCACCATGGTCGGGCACGTCGGTGACGATGCGCCCGGCCGGCACCTGCGCGCCGAGCTGAGCGCTCTCGGCGTCGACGTGACGAACGTCGCCTCCGTCACCGGTGTGCCGACTGGCCTCGCGATCGTCGGCCTCGACGACTCCGGGGAGAACCGGATCGTGGTCATCGCCGGCGCCAACGCGTGCCTCGACCGGGCGACGCTCGACGGGCTGGACTGGGAGGGGGTCCGCGTCCTCCTCGTCCAGCTGGAGATCCCGGTGCCCACCGTCCTGGCGGCAGCCCATGCGGCTCATGCCGCAGGAGCCATGGTCATCCTCGATCCCGCACCCGCCCTGACGGTGCCCGACGAGCTCCTCGAGCTGGTCGACGTCCTCACGCCGAATGCCCAGGAGGCCACCGCCCTGGCCGGACGCCCTGTCGCCGATGTCCGGACCGCGCGGCTGGTGGCGAGCGAGCTCGAGGCCCGGGGACCGCGCGCCGTCGTCATCACCCTGGGGGCCGCCGGGGCGGTCCTCGCCGAGGGCAACTACGTGACGCACGTGCCGGCCCCCAAGGTGGCCGCCGTGGAGACGGCCGGAGCGGGAGACGCGTTCAACGGGGCACTCGCGGTGGCGCTCGCGGAGGGTCAGCCGCTCGCCTCGGCCGTCATCTTCGCCAATCGCGTCGCTGCCATCTCGACGACTCGACCGGGCACCCAGGCATCCCTGCCGGACCGCGCGGCCATGGCGAGCGTGCCATGAGGGGCGGCGGCCTCCTCCACGCCGAGCTGCTCCAGGTCATCGCCGGCCTCGGTCACGGTCAGACGATCGTCATCTCAGATGCCGGCCTTCCGATCGCGCCTCACGTCCGGCGGATCGACCTCGCGCTCCTGCCGGGCATGCCGGGATTCCTCGCCGTCCTCGACGCCGTCCTCGAGGCCGGCGTCTTCGAGGCCGGCTCGATCGCCGCGGAGCTCGCGACGAGCGATGCGCGCCTGGCCGACGCGATCGTCGCCCGGCTCGGGAACGCACCCGTCTCGCGCATCCCGCACGAGGAGCTCAAGCGGCTTGCCAGCGACGCGATCGCGATCGTTCGGACCGGCGAGTTCACTCCGTTCGCGAACATCGTCCTGCGGGCGGGGGTGCCGTTCTGATGGCTGAACTGCTGCCCACCCCTTCCACGGCAACCAGGGTCGTCGCGGACGCCCCGACCGGGGCACCCATCCTTGCCCTGCGCGGCATCCGCAAGTCCTACCCGGGCGTGATTGCCCTCGATGGTGTCGACTTCGACGTGCGCCAGGGCGAGGTCCATGGGCTCGTCGGAGAGAACGGCGCGGGCAAGTCGACCCTGCTCAAGATCATCGGCGCGGTCGAGCGAGCCGACGCCGGGACCATCGAGCTCGACGGACGGCCGATCCAGCTTGCCTCGCCGCATGCAGCGCAGGCGGCCGGCATCCGGGTCATCCACCAGGAGTTCAACCTCTTCCCGGCTCTCTCGGTGGCCGAGAACATCGCCATCGACCATCTGCCGAGCCGGCACGGAGTGGTGGACCGTCGGGCGGTCCGGGACCTGGCGCGATCCGCCCGCGATCGGCTCGGGGTCGCTCTTCCGCTGGAGACCCGCGTCGATCGCCTCGGCGTGGCCGACCAGCAGCTGACCGAGATCGCCCGGGCGCTGTCGGCCGACGCTCGCCTGCTGGTCATGGACGAGCCGACCGCGGCGCTGACCGAACACGAGATCGACGCTCTCTTCCGGATCGTGCGCAGTCTCCGCGACGAGGGCGTCGGGGTCATCTTCGTCTCGCACCGGATGGAGGAGGTCCTCGCCCTGTCGGATCGGGTCACGGTCCTTCGTGACGGGCGAGTCGTCGGCGAGACCGCCCGACCCACGCGGGAGCAGATCATCAGGCTGATGGTCGGACGAGACGTGTCCGAGCTCTACCCGGACACGAGCGCCGACATCGGCGGCCCGGCGCTGGAGCTGGACGGCCTGAGCGTCGCGGGGCGCTTCGAAGACCTGAGCTTCACCGTCCGGCGGGGGGAGGTCGTCGGGCTCGCCGGCGTGATCGGGGCCGGGCGCACGAGCGTCGGCCTGGCGCTCTTCGGGCTCCTGCGACCGACGAGTGGCCAGGTCCGTCTCGACGGCAAGCCGATCGAGCCGCGGACGGCCCACGAGGCGGTGAAGCTGGGGATCGGCTACGTACCCGAGGACCGCAAGGCCCTGGGTCTCGTCCTGGCACTCTCGCTCCGCCACAACGAGACGCACCCGATCCTCCCCTGGCTCTCACGTCTCGGGTGGATCGACAAGCGGCGTGAGCGCCTGACCGTCGAGGAGCGCGTCGCACAGCTCGAGATCAAGGCCTCCTCGATCGACGCCAGGGTGTCCAACCTGTCGGGCGGCAACCAGCAGAAGGTCCTCCTCGCCAAGTGGCTGGAGATCAAGCCGCGTGTGCTCATCCTCGACGAGCCGACCCGTGGCGTCGACATCGGGGCCAAGGCCGAGATCTACCAGATCGTCGCCGACCTCGCCAAGAGCGGCGTGGCGATCCTGCTGATCTCCTCCGACCTGCCGGAGCTGCTCGGCCTCTCGGATCGCGTGGTCGTTCTCCGCGAGGGACGGCAGCTCGCGACCCTCGACCGCGCCGACGCGGGCCAGGAACACGTTCTCAGCCTCGTGACCACAGGAGCCGCCGCATGACCGGATCCGGCCGAGCCAGCCCCGAACCCCTCACCTCCGGCGCCTCGACGGCGGCCGCGCCACGGCGCTGGCGGCTGGGCGTCTCGATCGTCGACTACGGGATCCTCATCGCCTTCGTCGTCCTGAGCGCAGCGCTCGCCCTCCTGACCCCGACGTTCCTGACGAGCGGCAACATCCTGAACGTCGGCCGCCAGGTGTCGATCGTCGCGGTCCTTGCCGCGGGCCAGACATTCGTAATCCTCACCGCCGGGATCGACCTCTCGGTCGGTTCGGTCCTGGCGTTGTCCGGTGCCGTCGCGGCCGGCGTGGCGGCGTCCGTCGGCTGGGCTCCGGGCATCGTCGCCGGCCTGCTGATCGGTGCGGGCGCCGGGTTGCTCAGCGGGCTTGCCATCACGCTGCTGCTCGTGCCGGATTTCGTGGCCACCCTGGCGATGTTGAGCATCGCCCGTGGCGCCACCCTGATCTACACCGGCGGCCAGCCCATCGGCGTCGCAGAAGGCGGACTCCGATTCCTCGGCGGCGGCACGATCGGGCCGATCCCGGTCCCGATCATCGTCATGCTCGTCGTCTTCGTCGTGTCGATCGTCGTCCTCCGCTCGACGACCTTCGGCCGATACGTCTACGCCACTGGCGGCAACCGTCGGGCGGCGGCCTTCTCGGGTATCGACGTCAACCGCGTGCGCGTCCTGGTCTACGTCGTCTCGGGACTCCTGGCCGGCCTGGCCGGCGTCGTGTTGACGGGCCGCCTCGCCACCGCCGATCCGCAGGCGGGCGTGGGCTACGAGCTGGACTCCATCGCCGCCGTCGTGCTGGGGGGGACCAGCCTCTTCGGGGGCCAGGGCACGGTTGCCCGGACCCTGCTCGGCGCGCTGATCCTCGGCGTGCTCAGCAACGGCATGAACCTGCTCGACGTGTCTCCCTTCCTGCAGGAGGTCGTCAAGGGCATCGTGATCGTGATCGCGGTCGCCTTCGGCAACCTCGAACAGCTGCGCCATCGGGCGCTGGGCGCGTAGCGCCGGGCACAGGAGGAGGTGTCAGCGGACACAACGAACGACACCCGAACACTCGGTCGGATCTCCGATCGATCTCGGCGCGGCGGGAGCCGGATGCGACCCAACCCCCGCCGCCATCGGTTCCCCGCCGCACGCGGTAGGCAACCAGAAGGAGTGTGCACGACCGTGCTTCGCATCATCAACCGCGGGGCTTCCACCTTCGGTGTGGCCCTGGCCTCGATCGCCCTCGTGGCGGGCTGCTCGAGCAGCGCCACGTCCAGCCCGGCGGCGTCCGAAAGCGTCGCCCCGTCCTCGAGCGGCGCATCGGCGGCCTCCAGCAGCGCGCCCGCGAGCGCGTCAGCATCCAGCGCCGGCTCGGTGACCATCGGCATCGCGCTATCGACGCTCAACAATCCCTACTTCGTGACGCTCAACGACGCGGCCAAGGCCGAGGCCCAGGCCAAGGGCGCGACGATCTCGGCCGCCGACGGACAGAACGACCTCGCCAAGCAGACGTCCGAGGTCGAGGACTTCGTCAGCAAGAAGGTCAGCTGCATCATCGTCAACCCGGTCGACTCGTCGGGGATCGCGCCCGCGGTGACCGAGGCGAACACGGCCAAGATCCCGGTCATCGCCGTCGACCGCGGCGTGACGGGGGCACCGACGGCCGGCTTCATCGCCTCCGACAACGTCCAGGCCGGCAAGCTTGCCACCGACGCGCTCCTCAAGGCGCTCCACGGCTCTGGCAAGATCGCGGTCCTGACCGGAGTGCCCGGCGCCTCGGCGACAAACGACCGGACCAAGGGGTTCCAGCAATCGCTGGCGTCCAACTCCGGCGTGACGGTCGTCGCCAACCAGACCGCGCAGTTCGACCGAGCGACGGCCCTGTCGGTGACTGAGAACATCCTCCAGGCTCACCCGGATATCCAGGGCATCTTCGCGGAGAACGACGAGATGGCGCTGGGTGCGATCCAGGCCCTGACGGCGGCTGGAAAGGCCGGCAAGGTCCTCGTGACATCGATCGACGGGACCTCCGACGGCATGAAGGCGGTCGTCGCCGGGACGCTGCTCGAGACCATCGCCCAGCAGCCGGCCTTCATGGGCAAGACGGCCGTCGATTACTGCGTGACGCTGGCCGGCGGCGGCAGCGTGCCATCCGGCTTCACGGCCGCTCCGCTCATCGAGGTCACGAAGGCCAACGTGAGCCAGTACCAGGGTTAGTCCGGCGGGCGGCGGCGAGGACTGCGTCCGAGCCGCCCCTGCTGAGCTCCGGGAGCTGCTGAGCCTCGGGCGATCGTGCCCGGGGCTCAGTGGCGCTCGGTCACGACCTCGTCGCCGGGGCGAGCATCGCCAGGATCTGCTCGTGGGGGATGCCGGTCCGTCGGCCGACGAGGCGGGCGATGCGTTCGGGATCGTCCTTGGCGCGGCGCAGGCGCACGACGTCGAGCCGCGGCCAGATCGCGAGAGCGCGCTGAGCGCAGGGCGGCATCGACGGGAGCTGCTGCGGGCGACGGGGATCGACGGCCACGGTGCCCTCCAACGGGAGAGCCACACTACGCCCGCCTCGATATCAATCGGCTCCCCGGCCGCCTATCGGCGGCCTTGCAAGCGCATCGCAACGCCGTAACAGTCCGGGGCGCCGCCCTTTCGGGCGCTCGTCACCGGCCGGCGAGGACCGGTGCGGGCGTGACGCCGTGCCGGTAGAACTCGACCGGCTCGGGCGCCAGCGGCGTGTTCCCGAGCAGCAGGTCGGCCGCCTTCTCGGCCAGCATCATGACGGGCGCGTAGATGTTGCCGTTCGTGACGTACCGCATCGCCGAGGCGTCGACGACCGACAGGCCTTCCGTGCCGTGGACGTGCATCGTCAGCGGGTCGACCGCCGAGGTCTCGTCGACCCCGAGCCGTGCCGTGCACGACGGGTGGAGCGCCGTCTCGCCGTCGCGCGCGACCCAGTCGAGGATCTCCTGGTCGGTGGCGACCGACCCGCCGGGCGACATCTCCCCACCGTTGAACGGCTCGAATGCGGGCTGGTTCAGGATCGTCCGCGCGACGTGGACGGCCTCGACCCATTCGCGACGATCCTGGGCCGTCGAGAGGTAGTTGAACCGCAGGGCGGGATGGACGGTCGGGTCGGTGCTCGTGATCGTCACCGTGCCCCGTGAGTCCGAGTACATCGGCCCGACGTGGACCTGGTAGCCGTGGCCGCTGACGGGGGCGCTCCCGTCGTAGCGGATCGCGAGCGGCAGGAAATGGAACATGATGTTCGGGTAGGCGACGTCGTCATTGCCCCGCACGAAGCCGCCACCCTCGAAGTGGTTGGTTGCCCCCGGCCCCGAGCGGAGGAACAGCCACTCCGCCCCGATGAACGGACGGCGCCAGGTCTGGAGCGCCGGCTGCATCGAGACCGGCAGCTTGCTGCGGTACTGGATGTAGACCTCCAGGTGGTCCTGGAGGTTCCGCCCGACGGCGGGCACGTCGGCGACCACGCGGACGCCGAGTGGCTCCAGCTCGGCCGCGGCACCGACGCCGGAGAGCTGCAGCAGCTGTGGTGAGTTGATCGATCCCCCCGCGAGGACGATCTCCCTGCCGCGGACGACCGTCGCCGCGCCGCGACCGGTGGCGTACTCGACTCCGACCGCTCGTGAGCCCTCGAAGATGACCCGCGTGACGAACGTCCGCGTCCGGACCTCGAGGTTCGGGCGACCCATGACCGGGTGCAGGTAGGCGCGGGCCGCGGAAAGGCGGCGTCCCTTGTGGACGTTCCGATCGAACGGGGCGAACCCTTCCTGGCGGTAGCCGTTGACGTCCTCGGTCAGCGGATAGCCGGCCTGCTGGACGGCCTCGAAGAAGGCGCCGAACAGCGGGCTGGACGCCGGTCCACGCTCGAGGACGAGCGGGCCGGCGTGGCCCCGGAAGACATCGTCGCGACGGGCGGCGAGGCACGTCTCCATCCGCTTGAAGTAGGGCAGACAGCTGGCGTAGTTCCAGGTCTCCATGCCCGGATCCGCCGCCCAACGCTCGTAATCGAGCGGGTTGCCGCGCTGGAAGATCATGCCGTTGATCGAGCTCGACCCGCCCAGGATCTTGCCGCGTGCGTGGTAGATCCGCCGCCCGTTCATGAACGGCTCGGGCTCGGATTCGTACTGCCAGTCGTAGTACTTGGACCCGATCGGGAACGTGAGCGCGGCGGGCATGTGGACGAAGACGTCCCAGCGGGAGTCCGGCCGCCCAGCCTCGAGGACCAGGACGCGGTTGCCGGGGTCTGCGCTCAGCCGATTCGCGAGCACCGATCCGGCGGAGCCGCCGCCGACGATGATGAAGTCGTACTGTCCGCTCACCAGAACCTCCGCCCGGGGGCCGATCGCCGGTCGGCACTCCCGTCACCGCCCCGCGCGATGCTAGCAGTCCGCCGGTGCGCGATGAGCGCCCGCGCGACACGAACGGCACGATCCACGGCCCGTAGAATGAGACCGTGGCTCCCGAACCGACCGCGCTCCGCCGGCGCGCCGACGACCTCGCGCGCCTCGCGGACACGCCATGGGACGTCCTCGTCGTCGGCGGCGGCGTCACCGGCTCCGGGATCCTCCTCGACGCGACGACGCGTGGCCTTGCGGCGGCACTCGTCGAGCAGGACGACATCGCGTCGGGGACATCGAGTCGGTCGAGCCGGCTGATCCACGGCGGCCTCCGATACCTGGAGCAGTTCCACGTCGGGCTCGTGCGCGAGGCTCTCTCCGAGCGGGCGAGACTGCTCGTCCTGGCGCCACACCTCGTGCGGCTCGAACCGCTGCTCTTCCCGCTGTACGGGCCGCCGCTCCTCACCCGTGCCTTCTACGGAGCGGGGATCGGGATGTACGACCTGCTCGGCTCCGCTCGACGCGGCGGCCGAGCGCATCACCTCTCGAGGGCGAGCACGCTCCGGCTCGCCCCGCCACTCCGCCAGCCCGGCCTGCAGGGCGGCATCCTCTATCACGACGGTGTCGAAGACGACGCGCGCTACACCCTCGAGGTGGCGCGGACGGCCATCGGGCTCGGGGGTGTCGCCGTGACGCGCGCCCGAGCGGAGAGCGGGATCGTCGAGTCGGGTCGGCTGGTCGGGCTTCGAGTCCACGACCTGCAATCGGGGACGACGTTCGAGGCGCGGGCGAAGCACGTGATCGACGCGACGGGCGTCTGGGCCGCGCGGACGGACAGCCCCTTCGGCGGCGCCAGGCTCGTCCCGAGCCGCGGATCGCACCTCGTCGTCCCGCGGGCGCGGATCCCCATCAAGCAGGGAATGACGATCCGCGTCCCCGGCAAGGTCGTCTTCCTCGTGCCCTGGCCGGAGTTCTGGCTGATCGGGACGACCGACGCTCCCTACGACGGACCGCCCGAGCGGCCCGCAGCGAGCCGGGACGAGGTTCGACGCCTGATCGATGTCGTCAACGCGACCCTCGAGGTGGACCTGACGGCGGCCGACGTGGTGGGCACGTACGCCGGACTGCGACCGCTCGTCGGCGAAGCGAGGAACGGCGCGACCGTGAAGGTGTCCCGCGAGCACCGCGTGCGGGTCGAGCCCGACGGCCTGGTCCGCATCGGCGGCGGCAAGTACACGACCTACCGCGTCATGGCACGGGACGCGGTCGACGCGGCGCTCGGTGACTCGGCCGCTGCACGTCCATCGCGCACCGCCGACCAGAAGATCCGCGGCGCAGCGCCGCGCCGCGACCTCGAGGCCCTCGCCGACCACCTGGCGTCTACCTACGGCCTCCCGTCCGCGACCGCTTCACGTCTCGTCGCGCGCCACGGGACCGAGGCCGCTGCCGTGGCGAGGCTCGGCCAGGAGCGTGACCTGCTCGGCCCGCTCGTGCCGGGCCGGCCGTTCATCGAGGCGGAGGTCGTCTGGGCGGTCCGCGAGGAGCTCGCGCTCTCGCTCGACGACCTCCTGTCACGCCGACTCCGCCTCTCGATGGAACTGCCGGACCGTGGCGCATCGATCGCCGGGCGCGCCGCGGAGCTGATGGGCGAGGAGCTGGGCTGGGACCCCGGGCGGCGGTCCGCGGAGGTCGCGACCTACCTGGAATCCGCGAAGCGCGAGTACTCCGTCCCGGAGCTGTAGCGGTCGTCATGTCATTCATCGTGAGCGAGAAACGCCCGCGCGCCCGCGCGCTCACGCGCCCGCGCGCTGACGCCGGCGGAAGGCACGGCACGAGCGTCCCTCAGAACCCGAGCGCGGCTCCCGTCAGGTGACCCGACAGGATGAGCGTGCCATCCTGCGCGGCAACGCCCGTCAGCACGAACGGCGCGAGGGCCGACGCCTTGAGCACCACGATCGTCGGGATGCCTGGTCGGCCCGGCAGGGCAACGAGGTCGCCGTTGACCACGGCCAGGCGTGCCGTGATCGGGATCCCGCCGACCCTCGCCTGCGCGGACGAGGGCGGAACGAGCTGGACCGAGATGGCGGGTCGGCCCGTGGCCCCGGCGATGGCGGCCGCGAGGATCCGCGTTCCCTCGGTCGTGTCGATCGTCGCGGTCGCGTCGAGAGACCCGCTCGGGCCCGACAGCACGATTCGTTCCACCGACAGCGGTCCGAGGCTGCTCGTGTCGATGGTCACGTCCCGGAAGGTCCCGTCGACCGCACCCGCGGTTCGCGCGAGCAGGTCGACGTCGCTCAGGTGGAGCGTTACCGTCGCCGCCCGCAGCGTGCCGTTGGCGAACCGGGCGTTCGAACCGGTGACGTCGACCCCATCCGCGCGGAAGGTCAGGAGCGACGGCGGGAAGCTCGTCCGGACGTTCGCGTTCATCGGACCGCCGAGCACGACGCTGAGCGACTGGCTGAGGACGGCGTCGGCGACCGGCGGCGGGAGGAACCACGCCACCGCCGCAGCCACGACCAGGATCGTTGCGAGGAACGTCAGGCAGCCACGCATCCGGTCGTCGTCCCGGTCAGGCCTTCGCGAAGGTCATGCTCGACACGATGGGCGTCGCCTCGTTGAGCAGCCGGTCGATGAGGCTGCCGTCGAACGCGTCGATATCGACGAAGAGCGTCCCGCCGGCCGGCAGGTCGAGCAGGTAGAGCCGCAGCCGCTCGGTCCCGGCCATGACCCAGTGGAAGCCAGCCGTCGGGTTGAGGAAGAGCGGAGCCGTCGGCAATCCATTGGCGAACGGGCACGACTGCTTCCACGTCGACTTGATGCCCAGGTCGATGACGAAGCCCGAGAGTCCGCCGACAGTCGCGGGCTTCGGGTCGCTCGCCACGACACCGGGGAGCGACGACATCCACGTCGCGAGCTCCCTCGCACTCTTCCCGACAGTCGTCACCGGCGAGTCCGGGCACGAGGCGTCCTGGGACATGGCCACGGCATCGCGGAAGATGTAGACCCCGACGCTGTCCGAGCCGACGGGAGCCAGGTGGAAGTAGGCCGGGGTGTCCTCGGGGTTGCTCCATCCGCCGGGCAGCGTGTACGTGACTGCCGGGACGAACGTCCTTGACGTGTACGTCCCGGGCGCGAGCGGAGAGGCGGCCGGCTCGCTCGCCGGCGGCGTGGGCGTCGACCCCCCGACCCCGCTGCATGCGGCCAGGAGGATGGCGGTCAGGGCGAGCGACGAGAGAGCGCCGGGTCGGCGCAGAGCGGCGCGGCGCCGGACCAGGGGATCGACGCGGGGGGCGAGGGCGAGCACGAGGGCGAGGCTACCACTCGGCGGCAGCGCGGTGTCGCGTTCCCGTTCCGTCGGGGAACGCACCGGCAAGGCCGCCGGACCCTGGCCGGTCCCATGGTCGGGACGTGCTGATGACCGTGATCCGCCGTGGAGTACGGCGTCCCTTGATCGTCCTGGTCCTGGCGGTCGCGGCGAACGCCATGGACCTCGTCGTGACGGGCACCGCTCTCCACGCGGGGATCGCGAACGAGGTGAACCCCATCGCCGATGCTCTCTACCGCGTGGGTGGCGTCGGCGGCCTCGCGCTGGGCAAGGTCCTGGCCCTGTTCATGCTCGGCGCCGTGCTCTATGCCGCGCGGGCACACTTTCGTGACCGCGCCGTGGCCGCTGCGGTCGCGACGTTATCGGTGATCGCCGTCGGGCTGCCGCTCGTGGCGACGGCGGCGGGACTCGTCAGCCTCGTCGCCGTCGCGGGTCGCCTCTGACCCTCGCAGGTCGCCTCTGACCCTCATGGGTTGCCAGGTCCCGGCTAGGTGCTGGTGCTCCTGACCGAGGCAACGATGCGGGTCGCGGCCGTGATCGGCACCGCGAACCCCAACCCCTCGGCCGTCGTCGACGTTGCAGTCGCGATACCGACCACGTGACCGGCCAGGTCGATGATGGGGCCACCACTGTTGCCGGGATTGATCGCCGCGTCGGTCTGGATGAGGCCGGACAGCTGGTGCGGCCGACGCGTGATCTCGTCCGCCACGGTGATCGTCCGCCCGGTCGCCGACAGGATGCCGCTCGTCACCGACCCGGTGTATGTCCCAAGAGGGCTGCCGATCGCGATGAGCGTCTGGCCGACCTGGAGCTGGTCGCTCGTGCCGAGCGCGAGCGTCGGGAGGCCCGTGGCGTTCACCTTGACGACGGCGAGGTCGAGGCTGGCGTCGCTGGCGACGACCGACCCGTCGAAGTGACGTCCGTCGAGGAGCGTGACCGTGATCTGGTCGGCGCCCTCGATGACGTGATCGTTGGTCAGGATGAGTCCCGACGAGTCGTAGACGAAGCCGGAGCCCGTGCCGCCGGTGCCCCCACCGAACGGACCGCTCGCCGTGACGGTCGTGTCGATCGTCACGACAGAGGGTGTTGCCGCGCTGGCGACCTGGACGATCGTCTCGCCCGCGGTCGAGGAGCTCCCGTTGTTCGCGCTCGTCGTGAGCGCGTTCGCAACGGGCGTCGAGCCAGGGGCGATGGGTCCCGCGCTGTGCCCGACGCCGACGATCGTGACGGTCGCCGTCGCCGCGAGGGTCGCCGACACGAGAGAGGCGACGGCGACCAGCGCGACGAGGCGCGCGCCGATCCCGGACCGGCTGCCGGCCGGGCGGCTCGCGCCCCCGGTGGACACGGACGGTGGTACGACGGCGCCCGTGTCGAGCTGGCTGTCGTCGCCGAGGTCGTCCACCGCTTCGAGAAAAGGATCAGGTGAGGTCATCGGCGTGCTCGCTGTCGATCGGTCGCGGCGGGATCGCGCCGTTCGGGATCGATGTCATGGTCGACCCGCCATCCTTTCGAACCGGTTACCGCCACGCGCCGGCCCGTCAGAGCAGCCCGTTCTTCGTCAGCCAGTCCTTCGCGACCGCCGCGACGTCCTCGTTGTTCACGCCGACGCGCACGCCGAGGGCCGTCAGCGTCGCGGTGTCCATCTTGGCCGAGGCGTCGTCGAGGAGCTTCTGGAAGGAGGTGCGGTCGGGGACCTTCGCCAGGAAGTCGTCCCGCACCAGCGGCGCGATGTTCTCGGCGGGTTGCGTGTGCTTGTCGTCCGCGAGGGCGACGAAGCCGAACTGGACGATCGCGGGCTGCGTCGAGCAGA
Organism: Candidatus Limnocylindrales bacterium; assembly: GCA_036391495.1. GTDB lineage: Bacteria > Chloroflexota > Limnocylindria > Limnocylindrales > CSP1-4 > DASVZT01. The sequence continues at coordinate 14,918 of DASVZT010000153.1, forward strand.
GCTCGGCGATGTCGATCGTCTTGGCATTGAGCGCCTGGGCGATCGGCGCGTCGCAGGCCGGGAGGGACGTCAATTGCTTGGGTGGGAACGTGACGCCATACGCCTGCAGCGCACCCGAGCAGAGCGGGTTCTTGCCGCACTCCGGGGGGAGCCCCCACTTGAGCTGATCCTGGGCGGCTGCGAGATCGCTCAGCGACTTGAGCGACAGCGACGAGGCTGTGTCCGGCCTGACGACGAACGCGTTCGTGTCCTCGGCCGGCGTGATCCCGAAGACCTCGATCCCCCCGCCCTTCGCCTTCAGAATGGCGGCCAGCGCCGTCCTGTTCTTCTCGCCGTCCCCCGTGACCTGCGACTTGTCGTAATAGCCGAGACCGGAACCGACGTACTCGGGCACGAGGTCCACCTGGCCCTGTTCGAGGAGCGGCTGGCGCGCCTCCCGCGTCCCGAGACCGAAATGCCGGTCCACCTTGTAGCCGGCGTGTTCGAGGACCTGGGCGTAGATCTCCGCCATCAGCTTCGACTCGTAGAAGTTGTCCGAGCCGATGCGGACCGTCGGCAGCGCCGCCGATGAGGTCGAACACGCCCCGAGCACGAGGGCGAAGATGGCCCCGATGGCGAGGATTCGATCGCGCATGGTCGTCTCCCTGGTTCGTTGCTGGGCCACCTTGCCTCCCCCCGGGCGCAGTGCGCTTGGTGTGAGTATCCGCTGGATGGCCGCGAGGGTGAGATCCACGACGATCGCCAGCACCGCAACGAGGACGGCGCCCGCGACGACGCGCGGGATGTCGGTGACCGTCAGGCCGTCGAAGATGTACCGGCCGAGGCCCGGGCCGCCGATGATCGCGCCGATGGTCGCCGTCGCGATCACCTGGAGCGTCGCCGTCCGGATGCCACCGACGACGACGGGCGCCGCGAGCGGAACCTCCACCCCGAGCAGGATCTGCCGTTCGCGCAGGCCCATCCCCCGGGCGGCCTCGACGAGCTCGCGATCGACGGCCCGGACGCCGGAGAACGCCCCGACGAGAATCGGCGGGATCGCGAGGGCCGTCATCGCGACGAAGGTCGGGATGATGAACAGCCCGAGGTCGGGGCTCAGCGCCAGCGACACCGGCAGGATCATCCCCAGGAGCGCGTAGGACGGGATCGCGCGGCCGATGTTCGCGACGTTGATCGCGGCCGTCGCGCCGCGGCCCGTATGGCCGACGTAGAGGCCGAGCGGAAGCCCCACGACGAGGGCCACGATCACCGCCGAGCCCGAGATCTCGAGATGCTCGAGAAGTCGCTGGGGGATGCCGTCCGCGCCCGACCAGTGCGCCGGGTCCGCGAACCAGGCCAGCAAGCTGTCCATCAGGCACCCGCGCTCATGCGTGCGCGCTCATGCGCTCGCCACTCCGGACGTGGCGGCAGCGCCGCGCGTCCACGGCGTGGCGGCCCGCTCGAGGCGGACGAGCGCGAGGTCTGCGACGAACGCCAGCGCGACCGAGAGGCCCGCGCCGAGGTAGATCTTCGTCGGAAAGAACGTCTGGAGGCCCTCCGTCAGGAACTGCCCGAAGCCTCCGTACGTGTCCCCGAGGATCGATGCCACGGTCGCCAGGCCGATGGTCGTGACCGTCGCGAGCCGGATGGAGGCCACGATCAGGGGCAGCGCGAGAGGAAGCTCGACACGAAGGAGACGCTGCCGCGGCGTGTAGCCCATTCCCTCGGCCGCCTCGAGCGCGTCCGCGGGGACCGCGTGGAGACCCGCCACGATGCCGCGGACGAGGATGAGCAGCGTGTAGGTCGTCAGCGGGATGACCGCCGTCAGCAGGGAAAGGCCAGTCAGCCGCGAGACGAGCAGGTACGCGGCGAGGCTCGGGATCGTGTAGAGGATCCCGGCGACCGCGACGACGACCGCGTAGGCCCGTGGCCTGGACACCACCGCCAGCGCGATCGCCAGCGAGATGACCAGCCCGAGGACGATCGGGATGACCGTGAGCTCGAGGTGCTGCACGAGCCGCTCGAGGATGAGCGGGACATGGCCCGCGACCCAGGCGACGTCGAAGAAGGGACGTCCGTTCACCCGACCGAAACGTCCGGCTCGACCGACCGACGAACCCATCCCAGGATGTCGTCGACCGTCACGATCCCCGCGCAGCGACCCTCGCGGTCGACGACGACGCCCGCCTGGACGCCGCTGTCGAGGAGAAGCGACAGGGCGTCCTTCATCGTGGTGCGGCGATCGAGCAGCGGGCCGACCGCGGTTGCATCGTCGGCAGCGATGGCGCCCGATGCGGGCAGGTCGTCCGGCGAGAGCCAGCCCAGCGGGCGGCGCGCCTCGTCGAGGAGGAGCGCCCAGCCGATCTCGTCATCGGCAAGGTTGCGCCTGACGTCGGCGGCGGGGTCGCCGACGAGCGCCGTGACGGGCGAGCGGAGCGGGACGTCGACGATGCGGAACAGCGACAGTCGCTTGAGCCCCCGGTCCGCCCCGACGAACCGGGCGACGAACTGGCTCGCGGGCCGCGCCAGGAGCTCTGCCGGTGGCGCGAACTGCGCGAGGGTGCCGCCGGTCCGCATGACGGCGACGAGGTCGCCCATCTTGATCGCCTCGTCGATGTCGTGCGTGACGAAGAGGATCGTCTTGGCGAGGGACTCCTGGAGCCGCAGGAACTCGTCCTGGAGACGTTTCCTGACGATCGGGTCGACCGCGCCGAACGGCTCGTCCATGAGCATGACCGGCGGGTCGGCCGCGAGGGCCCGCGCGACACCGACACGCTGGCGCTCACCGCCCGAGAGCTGTGCGGGATATCGGGACGCATACGTCGCGGGATCGAGACCGACGGTAGCGAGCAGCTCCCGGGCACGGTCGCGCCATCGCGCCGTGGACCACCCGAGCAGCCGCGGGACGGTCGCGACGTTCTCCTCGATCGTTCGGTGCGGGAAGAGGCCGGTCTGCTGGATCACGTACCCGATGCCGCGACGCAGTTCCGTGACGTCTCTCGTCTGTACGTCGACGCCGTCCAGGCGGATCGTCCCGCTCGTCGGCTCGATCAGGCGATTGACCATCTTGAGCGTCGTGGTCTTGCCGCAGCCCGACGGGCCGACGAGGACGCAGATGCTCCCCGCGGGGACGACCAGCGAGAGATCCTCGACGGCGGCCGCCCCGGTCGCGTTCGCGCCCGGGTACCTCTTCGTGACGTGGTCGAACTCGACCCTGGCGGCGCCGCGGCCGCCCCCGGTGGTCATGCTCCTCGTCGCCCCTAGCGCCGCTGCGTCTCCAGGGCCGAACGATAGCGGATG
>DASVZT010000154.1:0-4573 GCA_036391495.1 Candidatus Limnocylindrales bacterium
TCGGGCCGCACCGGCCGCTCGGGCCGCACCGGCCGCTCGGGCCGCACCGGCCGCTCGGGCCGCACCGGCCGCTCGGGCCGCACCGGCCGCTCGGGCCGCACCGGCCGCTTGCGTAATCTCGGGCAGGGCGATCCTTATGCGAGTCGGCTGGTCCCCGACGTGGCCCCGGGGCCCGTTTGGCAACGAATCCCGCAGCAAGGAGCAGGCGGATCGGCGAAAGTCGAATCGGAAGGCCCAGTCGAGGGGGTCGGGCGGGCGGACCAGTCGCATAAGAGGGTCTGCGCTCGAGAATACGCAAGGACCGGCAATGCGTCCGGCCCCTGCCCACTCGCTCCCCACGCCCGGTCGAGGGCCCCGGTATCATCCCGGGGCGATGAACGTCACCACCACACCAGCCCCCAAGAGCTCCATCCTCCTCGAAGTCGAGGTCCCTGCCGAGCGGCTCGATCGTGCCGTCGGCGAGGCCGTCCGGACCCTCTCGCGACGCACGAAAGTCCCTGGCTTCCGGCCCGGCAAGGCGCCGCGCGTCGTCCTCGAGCGCGTCATCGGCCCTGGCGCCGTCCTCGACGAGGCCGTCGAGCACCTCGTCGACTCCGCCTACCGCGATGCCCTCGTCGAGAAGCTGATCGTCCCTCTGGCGAGCCCGGACGTCGAGGTGATCCAGGCCGAGGAGGGCAAGCCGCTCATCTTCAAGGCCACCGTCCAGGTCCGGCCGGACGTCACGCTCGGCGACTATCGCGGCTTCAACTTCCGCCCCGAGATCGCCACGATCGACGACGCCAAGGTCGACGAGGTCGTCGGGGAGTTGCGCGATCAGAACGCCTCGCTCGTGGCGGTCGAGGACCGTGGCGCGGCGGAGGGCGACTACGCCGTCATCGGTTTCGCCGGCACCCGCGATGGCGAGCCCTTCGCGGGCGGGACGAGCGAGCGCTTCCCGCTGGTCATCGGCCAGGAGCGCCTCATCCCGGGTTTCGAGACACATCTCGTCGGGATGCGCCCGGGAGAACACCGCGAGTTCGACATCGACTTTCCGGCCGACTATGGCGAGGAGACACTCGCCGGCAAGAGCGCCCATTTCGCGGTCGACATGCGGGAGCTGCGCGAGAAGGTCCCGCCCGAGCTCGACGACGACTTCGCCCGGTCGATGGGCGACTTCGCCGACCTCAGCGCCCTCCGCGTCGAGATCCGCCAGCGGCTCGAGCGGAACGCCCTCGATCGCGCGCGGCATGAATTCTCCGATCGGATCATCGAGTACGCCGTGTCGAACGCGACGCTCGAGCTCCCCGAGATCCTCATCGACCAGGAGGTCGAGGTCATGCACGACGAGTTCCGTGCCAGCCTCGCCCGGCAGGGGATCACCGAGGAGGCTTATCGGAAGGTCGTCGAGAAGACCGAGGCGGACCTGCATGCCGAGTTCCGGCCGCAGGCCGAGCACCGCGTCAAGGTGCTGCTCGTCCTCTCGAAGATCGCCGAGGTCGAAGGCCTGGCGATCTCCGACGCCGAGGTCGAGGCGGAGGTCGAGCGCGGTCGCCGCCGCTGGGCCGACGACGCGCGCCTCGTTCGGTACCTGGAGTCTGACCGCGGCCGGAATTTCGTGCGCAGCACCCTTCGGCGCTCGACGCTGGTCGAGAAGCTGGTCGACGACTGGCTCGCGGCCCACCCCGAGCATCCGCCCATCCCGCATGCCGACGAACCCGAGTCGGCGACCCTGGCCGGGGCGGAGGCCGCCGCGGCCGTCGGCATGACTGACCCCGGCAGTATCCTGAGCGGTGAGGTCGGTGGCGCCGAGCGTGCCGTCCAGCCAGCGGGCGATAGCGCGGAGTGACCGGGCCATCGCCCGACACAGGGAGACCCAAGATGCTCGTCCCGATGGTCATCGAGTCGTCGAGCCGCGGCGAGCGGGCCTACGACATCTACTCGCGGCTGCTCCGCGAACGAATCATCTTCCTCGGCGACGCGATCGAGGACCACGTCGCGAATCTCGTCATCGCCCAGCTGCTGTTCCTCGAGTCCGAGGACCCGGAGAAGGACATCAGCCTCTACATCAACTCGCCGGGCGGGGTCGTGACGGCCGGTCTCGCCATCTACGACACGATGCAGTACGTCCGCGCGCCCGTCAGCACGATCTGCATCGGGATGGCCGCGTCGATGGCGGCGGTCCTTCTGGCCGCGGGTGCCAAGGGCAAGCGCTACGCCCTGCCGAACAGCCGCGTGATGATCCACCAGGGCTCCGGAGGCTTTCGCGGCAACGCGCCGGACGCCTTCATCCAGGTCAAGGAGTGGGAGCACCTCGTCCAGGTCAACCACGAGATCCTGGCTCGTCACACGGGACAGCCCCTCGACAAGGTCGTGAGGGACACGGACCGGGACTTCTTCATGTCACCAGAGCAGGCCAAGGACTATGGCATCATCGATGCCGTCTACTCCATCTCGGGCGATTCGCTCATCGCGCAGGCCCACGACGCCGGTCTGGCAGGCGGTCAGGGCTCGGCGGTCGCGGAGGCCGGAGATGGGTCGGCGTCGAGCTCGACCGACGGGTCGAAAGACTGACGTCGGGGCGGCCGGGCGCCTCGGACGTGAGGCTCGACGTCGGGTGGGAACGAGGATCGGGCGGCTGCTGTCGCCGGCGAGGCGGGGATCGGTAGGACGAGGGGCGTGACAACGACCACGAAGGGACCCAAGGTCCCGTATCGCTGCAGCTTCTGCGGGAAGAGCCAGGAGCAGGTCCGCAAGCTGATCGCCGGGCAGGGCGTGTACATCTGCGACGAGTGCATCAACCTCTGCCAGGAGATCATCGAAGAGGAGATGCTCGAGGCGCCGCGCTCGAAGCCGACGGCCGCCAAGCTGCCGAACCCGCGCCAGATCAAGAGCGCGCTCGACCAGTACGTCATCAGCCAGGAGCGGGCCAAGAAGGTCCTCTCCGTTGCCGTGTACAACCACTACAAGCGCGTGAACGCCGGCCACGCGGTCGACGAGGTCGAGCTCCAGAAGTCGAACGTCCTGCTCGTCGGGCCGACGGGCTCCGGCAAGACGCTGCTGGCCCAGACGCTCGCGCGCGTCCTGGACGTCCCGTTCTGCATCGCCGATGCGACCTCGCTGACCGAGGCCGGCTACGTCGGCGAGGATGTCGAGAACATCCTCCTGCGCCTCATCCAGGCGGCGGACTTCGACGTCGCGCGCGCCCAGCGCGGGATCATCTACATCGACGAGATCGACAAGATCGCCCGCAAGGCGGACAACCCCTCGATCACCCGCGACGTGTCGGGCGAGGGTGTCCAGCAGGCGCTCCTCAAGATCCTCGAGGGGACGGTCGCGAACGTGCCGCCCCAGGGTGGACGCAAGCATCCCCACCAGGACTTCATCCAGATCGACACGACGAACGTGCTGTTCATCTGCGGCGGTGCCTTCGACGGGCTCGAGAGGATCGTCGAGGAGCGCGTCGGCCGGCGCGGCATCGGTTTCGGCTCCGAGTCGCACATGTCGAAGGAGGAGCGCGCGATCGTCCTCGAGAAGCTGATGCCCGAAGACCTGCTCAAGTTCGGGTTGATCCCCGAGTTCGTCGGTCGCCTCCCGGTCGTGGTCACGCTCGCGTCGCTGAGCGCCGAGGACCTCGTCCGGATCCTCGTAGAGCCGAAGAACGCGATCACGCGGCAGTTCGAGCGGTTCCTGCAGCTCGACAAGGTCGAGCTCGTGTTCACACCCGGGGCGCTGCAGGCCGCCGCGGAGGTCGCGCTGGCGCGCAAGACGGGCGCGCGAGCGTTGCGCTCGATCGTGGAGGAGTCTCTGCTCGAGGTGATGTACGACATCCCCGAGAGGACCGACGTCCGCAAGTGCATCATCACCGAGGAGACGATCCGCGCGGGCCGCCCGCCGCTCCTCCTGACGAAGTCCGAGGTCGAGCGCGGCGTCGACGAGAACAACTACGCCGAGTGGCTCGCGGAGCGCGGCGAGTCGGCCTAGGGTCTTTCGGCTTCGGCATGGGTGAGTGGCGAGCCCCCAGGCCAGCCGGCGGACGCTCGCGGCCGGCCGGCGCTCGCGGTCAGCCCCAGGCCTGCCGGCGCGCCCGTCGCTCGCGGCCCGCCGGCGCGCCCGGCGCTCGGGGTCAGCCCCCAGGCCAGCCGACGTCCCCGAGGCGGCCCGTCGCTCGCGGCCAGCCCCCAGGCCAGCCGGCGTCCCCGAGGCGCCCGTCGCTCGCGGCCAGTCCCCAGGCCAGCCGGCGCCTGTGATCGGAGAGTGCTCCCTAAGGCCGCCTCGGGGAGCGCAGGCGCCGCCCGACCGCCCTCCCCTGCGCCCCGCGAGCCAGCTTGTCGGCGGTATTGGTCGCCCGGTGGCGCTCTACCGGCTATAAGCGGCGGCTCCGCCGCGCCGTGAAGCAGGGGCGGGCCGCCTTGATGCCTGCTAGGGCTCGTTAGGGGACATATCGCGACCACGCCCCGAGGCAGACCGCTCCGCGCGCCCGCGGGCACCGCGCGCCCGCGGGCCACGGCGCGCGAGCCGGGTCACCGCGCGCACCGGGGCCACCGAGCGCACCCGGGCCACCCCACGCGCGAGGCAGCCCACCCCACGCGCGAGG
>DASVZT010000155.1:0-18614 GCA_036391495.1 Candidatus Limnocylindrales bacterium
CGAGGACGTCCAGGGCGCCGCGCGCGAGATCCTCGGCCTGCCCGACGCCCGACGGATCGAGACGATCATCGCCCTCGGGCATCCCACCGAGGCCGCGCGGCGGCCCAAGTCGCCTCCTGGCCAGGCTCGCCTGCCGCGGGAACAGACCGTGTTCGACGAGCGGCTGCCCACGCGATAGCGCGGGCCCACGCCATAGCGCGCGGGCCCACGCGATAGCGCGGCCCGGACCCCTGGCCACCCTGGTCGCGTCGATGTCGCTGGCACCGACATTCCGAGCGTAGGCCGCGACGTTACGCGGGCGCGGAGCCGGCGGAGCGCCTGTCCGACGCTCGATTCGTGCGTGGACGGACCACAGACGGCGATCCCACGCTCGGCCGCCGGCCCCGGGAAGGACCTTGTCGGTCGCCTAACCACAGATGTGTCGGTGGCGTCGACATCCTGGCGGTTTGGGGCGGCGGCACGGGACTACGCCCCGGTCGAGGCCCCCGCCGAGTGCCTCACGGGCTCCTCCGCCTCGGCCTCCGTGGCAGCCGCCTCCGCCTCGGCCTCCGCGGCAGCCGCCGCCTTCGCGGCAGCCGCCTCCGCCACGGCCTCCGCGGCAGCCGCCGCCTCCGTGGGCGACTCCGGCACGGCCTCCGCGGCAGCCGCCGCCTCCGTGGGCGACTCCGGCCCCGCCGACTCAGACAACCCCGGTGCCGCGGAGCCTTCCGGCGGCATCGCCTCGACGTCGCGCGGGAGCGAGAACCAGAAGGCCGCGCCGCCCTGCTCACCGCCGTACCCCGCGCCGCGGACGCCGATCCGGCCGCCCATGAGGTCGACGAGGCGCTTGCACACGAAGAGACCGATCCCCGCCCCGGGGATGCCCGCCTGCTGCGCGGTGGGCAGACGCTCGTACAGCTCGAAGATGCGATCCACCTGATCCTCGGGGACGCCCGGGCCCGTGTCGCGCACCTCGACCGTGACGAAGCCGTCCGCGTCGTTGAAGCCGCGAACGACGATGTGGCCCTGCGACCCACCGTACTTCGCCCCGTTCCCGACCAGGTTCCGCACGACCTGCTCGACGTACGTCGCGTCGGCCACGACCGGCGGCAGGTCGGGCTCGACCTCGACGTCGACCGTGAGGCCCGGCCAGCGCACCTGCTCGGCCTTCGTCACCCGCGGCAGCAGCCGTTGCAGAAGGACAGGCTCCGGGACGAGGTCGAGGCTGCCGCGCTCGTACCGCGAGAGGACCAGGAGGTCCTCGACCAGCCGATAGAGACGGTCGGTCTCACCGGCGAGGTCGCGCATGAGATCCGCCCGGAGCGCGTCGTCGACCGGTCGAAGGAGAACCTGCGCGGTCCCGTAGATCGTCGTGATCGGCGTCCGCAGCTCGTGCGACAGCATCCCCACGAACGTGTCGTGCGCCACGCGCGACTCGAGGACCTCGGTCATGTCGCGGAGCACGAGGATGCGCGAGGTCTCGCCCGCAGCCTCGACGTCGAAGTGCGCCGTCCGCACGAACCGCCCGGTCCGTTCGACCTTCTCGACGTCGGGTGCGCCGGCCCTCTCGCTCGCCGGCAGAAGGGCGGACTCGACCGCCTCGAGGGTCGTGGGCCGCTCGCCGAGGATGCGCGCGGCGGCGGGGTTGTGCGACCTGATCGTCCCGTCGGCGTCCGCGATGACCACGCCGTCATCCATCGCGGAGATGATCCGGTCGAGCTCGACGCCACGGGCCGCGGACCGTCGGTACAGCCGTGCATGGTCGAGGGCGACCCCGGCACGCGCACCGAGGTCGCGTGCGACGGCGAGGTCGTCCGCCCCGAAGTGCCGCCCGGACTCCGACATCAGGACTGTGAGCGTCCCGAGCACTCTGCCACGGACGGAGAGTGGGGCGCAGATGTAGGACACGATGTCCAGGCCCTGGAGGAGCTCGGTCGTCGCCGGATCGAGGTTCCGCGTGACATCCGGTGGGACGTCGGCCATGAACTCGGCGTCGCCCGTCCGCGCGACAGCCCCGGGCCCGCTGGCCGCGTCGATCCGCAGGGGATGCTCGCGGCGGAGCCGGTACCCGAGGGCGACCTTCTGTGGATCCCTGTGAGCGATGCGCGAGCTCGTGAAGCGTCCGCTCGCGTCGAGCAGGTCGATCGCGCACCAGTCCGCGTACGCCGGGACGGCGACCTGGGCAAGCGACTCGACCGTGGTGAGCGTATCGAGGCTCTCCGTGAGGACCGCGCTCGCGTCGGCGAGGAAGTCGGCCCGGGCCCGCGCGGCCTCGGCGCGCTCGCGCGCCTCGTGCATGTGGCCGCCGAGCGCCGAGATGACGATCGCGCCGGCCGCATAGAGGCCGAGCCGGACGACGTCCGCCGCGGCGTGCTGCGTGGTGGGCGTGACGAAGGTGATCGTGAGCAAGGCTCCGACGACCGAGGCGACGAGGCCGGCCAGCAGGCCGCCGCCCCAGGCCGCGATCGCGACAGCCGGAAAGAGCGTGATGAACGGCGTCTCCGAGCCGAGGGCGACGTTGAGCGCCGCGCGCACGATGAGAGCGCCGACCGCCGCGACGACGCCGATGCCGACTCGCGTCGCGCCCGCGCGAGCCGTCGCCCGCGCAGCAGGAAGGAGCTGGCGGTGCGCCACGGGGGAGATGGTCACGTCCGGAGGCTACCGCCCTCGTCCGCCGACGCAACAGTGGCGCAAGGAAATTGCAACGCGGCGGCCGCATCTCGGTTCCTTCGCGTCACGTGGTTGCCGCGGGGCCCGTATCCTGCTCGACCGACAGGGGACGGGCACGGATGGACGGCGGGCATCGCGCCGAGATGCCGGAGACGACCGAGATGCCGGAGACGACCGGGATGGCTGACAGTGACGCGACCCAGATGACGGACGCGTCGCGGACGATCGCGTCGCGCGGGCGACCGCTCAAGGTCGGGGTGCAGTTGCCCGAGGTCGAGCGGGTCGTCCGCTGGCCCGAGCTCGCCGCCATGGCACGGACGGCCGAGGCCGTCGGACTCGACTCCGCGTGGGTCGGGGACCATCTCCTGTACCGCTACGACGACGGCGAGGCGCGCGGGCCCTGGGAAGCCTGGACGACGCTCGCCGGGCTCGCCGCCGTGACCAGCCGGATCGAGCTGGGACCGCTGGTTGCCTCGACCAGCTTCCACGCCCCGGCGATGCTCGCCAAGCTCGCCTCGACCGTCGACGAGATCTCGGGCGAGCGGCTGATTCTCGGGCTCGGCGCAGGCTGGAACGAGACCGAGTACGCCGCTTTCGGCTTCCCCTTCGACCATCGCGTCTCGCGCTTCGAGGAAGCCTTCACGATCGTCCGCACGCTCCTGCGCGACGGTGCGATCGACTACCACGGGCGCTACTACGAGGCGTCGGCATGCGAGCTGCGGCCGCGGTCGCGTCCGGGCGGCCCGCCGCTCCTCGTGGGCTCGATGGGCGAGCGGATGCTGGAGATCACGTTGCCCTACGTCGACGCCTGGAACGCCTGGTTCGACTGGTTCGGCAATACGCCGGCCGGCTTGCGGCCCATCCTCGAGCGGCTGGACGCGGCGTGCCGGGCGATCGGCCGCGATCCGGCGACGCTCCTCCGGACGGCAGCGCTCATGGTCCGGATGCCGGGCGCGATCGGCCGCAAGATGACCTCGTCGGCGGACGAGGTGGTCCCGATCGAGGGTTCGGCCGACGACATCGCCGGCGCTCTTCGCGCGTTCGCCGACATCGGCATCGGGCATGTCCAGCTCGTCCTGGACCCGATCAGCCGCGAATCGATAGAGAGCCTGGGGCCGGTGCTCGAGGCGCTCGACCGGGGCTAGCGGGCCTCAGGCGGGCCGGCCGAGCTCGTCCCACCAGTCGACGAGCCAGCGCAGCCCTCCCGGAGCGACCGACGGGCCACCCGCCCTGCCCGGCGAGGCGCCGGCGCGGACGAGCGGTTCGATCGCGATCAGGTCGTCCGCGTCGAGGGCGACCACGTGCCCTGGCCGCCCGGCAGATGTCCAGGCGTCGCCGAGAATGCGGGTCGTGCTCTCCCGCCTGACGTCGGCGCGGTGCGCGATCAGCTCCTTGCGCAGCCGCTCTTTGGTCGGCGACGCGAGCGCCTGGCGGGCGTGCTCGAAGCGGTTGGCGGGGATCGGGCCGCCCAGTGCTGCCAGCCGCTCGAGGTAGTCGCGCTCCGGGTCCAGGACGAGCCAGTGTCCGATCGGGGACGGGTCCGGCGACGAGCGGTTTCCGGCCGGCGGATACGTCACGACGGTCAGTTGCGAGAGGAGCTCGGGCGGCAGGGCCCCGAGCCGGGTCACCGCCAGTTCGCGGACGAGGGCCACGACCAACGGCGGACGCCATGTCCGCCCCACCGCGGCCGGCTGTCCACCTTCGCCGGGACCTGACCGACGCCCGCGGCCGGATGCCGCGATCAGCTTCTCGTACAGCCCAACGGTGCGCTCCGCCACGGCCGCCGCCGCGTACAGGGACGTCATGCGCTCGTGCATCGCCACGGGATCGAACCGCTCGCGATGTTCGAGGACCTCGCCGATAGCGGCCGCGAGCGCCTCCGGCGTGTGGCCGATGGCGATCTCGCCGAGCGACGCGTCCGTGACGATGCCCTCGACCCCGCCCGAGGGCGTCGCTGCGACCGGCAGGCCGCTCGCCAGCGCCTCGACCGCCACCATCCCGAACGTCTCGAGCGGGCTCGGATGGACGAAGATGCCGGCTCGCCGCATCGCGGCGGCGACGGCCGCCCGATCCGCCCGGCCCTCGATGACCACTGCGTCGCCGATCCCGAGCGTCGAGATGACAGCACCCCAGCGCGCCTCATCCTCGGGCGGGCCGGGCGGTCCCACGAGGCGAAGATGGCACCCGGGCTGCGCCTCGTGGAGACGCGCGAATGCCCGCAGGAGGAGCTCGATCCCTTTCGACGCCTTTCGCGCACCGACGAACAGCAGCTCGTCGGCGTCGCGGTCCGCGCCTTGCCCCGGCGGGAAGTCCGCGACAGGTACTGCGTTGGGCAGGACGTCGATCGCCTCGCGTTGCGCATCGAGCCGCTCCGCCAGCTCGTCGGCCAGGCTCCGGCTGACCGCGACGAGGCGGCGTCCCGGCTCCAGGAGCCGCCGGTAGAGCGAGGCGGCCTCGCGATCGAGCAGCTCGTCGCCGGCGGTCGAGCTGTGCTCCGTCGTGAGGAGCGGCACCATCAGCTCGTCCGCCAGTCGCATGGCCACGATCCCGTCGGGCAGACCGGTGTGAGCGTGGACGATGTCGACGGGATCGCGCGCGGCGAGGGCGATTCCGAACGGGCGCAGGGTTGCCCAGTGCGCGTCGGCGACGTCGCGGGGCCGCCGTCGCGATCCGTCGAGGATGACCGGCAGCCGCGCGACGGCGACGCCCGCCCCCCAGCTCGCGGGGCGTCCGAGCGACACGTCCGCGGCGAGCGATGGGGCGAGGACCGCCATCGCGTCCTGGGCCCGCTCCGGCCGGGTCGCCTCGGGACCGCGGACGCCCGTGGGATCGAACGAGGCGACGGTGACGCGATGACCCCCGGCGACGAGTGCGGCCACGTGATCGGCCACGAAGGACCCCCGTCCCGGGTCGTCCCAGGACGGGTACCAGCGCGCGACGACGAGGACGTGGAAACGTGCCATCAGGTGAGTATGCGCGGGGCACCGTGGCTGCTACCCTCGCACCTCATAAGGTCGAGAAGAGCGCGGGGAGCCACCAGAGTCCGAGGGAGTCAGGAGAGCGCATGGCGCAGACACACGAACGCGCGGTCGGAGCCCGGTCGGCCGACGAGGTGACCGAGCTCGACAAGCGGATCATCGAGCATCTTCAGCAGGACGGCCGCAAGCCGTTCACACAGATCGCGGCCGACCTCGGCGTCTCGGAGGCGGCCGTCCGCGCGCGGACGAACCGTCTCGTCGAGCGCGGGATCGTGCAGGTCGTCGGCGTCACGGATCCGCTCAAGCTGGGCTTTCGCCAGATGGCGATGATCGGCGTGCGCTGCGAGAAGGCGGCGCTGTCCGAGGTGGCGGAGCGCATCGCCGGCTTTCCCGAGGTGGACTACGTCGTCATCACCGCCGGGACCTACGACATCGTCATGGAGGCGGTGTTCGAGGACAACGGCGGCCTCCTCGCGTTCCTCGACGGGAAGCTGCGCGCCCTGGAGGGCGTCCGCGACACGGAGACGTTCGTCTACCTGCGGATGGTCAAGCAGTCGTACCAGTGGGGCACCCGCTGACCGGCAGCCCGTGACTCCACGGATTGCCCCGTGACCCACGGGATGCCGGCTGACGGCACGGCGGAGCGCCACCGATCGGCGGTCGAGAGACGGCTGAATGGTGCGACGCGGCAACGGAAAGTGCCTGGGGACGGCGACCCGGCTCTAGAATGATGCGCCAGGCGCGACCGGGGGAGTCGCGCGCTCCGAGATCGAGGTCGACTCGTGCCCGTCGAGCCACTCCTCATCCTGATCCTCGCGGCGGTGGCGGTGAACTGCGCCCTCATGGCGTTCGTCGCACTGCCGCCGCTGCTCCGTCGCCGGCGCATGCCGCCCGGCGAGGAACGCGAGCGGCTCTCGATGGAGGACCCGGCGCGGCTGGCCGCGGCGGCGCCCTCGGACGGTGCGTCATACGCCCAGGGCGTCCCGATCGCCGCCTACGACCGGGTCGTGCGCATCAGCTCATGGGCGTTCATCCTCGTCACGATCAGCCTGGTCGCGCTGACCGATCTCTGGGCCGACTCGCGAATCGCGTTGATCGTCCTGCTGGCGATCGCCGGCGCCTTCGTCCTCATCGTCCACGACATCCTGCCCCCGGGCGTTCTCGGGCCGGCGAAGTTCATCGTCGAAGGCTCGGCCGCTGTCACCTTCGTCACGCTCATCGTCGCCCTGACGGGCGGGGCGGCGAGCCCCTTCTTCTTCGCCTACCCGCTCGTCGTCGTCGGTGCGGCGCTCGTCGTCTCGACGCAGGTGACGATCCTGCTGGCCGCCGTGGCGAGCGTCGGCTACGCGGCAGCGGCGGCTGTCGCGGCCGGCAGCTGGCCGCTTCCCGGGATCACGCTGGCGACGATCGTCATCGATCTCGTCGCCCTCGCGCTGCTCGCATACGTGGCGGCATTCGTGGCCCGCGAACAGCGCCGCTCGAGGGACGCCGCCATCCGGCTCTCGACGATCGACTCGCTGACGGGCCTCTTCAACCGCTCCTTCTTCTTCGCCGCGCTCGACCGCGAGATCGCCCGCAGCGACCGCTCGGGACGCAGGTTCTGTCTCCTGATGATGGATCTCGACGGACTCAAGGCGATGAACGACCGCCATGGCCATTTCGTCGGCGACCGGGTCCTCCGCGGGGTCGGCGAGGTCATCCACGGCGGCATCCGGCGCATCGACACGCCGGCTCGTCTCGGGGGCGACGAGTTCGTGGTCGTCCTGCCGGAGACCGATCCGTCCGGCGCGTTCGTCCTCGCCGAGAAGATCCGCCAGGGCGTCGCCGAGCGGACGTACGGCGCGGGCCTCGCCGGGGCGCCGGCCGTCCACGCCTCGGTCTCGGTCGGCGTCGTGACGTACCCCGATGACGGGCGGACGGCCGACGAGCTGATGATCTCGGCAGACCGCGCGATGTACGCGTCGAAGCGCGGCGGCAAGAACCGCGTCATCGACTACGCGTCGGCGCGCGCGACCGGCGCCGGCAACGGGGGGATGACGGGCATCGGGTAGCATCGTGCGGTGAACCACCCGAGCGGCCCGGCTGCGGCGCGCCTCCCTGGCTCCTCGACACGCGGAGCCTGACGATCACCGGTCACGCCATCGGAGCCGCGTCTCCGTCGACCTCGATCTCCCGCGCCTCGGTCCGCCCAGGTCCGCTGTCCCGTGTCGGCGGGCGGGCGTGGGCTCTCTTCACGAACGTCGACTTCGCCGTCGCCCAGATCATCCTGCTGGTCCTCATGGGGACGGTCGGGATGACCCTTCGGCAGCTCCCGGACTTCGCGTTCCGCAGCGCCTCCGATTACGCCGGGGAGATGGCGAAGATCCACGCCCGGTACGACGCGGCGCTCGGCTCGTCGATCGTCTCTGCTCTCGAGCGGATCGGGGCCTTCAGCGTCTTCACCTCCTGGTGGTTCAGCCTCGCGCTGGTCGTTCTCCTGCTCTCGATCGTCATCTGCACCGTCGACCGGACGCCGCGCCTGTGGCACCAGTCGAGGCACGTGCGGGTCGTCCAGCCCGACCCCTACTTCGACCCGCGCCTGCCGGACCGGGCCGCCATGGCAGGTCTCGACGAGGCGTCGCTCGCGTCCGTGCTGCGCCGCCATCACTTCCGGCTCCGGCGCGCCGAGGCGGGCGGGACCGTCTACCTCTACGGCGACCGGAACCAGTACACGAAGATGGCGACGCTGCTGACCCACCTCGGGCTGATCCTGTTCCTCGTGGCAGCTGCCGTGACGACACGCTTCGGGTTCGAGGCGCCGCTGGTCATCCCCTCGGGGACGACGTCGACGGTCCAGCCGATCGGGACGCCGGGCATGCTGATCGCCAAGAACAACGGGTTCTCGGCCCCGCTCCTCGCGAGCGGCGGATTCGCCGACTTCACCACCGATCTCTCGATCTTCCAGGACGGCCGCGAGATCGCGCGCAAGACAATCCGCGTGAACGATCCACTGACGGTCGGCGGATACACGTTCCACCAGAACGGCTTCGGCCCCGCGCCCGAGATCACCATCAGGTCGTCGAGCGGAGAGCTGCTCTGGAGCGGGCCGGTCGCGCTGACGGACGCCGTGGGCGGCCGGCCGTACGGCACGATGGGCGTCCCCGGGCGCGACTTCGGCATCCAGTTCGTCCTCGACCGCGAATCGCCGGCAGGGCCGGGCGCGACGGGCGGTGCGGCTGGCGGCGCGACGGGCGGTGCGGCGGCGCCCGTGACGGGTATCGGGTCGAGCGGCGGCGCGGTTCTCGCCGTGGTGCCCTATCGCATCGTCGGGACGAACGCCGACGGCAGCGGCAAGGTCCAGGAGGCGATGCCCTTCGTCGTTCCCGTCGGTGGGACGCCCGTCGCGGCGCCCGGCCTCGACATCACCGTCGCCCTCGACCGGGTGTCCGCCTATTCCCTGCTCATCGCGAAGCGCGACCCGGGCGCCGGGATCGTATGGTTCGCCTTCGGGACGCTCATCCTCGGGCTGCTCATCACGTTCTACCTGCCGCGGCGACGGGTCTGGACGCGGCTGTCGCCGATGGGCGCACTGGCGATCGTCGGCCGGTCGGACCGGTACGTCGACTTCGAGCGGGAGTTCGGGCGGCTGCTCGAGGACCTCGTGGCGGTGAGGCGGGCGGGCTGAGGCGGGCGGGCTGAGGCGGTCCGGCTGAGGCGGGCGGGTCGGCGCTTCTTGCGTAATCTCAACCACAGCCCCCTTTATGCGAGTCCTCCGAGGCGCCCGCCCGGGTGACGCATCTGTAGGGCTCCGGCGACACGAGATTCGTGGCACGGGTGAGCTCCATCGTGTGCGATTCGCAGAAGCGGGCCGAGACGGTCCGGGCACACCCGCATAAGCGTAGCCAGGACCGAAGTTAGCCAAGAGATGAACGTCGAACCGGCCGACCCCGCTCGACTCAGCTGACGCCGTCGCGCCACACTAGCGCGCGTGGCCACGTTCCTCGAGGTCTGCCGCGCCGTCGCCCCGGAAGCTCGTTCCGTCGAGCCGACGGCCGAGTCCGCGGAGATCGCCGCTGCCGGGACTCGGGCCGTCGGATGGGTCCGTGTCCTCAAGCCCCGCGTGCCGGCGTTCGACGCGCTCGACCCGGGCGACCTAGCGATCGTACCGGCACACGCCCTGGCATACGTGGCGCCGGGGCCCAGCGAGCGCGACGCCCTGGCCGACGCTCTCGCGGCAGCCGGCGTCGCCGGGGTCCTGCTGCTCGAGACCGACGAGGAGTCGAAGGCAGGGCCAGGCGGGACCTCCGCCGCGCCCGCCGCACCCGCCGCGCCCAATACACCCGCCACGCCCGCCGCGCCCGCCGCGCCCGCCGCCGAACTCGGGGCCGCCCCCGCACCCGCCGCACCCGAACTCGGCGTCCCGGCCACCCACCTGGGGCTCGCCCTCGCAGCCCGTGGCGTGCCCGCCCTCATCGGTCGAGGCGACGCCGCGACGCTCGAACGGAGCGCCATCGCATACCTCGTCAACCGCCGTGCCGGCCTCGAGCGCCTCGCCGGGGACCTCGAGCGCCGCGTCGAGCGTCTCGTCCTGGCCGGCCGCGGGCCCGACGACATCGCGGCCGCCATCGGCGCGTTCGTCGCGCGTCCCGTCGTCATCGAGCGCCGCCGTGGGGAGCCGCTCGCGATCCACGCCTCGGTCGCGTCGAACGAGGCCGGTGCGGCGGCGGTCACGAGCGCGGTCGCCCGGTATCACGCCCGTCCATCGGACGTGCCGTTCCGCCTGCCCCTGCCCGGTCCCGACGGACGGCCGGTCGGGGCGCTCGTCATCCTGGGCGGCGAACCCGTGGGGGAGCGTGAGCGGGTCGCCGCGGAGCGCGTCTCGACCGTCGTCGCGCTCGCGTTGGGTCGGATCCCTGGGCTCGTCGCGCCGCCGGTCGGCCGCGAAGGGCTGCCCGCCGCGGGGCCGCCCTGGATCGTGGTCCTGGGACGCCAGGAGCGGCCGCTGGGGGCAGACGGGTCGATCACCGACTCCCGCGAGGCACGCGAGGCGATTCGGAACGAGATCGTCCTCATCGGGGGCCCGGACACCATCGTCCTGCGCGGCGACGCCGCGAGCATCGAACTGCGGGCAGTCGTTGCGGCCGATCCTGCCGACCGCGCCGGCCGCGCACTCGTCGAGCGGATCTCCGGCGTCCTCGGCCGCACGGTCGCGGTCTCGCGCCGCTTCGACGATCCCGCCGCGCGACCGGCGGCAGAGGCGGACGCGAGGATGACGCTCGAGGCGGTGGAACGCCTGGCAGAGCCTGATCGCCCGCGCGTCGCGCTCACCGAGCGGTTGCCCGCGTATCGCATCCTCGGGGAGCTCGCTTACCTGCCGGACGGACTTCGAGAGGCGCGAGCCCTGCTGGCGCCTTTGCTCACCGGCTCGCCGACCGCGCAGCGCGACCGCGTGGCAACGCTGCGGGCCGTCCTCGAGCACGACGGTGCGGGAGACGTGGCGACCGCTCTCGGCGTCCACCGCAACACCGTGGCCTACCGCGTGCGTTCGATCGAGCGGCTCGGGGGCTGGGACCTGACCGACCCCGACCTTCGGCTCGCCCTGGCGATCTCCTGCCGGATTGTGCAAACGGAACAATAATCGGGAGATTGCTGCCCATCCACGGCGAGTGATTGCGGCGCTACACTCCGACGATGGCCAACGGTTAGTGCGACGCGCACAAGCCAGCCACAACGGAGGAGCCCCGCCCGAATGGCGACCGTCGCAAGCGCGCCCGAGGCGATCGACGCGATCAGGGCCGCCGAGCAGCGCGGCATCCGCTTCGTCCAACTCCAGTTCACCGACGTCATGGGGGCCGTCAAGGCCGTGACGATCCCGATGAACCGGCTCTACGACTCGGTCGCCCATGGGACCTGGTTCGACGGCTCGTCGATCGAGGGCTTCACCCGGATCGCCGAGAGCGACCAGTACCTCATGCCGGACATGTCGACGTTCGTGGACATCCCCTGGCAGCAGGGCACTGGCCCGCGGGGGACCGCGCGCGTCATCTGCGACGTCTTCACCCCGAACGGCGAGCCATTCGTCGGCGACCCGCGCGGCGTCCTGCGCCGGCAGGTCGAGCGGGCCGCGACGCTCGGCTACGTCGTCAACACCGGTCCCGAGCTGGAGTTCTTCCTCTTCCGCCGTGACCCCGCGGGCGGGATCGTCCCGCTGCCCCACGACCAGGCCGGCTACTTCGACTTCTCGACGGATCTCGCGCAGGAGATCCGCCAGGACATGGTCGACGCGCTGGAGGCCTTCGGCATCAAGGTCGAGGCGGCCCATCACGAGGTCGCGATCGGTCAGCACGAGATCGACTTCGAGTACTCGGATGCCCTCAAGACGGCCGACAACGCCGTCACCTTCAAGTTCACCCTCAAGGCGATCGCGCAGTCGCACGGCCTGTACGCCACGTTCATGCCGAAGCCGATCCACGGCGTGAACGGCTCGGGCATGCACACGCACATCAGCCTCTACTCCTCCGAGCTCGGGCGGAACGCGTTCGCCGATGCGACGAATCCCTACGGGCTCTCGGTGGTCGGACGATCGTTCATGGCCGGCATCCTCGCCCATGCGCGGGGGATGAGCGCCGTCATGGCGCCGCTCGTCAACTCGTACAAGAGGCTCGTCCCGGGCTACGAGGCGCCGACCTACCTGACCTGGGGCCGGACGAACCGCTCGGCGCTCATCCGCGTCCCGAAGGTCTCGCCCGGCAAGTCGATCGAGGGGACGCGCGCGGAGGTGCGCTGCCCCGATCCGTCGTCGAACCCATACCTGACGTTCTCCGTCCTCATCGCCGCGGGTCTCGACGGGGTCGAGCGCGGCCTCGAGCTCGGCGCGCCCGTCGAGGAGAGCCTCTTCGAGATGGACGCGGCACGCATCGCGGAGAAGGGGATCCGCGAGCTGCCCGGCACGCTCGGCGAGGCGATCGACGAGCTCGAGCGCGACGAGGTCGTCCGCGAGGCGCTCGGCGAGCACGTCTTCCGCCACTTCGTCGACGCCAAGCGAGCGGAGTGGGACGAGTACCGGCTCCAGGTGAGCCAGTGGGAGCTCGATCGCTACCTCGAAGCCTTCTAGCCGCGCAGCCACAGGAGACGCATCGATCATGAGCGCCCGCCAGACCGCCATCGAGGCCATCGCGACCCATCGCGTCAGCGCGACGCAGAACTACCTCGACCACGCCGGGGCCGACATCTACGGTCAGTACGTCTTCCACGAAGACGCTCAGCGGCAGTACCTGGCGCGGCCCATCTTCGAGAGGCTCCGCCGGACGATCGACGGCGCGGAGCCGTTCGATCCCGCGATCGTCGATGCCGTCGCGCACGGCGTGAAGGAGTGGGCGATGGCCCACGGCGCGACGCACTACACGCACTGGTTCGTGCCCATGACCGGGTCGACGGCCGAGAAGCACGACTCGTTCCTCAGCCCCGCGGGCGAGGGGAGGACGATCGCGAGCTTCAACGGCCGGAACCTGCTGCAGGGCGAGCCCGACGCGTCCTCGTTCCCGTCGGGTGGCATCCGCGCGACGTTCGAGGCCCGCGGCTACACCGCCTGGGACGTCACGTCGCCGATCTTCCTGCAGGTCGAGCCGAACGGGGTCACGCTGACCATCCCCACGGCATACGTCTCGTTCACGGGGGAGGCGCTCGACTACAAGATCCCGCTCCTCCGGTCGCAGGACGCGCTCGGCAAGCAGGCGCTGCGCATCCTGCGCTGGTTCGGCGACACGACGACCAAGCGCGTCGGGACCTCGATCGGGCCGGAGCAGGAGTACTTCCTCGTCGATCGCCGGCTCGCCCAGCAGCGACCGGACCTCGTCCTGACCGGGCGAACGCTGTTCGGCGCTCCGTCGCCGAAGGGCCAGGAGCTCGAGGACCAGTACTTCGGCCCGATCCGCGAGCGGATCCTCGCCTACATGATGGATCTCGACCGCGAGCTGTGGCGACTCGGCATCCCCGCCAAGACGCGCCACAACGAGGTCGCGCCCTGCCAGTTCGAGATGGCGCCGGTCTTCGAGCCGACGTCGGTCGGGTCGGACCACAACATGCTGGCGATGGCGACGATGCGGCGGCTCGCGCCACGGCACGGGTTGATGCTGCTCATCCACGAGAAGCCGTTTGCCGGCATCAACGGTTCGGGCAAGCACAACAACTGGTCGATGGCGACCGATGGCGGCGAGAACCTGCTCGACCCCGGCCACGACCCGCACGCGAACGCGCAGTTCCTGGCCTTCCTGCTGGCGGTCGTGCGTGCCGTCAACGTCCACGCCGACGTGCTCCGCGCGACGATCGCCGACGCGGCGAACGACCACCGGCTCGGGGCCAACGAGGCGCCCCCGGCGATCATGTCGGTCTTCCTCGGCTCGCAGCTCGTCGACGTCATCTCGCAGCTCGAGCGGGGAGGTGCGTCGGCCTCGAAGCGGAATGGTCACCTCGACCTGGGCGTCGACTCGCTGCCGGACCTGCCGCGCGACGCGACCGATCGCAACCGGACGTCACCGTTCGCGTTCACCGGCAACAAGTTCGAGTTTCGCGCCGTCGGCTCGGCGGCCCCGATCTACTGGCCGCAGACGGCCCTCAACACGGCCGTGGCCGAGTCGCTGGCGCTCCTCGCCGACGAGCTCGAGAAGCTGCCGCAGGGTGACTTCGACGGGCTGACGCGGATCCTGGCGAGGATCGCGCGCGACAACAAGCAGGTGCTCTTCGAGGGCAACGGGTATGCCGAGGAGTGGCATCGCGAGGCGGAGCGTCGCGGGCTGCCGAACAACCGGACGACGGTGGACGCGCTCCCGGCGCTGTCGACCCAGAAGGCGCGGGACCTGTTCACCCGTTTCGGCGTCCTGTCGGAGCGCGAGCTTGCCGCCCGTGCCGACATCGCCTGGGAGCACTACGTCAAGGTCTCGAACATCGAGGCGAGCTGCGCGCTGGATATCGCCCGCACGATGATCATGCCGGCCGCCCTGCGGTACCTCGGGGTGCTGGCCGGCGCGGGGGCGTCGCGGGGTGCCCACGAGATGTGCGAACGGGTGGCCGGCATGACGGACCAGCTTGCCGACGCGATCTCCGGGCTGGAGGCTGCGCAGCAGGCGGCGCATTCGGCCGGTTCGGTGGAGGCGGAAGCGCGGTCGTTCGCCGGATCGGTCATCCCGGCGCAGGCGCGGCTGCGCGATGCGGCGGACGCGCTGGAGACGCTCGTCGCGGACGACCTCTGGCCGCTGCCGAAGTACCGGGAGCTGCTGTTCCAGTACTGAGGCGCGGGTGCGGCGAGGCCGCGTCGCGGCCGGGGGGTTGGGCGGGCGGCGGGGGCCGCGGTGGTGGCGGGGGCCGCGGTCGTCCGAGGGCGGTCGTCCGAGGGCGGTCGTCCGAGGGCGGTCGTCCGGGGGCTTCGTGGCATCGCGCCTGTCTGGCGCAGCCCAAGAAGGTCTGCCGGGCGCCGGTTCCGAAGGCCGGCACGTCGGCGACGCCTCTTGCTGCCGCTGGCAGAACCGCCAGTGCTCGGAGCGGCAACAACGGGCCCATGTCCACGGAGTGTGGCAGGTGATCGCGACGTAAGTGGGCGTTGGGCGCGCTCTGTAATCCTTCTTGGGCTGCGGTCATGCGGTCTGCCGCCGGTGCTGCGGTCGTGCCGGCTGCCGCGCGAAAGATGGCCCATCTCCCGCCGAGGGAGGATCCGGATGCCAGACCGTCGAAGGCGTCGTGCGACGCGCCAAAGGCTTGCGGGACGAGCACGCGCGGCCGAAGTCTGCCGGCGCCTGGGGATCGCCCTGCGCGAGGCCCGACGCTCCCGCCGTCTTCGGCAGGTGGACGTCGCCGAAGCCGCCGGGATTTCGCAGTCGTACGTGAGCAGGATGGAGCGAGGCCATGGCACCGCGGCATCGGTGACGACCTGGGCGTCGGTCGGCGAAGCCGTCGGCCTCAGGCTGGCGGCGTTCTTCGAGGACGCGCCCGGTGCCACCCGACCGCGCGACTACGAGCACCTCAAGCGCCAGGAGCTCGTCATCAGGACCGCGAAGCCGGGTGGCTGGCTCGCGATGCCGGAGATGCCGGTCGATCCGAACGCCGTCCGATCGCGTTCCGTCGACGTCGCGCTTCGTCGGATCGACGAGATCGCCGTCATCGAGGTCTGGGACCTGCTCGACGACGTCGGTGCAGCTCTTCGCGGGCTCGATGCCAAGGTGGCCGCGGTGGCGCGTGCCCATCCCGGGGCGACGGTCCGCGGAGTCATCATCCTTCGGCGAACGACACGGAACCGCCAGCTGGTCCGCGAGTTCTCTGCGCTCTTCGCGGCCAAGCTCCCCGCTGACGCCGGCAGCGTGCTGCGCGCCTTCACGGACCCGCGCACGTGCCTTCCGCGCGCCGACGCCCTGCTCTGGAGCGATGTCGCCGGCGAGCGCCTGATCGCACCGCGCCGGTAGCATCCGCGGCATGGACATCGCTCCGGCCGAGGTGGGCACCCTGCGTACGGTCGACGCAGGCACTGGACCGGGTCGCGTCCAGCCGGACGTCCGCCCATTTCGGACCCTCTGGCTCCTGTCGATCGCCCACGCGGTCAATCACGCGCAGGCTGTCGTCCTCCCGCTCATCTACCTGCGGATCGTCGACGAGTTCGGGCTGTCGGTCGAGGTCATCGCTTACCTTTCGGCCGTCGGGGCGTTCGCGTCGGGGATGGTCCAGCTCTCGTACGCGCACCTGACGCGCGTCGTCTCGAGGCGGCGGCTGCTCGGGCTCGGCGGCCTCCTCTTCGGCGGCGGGTTCGTCGCCCAGGCTTTCGCCGGCACGTTTCCGATGTTCGCGATCGCGAACATCGCCTCGCGCATCGGCGGGTCGCCCCAGCATCCGGTCGGCAACGGGCTCCTCGCCGAGCAGTTCCCGGCCAACCGCCGCGGGTTCGCGATCAGTGCCCATATCGCGGGCGGCAACGTCGGGACGGTCATCGTCGCGCTGGTCGGCGGCCTCGTCGTCACGACCTTCGGCTGGCGGGGAGCGGCGATCGTGTTCGGAGTGCCCGCGATCGTCATCGCTCTCGGCATCCTCGCCTGGGTCACGGAAACGGGCGCAGACAGGGTGGCCGCCACCGCGGCCGGCACCGTCCGGCATGCCTTCGGCCGTGTCGTCCGCGACGTCAACCTGCGCTGGCTGTACCTGACGTCGGTCCTGGGCGGCGGTGGGCGCGGGCTCGGCGTCGTCAACCTCTTCGCGCTCATCTACCTGACCAAGGTGCTCGGGATCGACGACACGACGGCCAACCTGATGTACGGCGCGCTGATCGTGTTCTCGGTACCGATGCCGCTCGTCGCCGGGTGGTTCGCCGACCGGATCGGGCCGAAGCCGGTCATCGTTGGTGTCTATCTCGGCGGTGCTCTCGGGTTCCTCGTCTTCCTTGCGGCCGGTCATTCGATCGCCGGGCTGTGGCTCGGGATCGTCGTCATGGGGCTGTTCAGCTTCGCCGAGAGCCCGCAGCTCCAGTCGCTCCTCGCCGACATCGCCCCGCCGCCGATCCGCGATGCCTCGTTCGCGCTGTACTTCACGCTCGCCTTCGGCGTCGGATCGCTCTGGAACGCCGCCTACGGCGGGATCATCGGGATCCAGGGAAACGCCGCCGGACTGCCCACGGTGTTCGTTCTCATGGCGGTCGCGTTCCTCGCCGCCGCGCTCGCGACGGTGCCGATCGGGACGACACCCCACGATGCCCCGCGTGGCGATGCTCCTGGTGTCATCGCCGCCGACGCGTGAGATCGTCCCAGCACCGCCCAGCGGGTACGCTCCTCCCATGCAGACCCCTCATAGACTGACGCCGGTTGCGGTCGGGCGCCCGTGGGGCGGAGGTCGATTCGGAACGGTCGAGGGCGAACGCGTCGGCGAGCTCTGGCTGACGGGCGACGACGCTCGACTCGACGACGGGCGATCGCTCGCGGAGTCGGGCCTGGCGGGCGACGTGCCGCTCGTGAAGCTCCTCGACGTCGGCGGGCTCCTGTCGGTGCAGGTCCATCCCGACGACGGGCTCGCCCGCGCCATGTACGGGCCCGGCTCGGTCGGCAAGCACGAAATGTGGGTAGTCCTCGAGGCGGTCGACGACGCACAGCTCTATCTCGGCCTCGCCCCGGGAGCCGGTGTGGACGCCCTCTACTCCGGCGACGCGGAGACGGTCCGGTCGGCCATGCGGCGACTGCAGCCACGGCGCGGAGAGGCGATCGACGTCCCGCCGGGAACCGTTCACGCGCCCGGCCCCGGGCTGGTGCTATACGAGGTCATGCAACGGAGCGACATCACGTTCCGCATCTTCGACTGGGGACGGCCGCGGCCGCTTCACGTCGACGAGTCGCGCCGGGCGCTCAGGCCGCGCGCGGTGCCCGAGCCGATCGAGGCGGCGGGCGGGGTCGGGCGCTGGACGCTGAGCGATGCGGCCGCCCCGTTCCGCGTCGAGCGGATGCGCGTGGCCGGCGATCCGGTGGTCCTGGCGGCCGACGTCCCGATGGTCGTGTCGGTGGTGGAGGGCGAGCCGGAGCTCGGACGATCGGGTGGCGAGAAGGAATGGCCGCTGGGGGTGGAGGGCTACTGGCCGCTGGAGGCGGGGAGCCACTGGCTCCTGGAGGCCGGCGCGTGGACGGTGGCGGGTTTGGGCGAGGTGCTGGTCGCGGCGTCGAAGTCCTGAGGTTCGGTGGCGGCCGACGGTTGACGCTGGTCACTCATCGGCGGCGGTCCGCCCGGGGGACAGCGGTCGGCATTAGGACAGCGGTCGGCCCCGGCGAGGCGGCCCCGGCGAGGCGGCTTGCGCTATCATCCGTGGGCCCTGTTGAACGGGCACCTCGGTCGGGGCGTGGCGCAGCTTGGTAGCGCGCATCGTTCGGGACGATGAGGTCGGAGGTTCAAATCCTCTCGCCCCGACCAGTTCCAACTTTTCCCGATAGGCGTAGCCGAGTAGCCACGCGTTCTCGTTCGGGCGCGGGTGGATCGCGACGAGCTCGGAGCCCC
>DASVZT010000156.1:0-1777 GCA_036391495.1 Candidatus Limnocylindrales bacterium
CGAGGGACCGTGCCACAGCTCGGCGACGAGGTACGCGAGCGCGAGCAGGAGGAACGGGACGCCCGTGTAGTAGTGGTACTGGAAGGTCGCGCGGTCGATCCGCGCCCAGGGCAGCCACTGCCAGAAGAACGCGACCGCGACGAGCGCGAGGGCGAGACTCCGGCGGCGGTACGACTGCCACGAGATGAACGCCATGGCGGGGATGGCGAGCCACCACAGCACGAGGTTCCCCGCGTCGTAGATCGCCCCGGCCGTCCCCGTGTTGAAGGTTCCCTGGTAGAACCAGACCGGCTTGAGGTCGAGCGGCCAGGCCCACCACGGCGACGAAGCCGCATGCGGCGCGCGCAGGTCATTGTGATAGCGGTACATCGAGGCGGTCAGGTCGGCGAGCGTCTGGCCGGTGTGTCCCGGCGGCCAGGATTCGGTCAGCCGGTTGCCGAGCGCGATCCATGGGATGTACGAGAGGACATAGACCGCGAACGGGATGAGGGCGAGGCTGACGACAAGCCAGGCGACCGGCAGCCCGAACGACCAGCCCGGCCTGAGCCACCCGGCCGGGGCCGGCGAGGCCGCCGGCAATCGCCGCGCGGCGGCGCGGTCCGGCGACGCGAGCGGGCCCCAGCCGGCGCGCGCCAGGCCCCAGAACAGGAAGGCCGCGACGGCGCCGAGGCCGATCAGGCCGAAGGCGCCCTCGAGGACCAGGCGGCTCGTGCAGATCCCGCCCGCCTGGCACGGCGCGCTGCCGGCGACGCCGAGCGGGATGCCGACAAGGAGGACGAGGATGCCGAGCGCGGCCGGCGCGCCGACCGCGAAACGGACCTCGTCGAGCGTCCACTCGATCGGATGCAGGACCGACACCACGACGGCGACGAGGGTCACCGCGATCATCAGCAGCATGAACGTCAGGTTCCCGCCGCTCGTGCCGCCCTCGGGGACGCTCATCGCCATGTAGCCGAGGACCGCCGTCGCGCCCACGAGGGCACCGACGAGGACCAGCCGGCCGAGCGCCGACCGGACGAGGACGAGGACGCCGAGCCCGGCGAGCGCGTACAGGCCGACCCACTTCGAGGCCATGGCGAGCCCGATCAGGACGCCGACGGCCGGCATCAGGACCCAGAACGCCCAGCGCGCACGCCAGCGGCCGAGCCAGAGCCCGGCGAACAGCGTGTAGGCGGCGACGATGAACAGCCCGACGTAGACGTCGTTCATGCCGATCCGCGACTGGACGAACATCATCCCGTCGAGCGCCGTGAACAGCCCGGCCAGGATCGCGACGGAGCGCCGGCGGACGAGGAGCCGCGCGAGGAGGTAGAGCAGGATCGACGTGAGAACACCGGCCAGGACCCCCGGCACGCGCCACGCGTAGGCGTGCTTGCCGATGTCGACCGCGGCAGCCGTCCCACTGGACGAGAAGGCGAGGATCTCCTGGCGCTCGTCGTTGGGATAGCGCGGCGAGGTGTCCGTCGCCCAGGCCGCCGGCTCGAACGGCAGGCGCGCGTCGGCGTACACGTCGACGGCATGGGGCTCGACGACGTAGATCGTGGCCGCCGATCCGTCCGGCGTTCGCCCGAGGACGTGGATCATCAGGCTCGACGGGTCCCACGTCACGTCCCGGATCTCACCCGGCATCGCCAGCGTCGACGTCGTGCGCGCCGTCCCGACATCGCCGCCCGCCTTCGGAAGGGTCACGACGACGAGATCCCGGCCGGCAGCCGCGTAGAGGTACGGGCTGTCGAGGCCCGTCGTGACGGTCAGGCCCGTGACGGGGGCCTCGAGC
>DASVZT010000157.1:0-9749 GCA_036391495.1 Candidatus Limnocylindrales bacterium
GGTGTTCGAGGAGGGAGTGCTGGGCCTCGTGCTCGAGCCGGCAGGCGAGGTCAGGACGGGCGAGGTGGCCAGCGCCGAGGGATAGCGCCGACACTCGATCGACGCAGGTGCACCGCCGGCGGCGAGCGGGTCGCTTTCCCCAGCCCCGAAACGTAGCTGGGCGACCTGCGTCAGCTGGCCTCACGCCCGCCTGCGAGGATACCGTCGCCCACCGTCTTCACTTCCTGGCGCGCGGACGTTGGTACGCGATTCTCCGAGCAGGCGGACATCCTCGAGGGCGTGATCGAGCGCGTCCTCGACTCGCTCGAGTTCGACGAGCGCCAGCGTGACCGGGCCCGAGCGTGTCTCGCCATCGAGCTCGCCCGCGCCGGCAGCCCCACACCATGACGACATCGTGCGGGCCGATGAGCAACGCCGTCATGAGCAGAGGTCATCGATGCTGATGCGCCGACGCTGCACCGCTCGGGCGAGCGATGGACGAGCATGCGAGATGGCGCCCCTCCGGGGACGTCCCTTCTGCTTCTCCCATGACCCTGAGCGCGCCGCCGACGTCGCCGAGGCCCGCCGCATGGGTGGTCTTCGCCGGCGCAAGGAGGGCACGCTCGCCGTCGCGTACGACCTGCCGGGACTCGATACCGCGGAGGGCGTCCGACGGGTGTACGAGATCGCCCTCTCGGACCTCGGGAGGCCGATGCGTCGGCGCGCCTCCGGACCCGAGGTCTCGCGCGCGAACGGGCCGAGGCGATCCGGAGTGCGCAGTTCGAGACAATCCTGCGGTTCGAGCTCGTTATGCGCATCAACGCGGTCGCCGCGGAGGTGCGCGAGCGCGACGGGCTCCGGGCGGCGCTGAACGCCGCCCGCCTCGAGCTCGCCCGCTCGGACGGCGAGGCGACGCAGTACGCCGGCCTGCTGGCGCGCCTCCAGTCGGAGGACGGCTGCGACCGAGGCCGCTCGCGCTACGGTCGAGCGCCGCTACCTGGGTGGGAGCCGGCGATGTGGCGCCAGGACGAGGAACGCTGGGCGGATCACTCGGCGTCGCTGGCGCAACTCGCCCACCTCTCGACGGACGATGCGACAATGGACATCTCGGAGCCGGAGGCGAGCGCGGCGCTCGCGGATCTTGTCGAACCTGCGACTGCTGTTGCATTCGAGAAGCTCGGCGACGTGCCGCGGGCGCACGCCACGCTCGTGCGGTGGATGCGAGGTCAGCGCGTGGACACGTGTCGCTAGGCACCGTCGCATAGGCGAGAGGCTTGCGCGTCCACGCGACGCCACCAAGCCACTCGGGATGGTGGAGCGCGGGACCAAGACGTGCAGCGTTGGCCGCCGATGAGTCCTCGTCGCAGCCCCAGGACACTGTGCATAGATGCCTTTGTATATTGACAGTGTACAGTCCGATTGCGAGACTTCGCTCGTCGGCATTGCCGAGGGAGGGAGGTGCGACGCGAGGCCGCGCAGTCGTCCTCTGGCTTCCGAAGGAGGGGACCCATGATCAGCGCGCGACATAAGAAGCCGCTGCGGACGCACTTGACGTTTGCTACGTGCCTCGCAATCGTCGCATCTCTCCTAGCCGCCGCGACCGTCGCCGGAGCAGGTACTCCGTGCAATCCGTACAGGTCCTCCCAAAACGGCACCTATCAGGCGGGAACGGTGGGCTATCCCAGCGCCTATCCGACCGGTGTCCAGTCGTATACCGAGGAATACGACCCCTACGTCTCGGGCCTCTCCGGCATCGGAACCTCGATGTCCGTGATGCTCGCTTACAACAACACCCTTTGGGGCCAGTTCGGCTGGAACAAGCACAAGTCGGGCTCAACGTTCGTTCGAGAGATCTTCCAGGAACACAGGGACGGAATGGGCAACGACTTCTGGAACACCTGGAGTGGCAGGACGGTCTGGACCTCAACGAACTACGAGATCACATACAACCCTTCCAACAAGCATCTCGACTACTTCGTCAACGGCTCGCAGTACTCCGACCTAGGGACGAACTGGACGCCCAACAATTACGAGGTGTTCAGCGAGACACAGGACCTGGCAGATCAGATGCCTGGGAATGTCACTAGCCACGCCCTGTTCGCGAGCACGTACGTGAGCCTGCACGGGATCTCCGGCTGGAGCGCTCCCTCCGGTGACACGGTCCACTTCTACAGTCCCACCTCGTACGCGTTGAAGGTCGGGAGCAACGAGTACGACACCTGGGATACGAACTGCCCGTGAGCTGACACTGCACGATTTCGGATATGAGGTGTCGACATGAAGCGCGTCCGAGCCCTTGTAGCCCTGTGCCTCGCGCCCCTCGGGGCGGGCGTTATCGCTAGCGCCGTGCTAGCGAGTCAACCGCCGCCGCCGACACTGACTCAATACGACCAGCAACAGCTGGCCATCAGCATCGACACAGTCGGAGCTTCTGTCTCGGCTTCCGTCGGACAAGAGCAGGCCGTCGCTGCCGCCCAGTCGTATCTTGGAACCACCGCTGCGCCCGCGAACGTGATCCACGGGCAGGCGGCTCGGACCGTTTCGGAGGCGAGCCGCGGCGTTTGGATCGTGCTTTTCGACGGCGGGGACCAGCCGCCGGGCGGGGTGGCCTACGGAGCCACGGTGGCGCCGGAAACTGTCCTGTACACGGGCGCTATTGTCGACGACACCACGGGTGTGGTCATGCGCGGCTTTGGCAAGGCGCGCACACCCTAGTGTCTCACGTCGCAATTCGCTGTGAGTGAGTCCGAAGCGGAGGCCCTCCGGGCGATGGCCCGGGCGGGCACGACCGAGCAGCGCACCGCGATGCGCGCCCGGATCATCCTGCGAGCGGCCGAGGGAGCGGCGCACGTCGTGGTCACCGACGAGCTCGGCGTCAGCGTCCCGACGGTGCTGCTCTGGCGCCGACGGTTCAAGGAGCGGGGGCTGGCCGGTCTCGCCGACGCGCCGCACCCCGGACGACCCCGCACCTACGGGCGGGTGTCGAGTCGGCTCTACCCACTCTTTGCGCTAGGAGCACGGAAGGCGCAAGCCGATTCCGGCGCGCGACACTAGTGGTTCGGATCGCCTTGGCGAGGATCTCGTCGGGGGTCTTGACCAGCTTATGGCGACCCGCGCGAGACGCCGCGCTCAACCCTGCGAGTGGGCTCACCTTCTGCCCTTCCGCCCCTCACACGAGCCTCACGGCGATGCGCAATCACATTCCCGATCTGTCGATCGCTTTCGTTCCGATCCTCACCCTGGTCGCGGCATGCGCTTCGGCGGCGTCATTAGCGCCGTCGGCGGCTCCTTCCGCGTCCCCCTCAAACCTGCCGCCGCTGAGTGTGTCCAACAGCACAACTATCCCTGTGACCCTAGTCGTGAACGGAAACGTCCTCGAGACGGTTGGCGCGGGCGTTCGGCAGGATCCCATAACCCAACAGTTGCCACCGAGGCCGTGGAACATCGAGGCCCGTTCGCCGTCGGGCCGCACTCTGGCGAACCTCACGGTTGGCGTGAGCGACTACATCAGCACGACGAGTGGCCGGGCCGTGCGTGTCGACCTGTCTTGTGGTCGCCTGGACGTCTGGTCGGGGCCGGCGCCGGGGGGCGGCCCGACCTTCATTCCGGGGCCATCCGGCGACTGCCAATAGGTCGTCCCAGACAGTGGTCGACGTGGCGACAACGTCGTCGCCACGTTCACCGCGGCCGGTGACGCCCATGGCTGGCCGGCCGCGACGCTCACCGACAACGGGTCGGTCTACACCTCGCGCTTCACCGGGGGGCGCAACAGCTTCGAGTACCTGCTCGCCTGGCTCGGGATCCGCCGGAAGAACGGTGCCCCCGCTCACCCTCAGACCCAGGGCAAGATCGAGCGCTATCACCAGACGCTCAAGCGCTGGCTGGCGCGGCGACCCGCGGCGACCGATCTCGCCGCGCTGCAGGGACAGCTCGACGCGTTCCGAGCGCTCTACAACGAGCAGCGGCCGCACCGGGCGATCGGCCGGCGGACTCCCGCCGTCGCCTATGACGCCCGGCCCAAGGCCCATCCTGGCGGCCGCGGCGCTCCCGGCCACTTCCGGGTCCGGTACAACACGACCGACGGCAAGGGCGCGATCACCCTCCGCCGGGCGGGCCGGCTGCACCATCTCAACGCGGGCGTCGCCCATGCCCGCAGGCGCGTCCTCGCGATCGCCGACGAGCAGGAGGTCACCCTCGTCGCCCTCGACACCGGCGAGATCCTCTCCGCTCACCGCATCGAGCCCGACCGGGGCTACTGGCGCAACCAACGACGAGACCCCGGCCGCTGGCCGGGGTCCCAGGAGACCGGCTGATCACAGGTGTCACGCATGTCGCGACGCATGTGTCACCGATGTCGCGACTCAAGACATGGCGCGTCCGACAGGATTCGAGCGCACGCTGCCAACCATCGTAATCGACGGGATTGCGCCACTCGTCGAGGCGCTCCTCGCCGCATAGGGCATGGCCGATCGCGGGGCCATCGGCGGCCGCCTGTCGGGCCGCGGTCCGCGGCGGCGATACCGGCGACCTTCTGGCAGCCCCCCACGACCTCGAAGACGGTCGCAGTCTGGGAGCGATCACCGGTCCTTGAAGATCCCGCAGAGGATGGTCTTTTCCGTCGCCGAGGTGTCAGCTCGCCAGGCTGACGTTCTCGCAATGCCGTGGGAGCGGGACGTTGTCATTCGCACGATCGGTCCACGGTATCGACCACCAACGGCCACGGTCGGCTGGAGCGCTGCCCGAACACGGCAGTATCTGGGACGTACTCGCCGACCTTGGCTGCCGCGGTGTCGGCGAGATGGCCGCTCGGATTGGGCAGGGATTCAGAACTCGGCCGCGGACGCGCAACCAATGCAGCCCAGACTTGTCAAGGCGCATCGGGGGTCGACCAGGGCACTGTTTGGCGGTTGCGCAGGCATGTCGGCTTGATCCACCGTGGTTCGGCACGGTCAACGTGGTTACGGTCTGGCCGTCGCCACGCGGTGACGGCCCCACTGCAACGAGTCAGGACAGACACAAGGGGGGAGTCGTGATCCGACCGTTCTTCCGTGCTGCCGCAGTAGCCGCAGTCGTCGCGCTGGTCGTCGTTCCCGTCGCGCTCGCCGACGGACCGTATGGCAACCCCGACCCCAATCCCAACCCAGGGCCGACGGCCCAAGAAGCAGCGGCCCTCGCGCAGAAGCAGCAGGTCGCGACCGACTACGTGCTCGCGCGCAAGGGACTCTTCCCGGTCGCCGCCGCCAAGGCCGAGATGGCGACTATCGCCGGCGCCACCGCAGTCGTTTCGCCGATGGCCTCTGCCGGTGGCGTCCTGGGCATGAGCCAGTTCCCCCAGCAGTACAACTACTACTGCGGCGCCAGCGCGAGCTACTCGATCCTCCGATACCGCGGGGCGACGACGGGCCCGCGCGGCGAGAGCCTCTCCCAGACGCACCTGGCGGCGTACTGCACGACGGGCTACCTCTGCACCGAGGCCGACCAGGGGACCCCTTGGTACCAGTCCGCGGCGTATCCCCACCCCGTCCCCTCGACGCTCAACACCTGGGCGCACAGCACCTGGTACATGGCACAGGACGGCGCGACGAACTTCTCCACGAACCTGACGTTCGACATCGACAACGGCTATCCGCTGGCACTCAATGTCTACGAGAAGGCGTCCTCGTCCACGCCCCACCTGGTCGGGCACCCGACGAACATCGAGATCTACCACTGGGTCGCGGCGAGCGGCTACGGGAGCTACGGCGCCACGACGTACTACGCAGACCCGGTGCACGGGAGCTCGGTCTCCTGGGCAGGCTCGGTGCCCGCCTACAGCTACATCGCGAGCGGCAGCACCGGCATGTCGTACATGCTCGCGACGCGGGGCTTCGTCTGGTGAACTTCGTTGGCGGCAGGGGCCGGGCCAGCTCCCGACCCCTGCGCCGACCGCTGCTCCTGGCCTGTCTGCTCGTCCTGGGGTGCGGGAGCTCGGTGCAGCCTAGCGTGCCGTCGGCAGCGCCCGCGACGCCGGCCGTGCCGAGCGCGGCGACGGGCGGCTCTGGGCACGCACCCGTCTCGTCGCCGGCCCCTGGCCACTCGTCGCCCACCCCCTCGGATGCCGCCGCGGGGAGTGGTGCGGCGGTGAGCAGCGCGGTCGCCTGGGGCGACGTGCCCGTACGCCGCCTCCCGATATCGCTAGGCGGCGGTCGCCACTTCGTGTTCGCAAACGCGGCGACATCCGACGGCCGCTACCTCATCGGTGCGAGCCGTCCGGACGCGGCGCAGCCAGACTCGGCGCACACTGTGCCGGGGCAGGCCGTGCTCTACGAGGTCGGGAGCGGGAACGTCGTCCCGATGGCGAGGCTCGCGTTCCCGTCGAGCCAGATCCTGTCCGCAGCCGGTGACGGCAGGTGGGTCGTGTGGCAGGAGGCCAACGACGAGCCCGACTTCTACAACTGGCGCCTTCGTGCCTACGACCTCGAAACGGGGTCCGTGCACGAGATCGCACGGGCGACGACTGGCGCCGGGGGCGCGCCGCTGCCAGGCCCGCTGTCCTTCGTCGCAACCGGGCACGGCCTCGCCATGTGGGGCCAGGGAGTCGGCCCCCGTGTGATCGCAGGGTCCATGCAGGACGCGGTGGTCCGGCAGGCCGACTTGGCGTCGGGCAGGGTGGCAACCGTC
This sequence comes from Candidatus Limnocylindrales bacterium, assembly GCA_036391495.1. Taxonomy (GTDB): domain Bacteria; phylum Chloroflexota; class Limnocylindria; order Limnocylindrales; family CSP1-4; genus DASVZT01. The sequence goes on from DASVZT010000157.1 coordinate 6,640, forward strand.
GCCACGTCGGCCGGGTGGCCCACGCTCTCGTGGCCGTGGGTCGCGTGGGTGGTGTTCGAGGGCGGCGGGGGGTACGTGCACGCAGAGAACCTCAACTCGGGCTGGACGTCGCGGCTCGCCATCCGCCCGGCGTCGCTGAGCCTGTCGGGCGCGAGCCTCGCGTACAACGACGCGGCCTCGCTCTCGGTGTGGCTCATCGACCGCATCGACGGTGGCGGGACCGGCACGATGATCGCCCGCAGCCCCCAGGGGAACTACCTTGAGTGGCCGACGATCAACTCCAGGATCGTCGCCTGGGCGGAAAACGGCTCATCGGACGTCTTCGACCGCGCACTGGGCCAGGAGGTCGTCCTGCCGGTGAGCTACGGCTGGAGCTCGAGCACTGTGTCCGGGCCCCTGCTCGTCTGGGAGGAGACCGATCCGTCCACACCGGTCAGCCAGGCGTGGCCGGACCGGGCTGCAGTGCTGGACACTTCAGTGCTACCTCAGCGCCCTTGACCATCGCCTGGGCATGGGGGCAGGGGCCAACGTGACAAGTTCGGCCGAAGAGGTCAGGTCCGGTCGCGCCGGCGGAGCTGGGCCTCGCGGTCTCGCAAGCGCCGCAACAAAGACGCGATGCGCGTCAGCCGATCGCCGTCCAGCGGTTCACCATCGCACCTCCGAATCGGCGCGGCGCACGCCGGGAGGCGGGTCCTCGCCGTCGTCGGCGAGCAGAGGTCACGGTCGTCGCCCTCGACACCGGGGAGCTCCTCTCGGCCCACCGGATCGAGCCCGACAAGGGGTACTGGCGCAACACGCGAAGAGGCCCCGGCCGATGGCCGGGGTCCCAGCAGACCGGCTGACCCACCTGTCGCCGATGTCGCGACTCATGTGTCACCGATGTCGCGACTCATGACCGTGGCGCGCCCGGAGGGATTCGAACCCCCGACCGTCTGATCCGAAGTCAGATGCTCTATCCACTGAGCTACGGGCGCACGTAGGCGATTGTAGGGCGCAACCGGTGGTCGAGACCGTGGCCGACGCCGGCAGCTTGGGCCACGCCGGTCAGGCCGTGTGTTGGGCGGACGCGGATGGTCGTGTCGGAGCCGGCACGTGTCGCGTGTTGCGCGGCCACCGACCCTGTATGCGCTGCGATTCTCTCCACAGGGCTATCCGCGGGGCAATCGGCCGATCAAGGGGCGGTCGAGCACCCGCCGAGGCTCTGGAACACGACCCAAACCAAGGAATCGTGCGAGAGGCAGGTCGATGGCTCCCGACGCTGCCGCCAGTACGCCTGCTCATGGCTGTCCAAGCCCCGCAACGAGCCCTGACAGGGCAATCCGCCTGAGCAGGACCCCGAGCAGGCCAAGGAGTCGCCTGCCGAGGCAACCGCACGGGGCCGCCGCACCCGCGCCGCCTCCCCGCCCCGCGGCACCGCCCAAAGCGTAGAGTGGCGTCGCGCGGTCGCATCCACGGGGAGAGGCAGGAGGCGACCATCGCAGCGGGAGGCAGAGCCGGCATGACGACCGATGGCGCCGCGGCCGTGCGCGGCGTCGATCTCGTCAAGACGTTCGGGGCCGTGCGAGCGGTCGACGGCATGACGTTCGACCTGCCGGCCGGTCGGATCTACGGCCTGCTCGGCCCCAACGGCTCCGGCAAGACCACGCTCATCCGGCTGCTCACCGGCATGACGCGCCCGACGTCGGGCCACGCCGAGGTCCTCGGGACGCGCATGCCCGACCGGCCGATCCTCTCGCGCATCGGCTACATGACCCAGAGCGACGGGATCTACCCGGCCCTCACGGTCGCCGAGAACGCCCGCTTCTTCGCCGCGGCCTACGGCGTCCGGGACCATGGTGCGGTCGATGCCGCGCTCTCGCTCGTCGATCTCGCCGACCGGGCCGCCACGCTCACGGCCGACCTCTCCGGCGGCCAGCGACGCCGGCTCTCGCTGGCCTGCGCGCTCGTCCATCGACCGCCCGTGCTCTTCCTCGACGAGCCGACCGTCGGCATCGACCCGCTCCTGCGGGTCGAGTTCTGGGCGCACTTCCGCCGCCTGGCGGCCGAGGGCACGACGATCGTCGTCTCCAGCCACGTCATGGACGAGGCCGACCGCTGCGACGAGCTCCTGTTCGTCCGGGCCGGGAAGGTCATCGCGCGGGGATCGCGGGCCGATCTCCGGGCACGCGCGGCGACCGACAACCTCGAACAGGCCTTCCTGCGGTTCGCGGCCGGGGGCACGCGAAAGACAGCCGACCCGCCTGGTCCGACCGACACCGCCGGGCCTCCCGCATGAACGCCCGCCGCGTCAACGCCATCTTCCGTCGCGTCGTCGAAGAGATCCGACGTGATCGGCCGTCGCTCGCCATCCTCTTCGTTGCGCCCGTCCTCATGACAGGGCTCGTGACGTTCATCCTGCGTGGCGGCACGACACCGCCGATCCACGCGCTCGTCGTCAACGAGGCCGGCCCGCGCGGCGCCATCGTCGTCGCGGCACTCGACCAGGCCCTCCTCGCGCAGGATCCGGCCGCCACCGTCACCATCGCCTCCGACGAGGCGGCGGCGCGCGGTGCCGTCGAGGACGGGAGCGCGACGATCGCGATCGTCCTCCCGCCGGTCCTCGGCGCGACCACCCCGCCGACCGCCGCAACGACCTTCACGGTCATCACGGAGGGGCTCGACCCGACCGGGGAAGCCGGACAGGTCGGGACACTCCAGAAGGCCATGCTCAGCGTTGCGGCCTCGCTCGCCGGCCGGCCCCTTCCCGCGCTCCAGCACGTGACCGTGTTCGGCGTCCCGTCGAGCGACCCGATCACGACCTACGCGCCGGCGATCGTCGGGTTTCTCGTCTACTTCTTCGTCTACATCCTGACCGGCGTCAGCTTCCTGCGCGAGCGGACGGGCGGCACGCTCGAACGCCTGCTGGCTACGCCTGTCACCCGCAGCGAGATCGTCGCCGGCTACACGCTCGGGTTCGGCGTTTTCGCCGTCGTCCAGGTCGTCGTGATGCTCCTCTGGTCGCTCGGGACTCTGACCGTGCCGGCCGTCGGGCCGTTGTCGTCGTTCCAGCTCGGGCTCGGCATCCAGCTCGCGGGGAGTCCCCTGCTGGCATTCCTGGTCGTCCTCCTGGC
>DASVZT010000158.1:0-23744 GCA_036391495.1 Candidatus Limnocylindrales bacterium
GTCTAAGCCGTCTTAGTCTAAGCGATCTTAGACTATGGGCGGTGGTCGTCAAGCGACCGAGCCTGGCCGGGCGCCGGCGCCTGACGGTGGCGGGCAGCCAACGGCGAAGCCGGCGGCGAGCCGTTGCGATCTGGTCGGGGATCGTGCCGGTCAGCCCAGGCTCGGCACGCGGGGCCGCTTCGATCGCGAGACGTACGTTCCTGAGCCGGCCTGGCTCGAGGCGATCGTGAACGCCGTCATCCACCGCTCCTACGCGATCGGCGGTGACCACATCCGGGTCGAGCTGTTCGACGATCGGCTGGAGATCGAGAGCCCGGGTCGGCTGCCAGGCCTTGTCCGCATCGATAACATCCGGACCACCAGGTTCGCGCGGAACCCGCGCATCGCCCGCCCCCTCGCTGATCTCGACTACGGCCGCGAGCTCGGAGAGGGCGTCAACCAGATGTACGAGGAGATGGGGAGAGCCGGCCTGCCTGAACCCGTGTTCGTCCAGACCCCTGCCTCGCTCCGCGTGACCTTCCTGGCGGACCCACTCTCGGCCAGGATCCTGGCCGCGCTGCCGCCCGGGTCCGAGCGGTTCGTGGAGCACGTGAAGCGCACCGGCCGCTTGACGACGAGTCAGGCGATCCCGTTGCTCGGGGTCTCGAGGCCGGCTGCCCTGAACTACCTCCACCGACTCGAGGAGGCGGGCCTGCTCGAGGCGATCCGCACGTCGCCGAATGACCCGCGGGGGTACTGGCGCGCGAAGGTTGAGGGTTCGCAGGGACTCTAAGGCTTTTAGAGTAGCTATCTAGCGGATGGCCAGACCGCTGGACGACCACCCCCTGCCAAATCGACCAGGCGCCGGTGGATAGACACTCAAGCCGGAAGTCGAAGCTCTCCCTCCGAGCGTGAACCGGTATGATCGCGGTCCGCGCGCCTGTAGCTCAGCGGATAGAGCGTCGGCCTCCGGAGCCGAAGGTCGCAGGTTCGAATCCTGTCGGGCGCGCCAGTGTCTTGAGTCGCGACATCGGTGACACATGAGTCGCGACATGCGTGACACCCGACAGATCATCTGGCGATCCGCCGGTCCTTGACCGCGCTCGCGGCAGGCTCCGGGTCGGCCGGGCGCGCCTGGCACGTCCCTCCATGGACCGAGACCCGCCCGGGGCCGAACGCGTCCGGGCGGGCTCAGTGATTGTGGGATCCCGTTGATCGGTCGGTTCGCGCGACGTGAACCGCGGAAAGATCAGGCCGGAGTCTGTTCGGGGACGCGCCCTTGCTGGAGGACCCGGATGTGGTTGCCGAAGGGATCGCGGATGCCCATGTCGGTGCCGTAGAAGTTCTCCGTCGGCTCCTGGGTGAAGTCGACGACGCCGCGGGCTCGCAGCGTCTCGTACAGGCCACGGACGTCGTCGGTCTTGAGGACGAGGCGCCCCATCGCGCCCTTGGTGATCAGGTCGCGCATCCGTTCGGCCGTCGCTTCATCGTGCATCGGCCGCCCGGGGGTCTCCAGCTGGATCTCCGTGCCGGCGTCCCCCGGCGCGCGCACGGTCAGCCACCGGTAACCGTCGCGGGTGACGTCGGCGCCGATCTCGAGTCCCAGCTTGTTGACGTAGAAGTCGAGCGCCTCGTCCTTGTCGAGGACGTAGAGGGTGACGACGTTGACGTTGGCGATCATGTGAGTCCCTTCTCTGTCGAGGTGACGAAACACCGGCTCATGCTAGGGACGGGCGCCGCGCCCTCGCTTCTCCAGGACTGCTGGATCGCCATCCGGGCGAGCGCGTGAGCTGCGAAAGCCACTCCTCGCCAACGGCCTCAGCTCGCAGGAACCCGCGGGCGCGTCGCCGCCACCTGGAAGCAGTGCGGCGCCGCCATCGGCTCGTGCGTCGCGCGGTAGAGGGTCGGTGTCTGACCCACGACGTCGCGGAACGTGCGGCTGAAGGTCCCGAGACTGGTGAACCCGACGTCGAGGCAGACGTCGGTGATCGAGCGGTCTGTCTCTCGGAGAAGGAACATCGCGCGCTCGACCCGCCGGCGTTGCAGATAGCGGTGCGGGGTCTCCCCGAAGACGAGGCGGAAGCAGCGACTGAAGTACGCCGCGGAGGTGTGCGCGACCGCCGCCAGGGCGGGGATGTCCAGCGGCTCGGCGTACGCCCGGTCCATCGCGTCGCGGGCGCGCAGGAGGCGGCGATTCAGGTCTTCAGCGCTCCGGCCCACGCACGAACCCTACGGCACCTTCGGGCGACGCGCTCGACGGCTTCGGACTTTGCCCGCGCTTTCCCGCGCATTCCTGCGGCTTCGGCGGCCGAGAGCGGCCTCACGAGCCGCGGCCGACGATCGTCCCTGAAATACGAAGCGGTTCCCGAGGGAACCGCTTCGTTGCTGTCCCGGTGAAGGTGCGGTCCTGACGGACCGCCTTCTGCCGCGCCACAAGGGCATCTATCACGTCGGCTGCACCGACTACCCTGACCCTACCTACCCATGACCTTGAAGCTGGGGCAGCTGGCTGCTCTCGCAGCGAGACGTACTGTACAACCTCACCTCGTGCTCGCCAAGGGTTTTTTCAGGGTTGGTGGTGAAAATCCCTTAACGATTCATCTCAAAGCGCGGCGCGGCCCGCTCGGACGACGCCCTGGGCCGTTGCAGTCGCATCTTGTCCTGTCGCCTGGGCGACAGGACGGGGGCACTCCGGGAGAGATCCCGGGTCAGCTCTCCTCGATCAGCGTGATCCCGGTGATCGCGACCGGCTCGACAGGTCGGTCGCCCGCGCCCGTGGGGGCGTTCGCGATGGCATCCACGACGTCGAGCCCGCGCGTCACCTGGCCGAAGATGTTGTAGCTCTTCGGCAGGCGGCCCGACAGGTCCTGGTGGCAGATGAAGAACTGGCTGCCGTTGGTGTTCGGGCCCGCGTTGGCCATCGCCAGGGTGCCGCGGTGGTAGTCGCCCTTGACCGGCTCGTCGTCGAAGCGGTAGCCGGGGCCGCCGGTCCCGACACGCGAGCCGTTGAGCGCCGACTTCTTGCCGAACTGGCCGTCGCCGCCCTGGATGACGAAGCCGCGGATGACGCGGTGGAACACGACGTCGTCGTAGAAGCCCTCGCGGGCGAGCTTGGTGAAGTTGGCGACTGATTTCGGCGCGTCGTTGTCGAAGAGATCGACCTCGACGTCGCCCTTCTCGGTGGCGATCACAGCCTTCGTCATTGCTGCTCCTTTCGGAATTGGCCGGGCGATCGTCGGCCGCTTCTCTCGTCGGTCGTCCGGTTGTCAGGGGTTGGCGACCGACACGCTCTGAATGACGATCGGATGAGTGGGGATCTCCTGGTCGGCCGAGCCGACGATCATGTCGACGACCCCCATCCCCTCGGTGACGTTTCCGAAGATCGCATACGTGTCGTAGGACTGCAGGGCCGGGCGCGCCGCGTCCGACTGGACGATGAAGAACTGCGAGCCCTGCGAATTCGGGGCCGAGGACCGCGCCATCGCGACCGTCCCCCGCCCGTACGTCGCGGTCACCTGCTCGTCCTGGATCGTGTACCCGGGTCCGCCGCTGCCGATCTTCGACATGTCGACGTTCGGCTCGCGCCCATATTGACCGTCGCCGCCCTGGATGACGAAGTTCGGCACGACGCGGTGGAAGTCGACGTTGTCGTAGTAGCCGCACGCCGCCAGGGCCACGAAGTTGCCGGCGGCGATCGGGGCGAGCTTGCCCTCGACCTTGATGACGATATCGCCGAGCTTGGTGTGGATCGTCACGGTCCGCGTTTGATCGGCCGGGAGTGACGCCGGCTGGCTCGTCGGGCAGGGTGGGTGGGATGCGGCGGCGCTCGTCGGCTCGGGCGAGATCGGCGGCAGAGTCGGCGAGGCTCCCGCGGTCGAGCACGCCGTCAGCGCGAGGGCCGCGGCGGCGACGAGCGGCACGAGTCGAGGGTGAAGCAGGGTCATGCGGCGGCCTCCAGGGCTGCGGGGAACTCGATGGCACCGGAGAGCAGCGGCTCTCCGAGGATGACGCCGGCGGCGCCGGCATCGCGAAGGCGACGGATCGCGTCGAGGTCGTGAACGCCTCCCGCCACGAGCAGGTCGACGCCGAAGCGCCTCTTGAGCGAGCGCAGGACGGCCAGCTCGGGATCGGAGCCACCGTGCGAGAGGACCAGCCGGCCGACGCCGAGGCCGACGAGGTCCTCGACCACGGTCTCGAGGCTCGGGACGGCCGGGCGGCGCCACGGGAAGGCCGCGAAGCGCTCCGGCCGCGGGTCGAGGCCGACCGCGAGCCACTCGCCGGCGACGCCGAGGCAGTCGCGGATGAGCTGCGGGTCCTCGACGACGCTCATCGACAGGACGACGCGCGTCGCGCCGGCGGCGAAGGCGAGGCGGATGTTGTCGGCGCCTTCGCAGCCGCCGGCCAGCTGGATGGGGACGGCGACGGTCGAGGCGATGCGTCCGACGACCTCGAGGTTGGCCGGCGCGCCACTGCGCGCACCCTCGAAGTCGACGACGTGGACGGCTCTCGCCCCGAGCTCGACGAAGCGCTGGGCGATCCGCTCGGGACGGTCGGTCGGCGCGCCCGTCCCGGAGGCGACGCCCGGCCAGTAGACGATGCGCGACCGACCCGCGGTCACGTCGATCGAGGGGATGACCTCCACGCCTCAGCGACCCGCGGCCAGGAGAGGTTCGGGGCCGGGAGCGTCTTCGAACGTCCGGCGATGGAACGAGATGGGCAGCGGTCCGTTCGCCATGAGGCGGTCATGGAAGGCCCGCAGGTCGAACGCCTCGCCCAACCGGCCGCGCTCCGCGTCGCGGAGACGCAGGAGGAGGACCTTCCCGAGCAGGTAGCTCATCTGGTAGGTGGGCGTGTAGGTGTAGCGACGGACCTCGGCCCGAGCGACCGGCTCGCTGAAGCCGGTCTGCGAGCGAAGGAACGCGACGGCCTCGTCGACCGGCATCCCGTCGCGGTGCATGCGGACGTCGAGGATGATCCGCGCCGCGCGGAAGATGGCGTCGCCGTGCATGGCGATGCGCGACGGCGGCGCGGTCTCGTAGCCCTGCTCGCGCATCATCTGCTCGCAGTACATCGCCCAGCCCTCGACGAACTCGGGCGCGTCGACCTGGATGCGCGTCAGCGACGGGTGGAGCGCGGCGACCGACATCTGGAGGTGATGTCCCGGGTAGGCCTCGTGGATCGACGTGTTCGTGATGGCCGGCCAGTTGTGCTGCTCCATGGCGCGCGGGTCGTCCCCGACGGACGGTGTGACGACGTAGATCCCGGGCGAGTCGCGGTCGAACCGGCTCGGGTAGAAGTACGCGGCCGACGGCAGGACGTTGCGCATGTACTCGGGCGTCTCGACGACGAGCAGCCGCTCGTTGGGCGGCATCGTCACCAGGCGATGACGCTCGACGAACTCGCGCGCTGCCCCGATCGCCCGGCGGTAGCCGGCGAGGGCCTCGGCGAAGCTCGCCGGGTGGTCGTGGGCGATGGCCTCGATGACGTCGGCCTCGTCGCGCTCCGGGTCGAGCTCACGCGCACAGGCGCGGCGGGCCTCCTCGTGGTGCGCGAGCTCTTCGTGGCCGATCGCCTCGATGGTGACGGCGTCGAGGCCGTCGAACTCGCGCAGCTCCACCAGCTCGTCGAAGAGGTCCGGGCCGAGTGCCCAGTCGTCGACTGCGCCGGCGAGCGAGCCCCTGACCCACGCGGCGTGCTCCTCGATCGCGGCCTTGCCGCGCTCGACGGCGCGCTCCAGGCGCCGCATGCCTGTTTCCGGGAGCTCGGAGCGGGCCGTGACGAGGACCTCGTCGAACATCGTCGGGACGTCCTCGCCCGACTCGAGCTCGAGGCCCTGCCAGGTCGCGACCTGCGGTCGCCCGTCGGGCCGCGTCCGGTGCTCGGCCAGGATCCGCGGCACGTCCTCGATGCGCGCTGTCATCGCGGCGAGCCGCTCGGGGAGCGGCGCGAAGTCACGGGCGAACAGGCCGAACAGGGCGTCCCCGATCATCTCGATCGCCGACGACCGTCGTTCCCAGACACGGTGCCGCTCGAGGTCGAACAGGGTCCGGCGGACGAGGAAGGTCTCGAGGTCGCGCTCGAAGCGCGCCTCCGGCGACAGCAGCGACGCGTCCATGGCCGTGATGGCCCGGAGATGCTCCCGCTCCTCGGCGATCTCGGCGAGGACGCCGTCGCGTGTCCCGTCGCCGAGGGTCTCGTCGAAGTCGTGGATGCCGAGGAACGTCGCGTTGGCCGGGTAGCGCGCGAGGATCCGGCGGAAACGGGCCTCCACGAGGTCGTAGAACGGCTCGTCGAGCGGGCCGGGCACGGCGGCCGCCGGCCGGGGAAGCGAGGTCGTGCGTGTCACCGGGGAGCGTCGGGGGTGAGCGACCGCGACCCCGTCGCGTCAGCCGGCCGCCGTCGCGGCATGCTGGCGCAACGCTCGCGTGTCGGCGAGAGCATCGCGGACGGCGAGGATCGTCGCGTCCACGTCGGCCGCCGAGATCCCGGCGTGCGTCACGGCCCGGACCTGCCCGTGCGGGAAGTCGATCATCAGGACGCCTCGCGCGGCGAGAGCGTCGAGGAATGCCGAGCGGTCGCGCTCGACCTTGAAGATGACGAAGTTGGTCGCGGCCCGAGCGGGATCCAGGCGACCGGGCTCGGGCTGAGCGAGGAAGCCCGGCGAGACGACGCCATCGAGATCGGCGAGACCTTCTGCCAGGCGCCGGGCGTTGGCGTGGTCCTCGGCGAGGCGCTCGATCATCCCGTCCGGCCCATCGGAGAGGGCGACGAGGCCCGCGGCGGCGAGGATGCCGACCTGGCGCATCCCGCCACCCAGCATCTTGCGCGCCCGCCGGGCACGCCAGATGAAGTCGCGGCCGCCGACGACGACCGAGCCGACCGGGCACGACAGCCCCTTGGAGAGGCAGAAGCTGACCGAGTCCGCGGGGGCGGCCAGGTCGCGCGCTGCGACGCCGAGCGCCACGACGGCGTTCCAGAACCGCGCGCCGTCGACGTGGAGCGGCACGCCGCGTTCGTGGGCGACCGCGGCGACGGAGCGCGTGTAGTCGACGGTCAGGGGCTGCGCCATCGAGTCGGCATGGGTGTTCTCGATGACGACGAGCCCGGTGATCGGCTGGTGCGGGTCCGACGGGTCGCGGAAGGCCTCCGCGACAGCCTCGAGGGGCAGGGTGCCGTCCGGGTTCTCGTGGATCGGCGCGACGCTCGAGCCGACGATGACGGCATGGCCGGCCGCTTCGTGCATGACGATGTGGCCCTCGGAGGGGAGGATCGTCTCCTGGCCGCGGGCGACGTGGGCCATCTGGGAGACGAGGTTGCCCTGCGTCCCCGAGCTGACGAAGAGGCCGGCCTCCTTGCCGAGCAGGTCGGCAGCGCGCTCCTCGAGGCGGATGACGGTTGGGTCGTCGCCGAAGACGTCGTCGCCAACCTCGGCCTCGGCCATCGCCCGGCGCATGGCGGGCGTCGGACGCGTCACGGTATCGCTGCGAAGATCGATGAGGGACATGGACGGCCAGTATATCGAGGGTGCCCATGACGCCCCCGTCGCACGGGCGACACGCGGCGCGCTTGAACGCGACAGACCCTGGCGAACGCGACAGACCCGGCGGGCGCCTGTATACTCCGTCAGCCGTAAGGACCCGTGGTGTAGCGGCCCAACATGCCAGCCTGTCACGCTGGAGATCGCCGGTTCGAATCCGGTCGGGTCCGCCATCGACTGCACATCCCGACCCCGCCTGCCCGCCCAGGCGGGGTCTCTCTATCGATCGTTGTGACATGACCGAGACGAGTCCGAAGGCGCCGGCCCTGCGCCGCCGCGGGCGTGCGGTGGCCGCTCTGGGTGCCGTCTTCCTGCTGCTCGCCGCGTGCGGCTCACCGAACCCCGTGCCGGCGCCGACGCCGGCCCAGGGCTCCCCCGCGCCCTCGGCGTCCTCGCCATCCAGGGGTACGCCCGCGTCATCCCCGGCGACGCCATCGGCCGCCGCCGTCCCCGTGGTGCCGGCCGTGGCCTTCCGCTCCGGCCTGACGAGTGTCGGGCGACGCGACCTCATTGCAGCGCTCGGTGGTGGCGGTCGCTGGGGTTCCCTCGAGCTCGTCGCCGCCGACGCGGACGCGATCCTCGCCGCGCTCGGGGTCGAGCGGCCCACGGACGCCGGCCGACTCGTCCTCGCGCCCGACCACGGGGCCCTGGCCGCGGATCTGCGGGCTCACCCCGACCGCCTCGCCTTCCTCCGCGCGTCGGACGTCGGGCCGTCGGTCCGCGCCCTCGCGTGGGAAGGCCGGGATCTGTTCGGCGTCGATCGCGTCCGGAGCCTCGCCGACTGGCCCCTGAACGCCGGCCTTGCCGCGCGCGCTGGGCAGCCCGCGTTCGACCCGTCGGCTGTCTGGACCATGTGGGCCGGCGGCGACCTCGGCCTCGACCGCAGCGTCGCCTACGCCGTGAAGGACCTCGGCAAGGGAGTCGACTACCCGTACGACGGCGGGACGGCGCGCATCGCGGGGACGAGCTGCTGTTCGTCGTTCGGGTGGCCCGTCCCGCGGATCGTGCGGACCGGGAATGCCGGTGCGATGCGCCATCTCATCTCCGCGGCCGACCTCGCCGTCGCGAACCTGGAGGAGCCCGCGCCGGACGCCTGGACGTACCACGCGCACGGCACCGTCTTCACCGGCGATCCGGCGCTCCTGGCCGGGATCGCCCGGGCGGGCATCGACGTCGTGTCGACCGCCACGAACCACATCGGGGACGGCGGTCGCGTTGGGATCCTCCAGACGCTCGCGCATCTCGACGCCGTCGGCATCCGGCACGCCGGTTCCGGCGCGAACCTCGTCGCCGCGCGGAGGCCCGCCCTGGTGACGGTCGGAGGCGTCCGCGTCGCATTCCTCGCCTACGACGCGATCCCGCCGGCGAGCTACTTCGCGACCGCGACGACGACCGGCAGCGCGCCGCTGGTCGCCTCCTACGTCCGCTCTGACATCGCGGCGGCGCACCGCGCCGGGGCCGACGTGATCGTCGTCTACCCCCACTGGGGCACGGAGTACACGCGCGGCCCGACGTCGTTCCAGCGCTCGATGGCGCACCTCATGATCGACGCGGGGGCGGACCTCGTGATCGGGAATCACCCGCACTGGGTCCAGGCCGTCGAGGTCTACAAGGGGCGCCCGATCTGGTATGCGCTCGGCAACCTGACGTTCGACCAGGCGTGGTCGGAGCCGACGATGGAGGGCATCTCGCTCGAGCTGACGTTCGACGGCTCCCGGCTCGTGCAGGTCCGCATGCTGCCGCACGTGCTCGTCGGCGCGGTCCAGCCGAATCTGCTCGACCCCGCCGGCGACGGGCGACGGGTGCTCGACCCGGTGTTCGAGGCTTCGTCGAAGCTCCTGCCCTGGTAGGCGCGGCCGCCCAGGCCGACGTTCCGGTCGGCTAGACCGACGAGCCCGCGTCGCCCGCGATGCCGGCGCCCGCGATGCCGGCGAACAGGTCGGTCTCCGGGATCGACGTCGCGACGCGCGACTCCCGCAGGATGAAGCATTCGACGTTCCAGGCCTCGCGCCAGCCCTCCAGCCCGAAGGCAATGAACGTGTTGTCCGGGGCCATCTGGGTGACGTGGCGCCCGAGGGCTCGCCACTTCCGCTCGACCTGCTCCGAGACGTCCACGCGTGTCGTGATCGACTCGTCGGGGACGAGGACGCGGGCGGTCATCGCCTCGAACTCCGCCAGCTGCTCGGGCGTCGCGTCCTTCGGCGGCACCCAGGGGCTGTCGATGCCGAGCTGCTCCATGCGCTGCGCCATCCGCTGGCGGAGCGACGCCGGGATCGCCTGCTCGTACAGCTTGAGCGGCGTCCATGGGGCGACACCGCCGGCGTCGAGGCCCGGGCCGGTCCCGCCGAACTCGGGCGCCAGCTGCTCCGGGTACCAGGCCGCGTCGCCCGCCCGGGCGAAGGCGCCGACCGCGACGAGGTGCGACCGGATGTGATCCGGGTGCCCGTAACCGCCGAAGTCGTTGTAGGTCGTCATGACGTCGGGCCGGTAGCGGCGGACGAGCCACGTCATCCGCCCGATGGCCTCGTCGAGATCGGCCTGCCAGAAGCAGCGCGGATCGACGTTGCCCGCCCGGCCCATCATGTCCGAATCGCGGTAGCCGAGGTTGTCCCACTCGGTCACGCCGAGCTCGTCCATCGCCTGCTCGAGCTCCCGAGCGCGGATCTCACCCAGCCGTCGGTGACCGTCCGGCGTGTCCATCTCGGGGACGACGATCTCGCCCATCTCGCCGCGCGTGCAGGTGACCAGGACGACGCGCCGGCCCTGCGCGACCGTCTTGGCCATGACGCCGCCGGTCCCGATCGTCTCGTCGTCCGGGTGGGCGTGGACGGTCATCAGCGTCGGGGGGTGTTCCATCGGGGCGTGGTCGGTGACAGCGTGATCGCTCATCGCCCGATCGTAGCGGCGATTCGCCGCGAGGCTCGTCGCGTACCATCGCCGTCGATGTCCGAACCTCTCGGCCCGCTCGGCGGGATCGTCGTCGCCGACTGCTCGACCGTCCTCGCCGGGCCCTACTGCACGATGCTCCTTGCCGATCTCGGCGCGGACGTCGTGAAAGTCGAGCCCCCCGAGGGCGACGGCACGCGCACGTGGGGCCCGCCGTGGATCGGTGCCGGGCTCGCCGGTCCGGGCGATCCGGGGACAGCCGCCTACTACCTCGCCGTCAACCGCAACAAGCGCTCGATCCGGCTCGACCTCAAGGCGCCCGCCGGCGCGGACATCCTGCGCCGGCTGATCGGCCGCGCGGACGTCCTCGTCGAGAACTTCCGGGTGGGCGGCTTTGCCCGCCTCGGCTTCGACGACGCGACGCTCGAGGCGCTGAACCCGCGCCTCGTCCACATCGCGATCAGCGGCTACGGGCCTGATGGCCCGGATGCGCAGAAGCCGGGCTACGACTTCATCCTCCAGGCCGTGGCGGGCCTCATGTCGATCACCGGCTTCGCCGACGCGGAGGGCGGCGAGCCGACCAAGGTCGGCGTCGCGATCGGCGACGTCGTGACGGGGCTCCTCGGGGCGGTCGCCGTCCTGGGCGCGCTCGACGGCCGTGACCGGCCGGGCTCACCCGCCTTCGGACGCGGCCAGCGGATCGACCTGTCGCTGCTGGAGTCGACCCTGGCCGTCCTCGTCAACCAGGCTCAGAACGCGTTCGCCACCGGCCGGGCGCCGTCCCGCCGCGGCAACGCCCACCCGAACATCGTCCCGTACGAGACGTTCGCCACGGCCGACGGCGAGATCGCGGTCGCGGTCGGCAGCGAGCGGCAGTGGCCCCGCTTCTGCGCCTCGATCGGGCTGCCCGGGCTTGCCGACGACCCGCGATTCGCCACCAACGGCCTGCGTGTCGAGAACCACGCCGAGCTCCTTCCACTGATCGCGGAACGCCTCGCGGCGCGGACGACCGCCGATGCCCTCGCCGACCTCGAGGCCGCCGACGTCCCCTGCGGCCCGATCAACGACGTGCTGACGGCGTTCGAAAGCCCGCAGGCGCGCGCCCGAGCGATGGACGCGCTCGTCGAGCACCCGCTCCTTGGACCGATCCGGCAGGCCGGTGTGCCGTTCAAGCTGGCGGCCACCCCGGCATCGATCCGGACCGCGCCGCCGCTCCTCGGCGAGCAGACGGACGAGATCCTCGGCGAGCTCGGCTACGACCGCCAGGCGATCGAGCGGCTGCGGACCTCGAACGTCGTCTAGGTCGGGCGTCCGGTAGACTCCGCCGGGGTATCGGGGCCAGGAGGAGGCGACGGATGAGCGACGACCGCGAGCGCTGGGCGCTGGTCCTCGGCGCGTCGAGCGGGATGGGCGAGGCGACGGCGATCGCCCTCGCGACGGCGGGCTACCGCATCTGCGGCATCCATCTCGATTTCCGCGCCGCGCTCCCGCACGTCGGCGAGGTCAAGTCGACCATCGAGGCCGCCGGCTCGGAGGCCCTGTTCATCAACATGAACGCGGCGGACGACGAGAAGCGGGCGGATGCCCTCAGCCGTCTCCGCGAGCGCTTCGACGAGAGCCGTCGCGCCGGCCGGCACCCGTACGTCCGCGTCGTCCTCCACTCGCTCGCGTTCGGCAGCCTCCTGCCCTTCCTGGCCGACGACCCGAAGGGCGCCATCACGCGCAAGCAGATGGAGATGACCCAGGACGTCATGGCCAACAGCCTGGTCTACTGGGTCCAGGATCTCTACCGTGGCGGCTTCCTCGAGAGCGGGTCGAAGATCTACGCCATGACGTCGGAGGGATCGAGTCGCGTCGTCCCGTCGTACGGTGCCGTGAGCTCTGCGAAGGCGGCGCTCGAGTCGCACACGCGGCAGCTCGCCATGGAGCTGGCCCGTCACGGCAGCGGCGTGACGGTCAACACGATCCGCGCCGGCGTCACGTTGACCCCCGCGCTCATGAAGATCCCCGAGCACGACGAGATCATCGCCGCGGCGACGGCACGCAACCCGATGGGCCGCATGACGACGGTCGAGGACGTGGCGAACGCGATCGTGGCGCTCTCCGAGCGCGGTCTCGACTTCGTCAACGGCAACGTCATCGGCGTCGACGGCGGCGAGTTCATCACCGGGTGACACGACGAACGGCGCCGGCCGCAGCCGGCGCGAGAACCCCGGCGGCAGCCGAGGCGAGAGCGTCCAGGAGCGAGGTTCCATGAGCGGACGGGTCATCGTGGTCGGATCGGTGAACGTCGACCTGGTCGTCCGCGCTCCCCGGCTGCCCGTCCCGGGCGAGACCGTCACAGGCGGCGTCTTCGAGCAGCACCACGGCGGCAAGGGCGCAAACCAGGCGGTCGCCGCGGCGCGCCTCGGCCGGCCCACCCTGTTCGTCGGGGCCGTGGGGACCGATGCCTTCGGCGGCGAGGCGCTCGCGGCGCTCGGCGCGGCCGGCGTTGACACGAGCTCGGTGGCGGTGATCCCGGACGCGGCGACCGGCGTCGCCGCCATCCTCGTCGACGACCAGGGCGAGAACCTCATCGCGGTCGCGTCGGGCGCCAACGGCCTCGTCGACACGGCCGCCGTCCGGGCGGCGTTCCGCCGTCTCGGCTCCCTGGACGGCGACGTCGTCCTGGTCAGCCACGAGATCCCGACCGCGACCGCGCGGGCGGCGCTCCAGATGGCGCGGGCGGAGGGCGGGCGGACGATCCTCAACCCGGCTCCGGCGGCGGGCCTCGATCGGACGACATACGGCCTGGCCGACATCATCACGCCGAACCGGTACGAGGCCGCCATGCTGGCGGGGATCGACCGGACGAAGCAGCCGTCCGACTACGGGCGGGTTGCCCGGCGGCTGCTCGACGGCGGCGGCGCCGGTCCCGGCGTCCGCGAGGCGGTCATCGTGACGCTCGGCGGCGCGGGTGCGCTGCTGGTGTCCGCCGACGCGCCCGACGCGCCGATCGTGCTGCCGCCATACAGGGTGGACCCGGTGGACACCACGGGTGCGGGCGACGCCTTCGTCGGTGCGCTCGCGGCGGCTCTGGCCGAGGGACGCGACCTCTCGGGAGCTCTGCGGCGGGCGCTGGTCGCCGGTGCGCTGGCGACGACCAAGCCCGGGGCACGCGAGGGGATGCCGACGCGGGTCGAGCTCGACGCGGCGACCGGGGATGAGCCGTTCGAGCGGCGCCGCTCGCAGGAGGTGCGCCTCGAGCCGACCGTGCGCACCGACCCGGCCGCGTCAGCTGAGCCAACTGCGCCCGCCGACCCGGCCGCGCCGTCGGAGCCCACCAACTAGCCGACGTCGGAAGAGGCTGTCCGCAGGCGCCCCCGACCGCCCTGGGCTCGGCGCCCTGCGCTCGGCGCCCTGGGCTCGGCGCCCTGCGCTCGGCGCCCTGCGCTCGGCGCCCGGCGAGGCCCTGGGCGCGGCGCCCTGGGCTCGGCGCCCTGGCGCCCCCGACCGCCTTGGGCTGGGCGATTCTCCTGGCAGGGCTAGATCTGGGGTATCCCGCGAGATAGGACGTCGCCAAACCGAGTCGGGAGGCCGCCCGACCAACGGGATGAGCGTCGTCCGTGCGTGGATCCTCGGGCTCGAGCTCGGCCAGCCCGCCCTCGCGGCCAACCCTGACCCCCTATCGGGCCCGCTGCCCCAGAAATGGCCCTGGCAGGGCAATCGGGATCGACATCCGGCTCGCGCCGCTCACGCCGCTCACGCCGCTCGCGCCCACCGGATGTCCCCCATCAGTGACGCATCCGGCGGCGCGGTTAACGGGCTCGACCCGACCCGACCGTCCCCGGGCGCCCGGCAGCGAGCCCGGCCAGGACCTGGACCCCCGTCAGGAGGACGAGCAGACCCATCGCAGGCGACCACGCGCCGACGACGTCATGGACGAGCCCGACCGCGAACGGACCCGCTGCCGCGAGCACGTAGCCGATCGACTGGGCCATCGCCGACAGCCGCCCGGTCGTCTCGACGGACCCGGCTCGGAGCACGATCATCGTGAGCGCCAGCGGGAACGTCATCCCCTGGCCGAGCCCGAGGACGACCGCCCACAGCAGAGGCTGGAATCCCGGGGCGACCGTCAACCCGACCAGGCCGACGCCTCCGAGAAGTGTCGCCGCGGCCGCCGCAGCGCTCTGGCTGCGCGCTCGCCCGGCGAAGGTGCTGACCGCGAAGCCGGCCGGGATGGCGACGAGCGTCGTCACCGAGAGGAGGAGCCCCGCGTCAGTCGGCGACAGGCCTTCGCCACGGTAGACCGACGGCAACCAGGCGATGGTCGAGTAGAAGACGAGCGACTGCAGACCCATGAAGATCGTGACCGCCCAGGCGAGCGGGTCGCGGAGAAGCCGGCCGGCGCTGTGCCCTGCGCCCGGCACGGCCGCCGGCAACGTCCTGTCGCGCATCTGCGGCAGCCACGCGACGAACGCGAGGCCGGCGGGGATCGCCCAGAAGCCGAGGCCGCCGCGCCACCCGAGGCCCGTGCCGAGACCGATCGGGACGGTCGCCGCCGCGGCGATCGTCGACGTGAGCGTCATCGACGAGGTGTAGACGCCGGTCATCAGGCCGACGTGGCGGTGGAAGTCGCGCCGGATCAGCTGCGGGACGAGGACGTTCGCAATCGCGACGGCGCCGCCGGTGAGGATGGTGCCGCCGAAGAGCGTCAGGGGATCAGGCCCGAGGCGGACGAGCTGGCCGACGGCGATGACCGCGACCGCGGCACCGAGCGTCGCCTCGATGCCAATCCGCCGGCCGAGGCGCGGGGCGAACGGCGCGAGGAGGCCGAAGCACAGGACGGGCAGCGAGGTCAGGAGGGCCGCACCGGAGCTCGACAGCCCGAGATCGGCGCTGATGTCGGCCAGGACCGGCCCGACCGCGGACACGGCGGGACGCAGGGTCGCGCTGATCAGGAGGATGCCGACGACGAGAAGGCCGCGGCTGCGGACGCTGGGCATGCCGCCGAATGGTACGGGACGAGCGCGGCGGCGGACCGACGGTCGGGTCCGGGGCCGACGCCCGCCCCCGGCGCTCAGCCGGCCGACGCCCGCCCCCGGCGCTCAGCCGGCCGACGCCATCAGCTCGATCGCGGCCGCGCGCCGGCGGCGTGACAGCAACCCCGTGCGCGGCCCGAGCCCGAGCGCGAGGAGGAAGACGCCCGTCTCGACCAGCACGATCGTCGCGCCGCTCGCGACGTCCAGCCAGTAGGAGAGGTACAGGCCGGCGACCGCCGAGCCGATCCCGATGGCGATCGCCAGCCCCATGAGGGCGGCGAAGCGGACCGTGAGCAGCTGTGCGGTGGCGGCCGGCGTCACGAGCATGGCGACGACGAGGATGATCCCGACGGCCTGCAGGCTGATGACGATCGTGAGGGCGATCAGCCCGAGGAAGAGGTACTCGAGCGCATCGACCGGCAGGCCCGAGGCGGCCGCCCCGAGCGGATCGAACGTCGAGTAGAGCAGCTCCTTCCAGAGGAGGGCGACGATCGCGAGGACGATCGCCGAGAGTGCCGCGAGGGCGACCAGGTCGCCGACGCCGATCGCCAGGAGGTAGCCGAAGAGATAGCTGAACAGGTCGCCGACGTAGGCGTGGATCGTGCTGAAGAGGTAGATGCCGAAGGCGAACGTACCGGCGAAGAGGACGCCGATCGCCGTGTCGGCGCGGATCCGCGCGCGGCGCGTGACGTAGCCGATCCCGAGGGCTGTCGCCACCGCCGCGATCGCCGCCCCCACGAGGTACGAGCCCCCGAGGATGAACGCGGCGACGACACCGGGGAACGCCGCGTGGCTCACCGCGTCGCCGATGAAGGCGAGCCCCTTGAGGACGACGTAGGTCCCGACGACGGCGCAGACCGTCCCGACGAGCGCGCCGGCGAGGATGGCCCGCACGAAGAACGCGTGCCCGAGCGGATCGCCGAGGAAGGAAACGAGGTCGATCATGGTCGGGGCCCCCGCGGACGCGGATCCGCTTCGTGGTAGTGGGCCTCGCCGGGCGAGGCCTCGTCGTGGTGGTGGGCGTCGTCCATGAGGACGGCGCGTCCCTCGAGGACCAGGAGGTGGCCGCCGTAGATCCGAGACAGGACGTCCGGGTCGAGGACGAGCGACGACGGTCCGTGAGCGACGACCGTCCGGTTGATCGCCAGGACCCGGTGGAACCGCTGGGCTGCGCAGGCGAGGTCGTGCGTCGTCGCCACGACCGTCTTGCCCGATGTCGCCTCGGCCTCGAGGATGTCCATCAGGTCCTCCTGCGTCGTGGCATCGACCCCGGTGACCGGCTCGTCGAGGAGGAAGACGTCGGGCGCGGCGGCCAGGGCCCGGGCCAGGAACACGCGCCGTCGCTGCCCCCCCGACAGCGAGCCGATCTGCGTCCGGCGGTGGCTGCTCATCCCGACCTGGTCGAGCGCCGCATCCACAGCGCGATGGTCCGCGGTCCCGGGGCGCCGGAGTGGCCCCAGCCCGGGATACCGCCCCATCATGACCACGTCCCGAACCGTGACGGGGAACTGCCAGTCGACGAGCTCGGCCTGCGGCACGTAGGCGATCCTGTGGGCCTCCCGACCGGCGGGCTCGTGGAGGACCTCGACACGCCCGTGCCATGGCGGCAGGAGGCCCGCCATCACCTTGAGGAGCGTGCTCTTGCCGGCGCCGTTCGGCCCCACGACCGCCAGCAGCGTCCCGGGCTCGATCGCCAGGTCGATGTGCTCGAGCGCCGCCCGCGAGCCGTACCCGACCGTGACGTCGGACAGCCAGATGTCCGCGTGCGCGTGGGCATGGGCAGGATCGACGACGTCTCCGACCACCGGGAGGTGGCGGCCGTCCGGGTGGTGATGCGGATCGATCATCGGAGAGCCTCCACGAAACGGTCGGTGTCGAAGCGGATGAGTCCTTCGTAGGTGTCGACCGGCGGGTCGCCGAGGGCATCGGTGTAGAGGTCGGCGACGACCGAGGCGCCCGCCTCGGACGCCAGGGCTGCGGCGAGGGTCGGTGCGAACTGCGCCTCGCTGAAGACGGCGTGGACGCCGGCCACCCTGATCGCCGCGACGAGGCTCGCCACTTCGCCCGCGCTCGGCTCCTGGCCGGGCGCGGGGACCACGACGCCGACGACCTTCAGTCCGTAAGCGGCGGCGTAGTAGGGCAGGGCGTCGTGGAATGAGACGAACGCGCGATCGCCCTCGGGGATCGACGCGATCCGCTGGCGGACCCACCCGTCGAGCGTCGCGAGTCGAGCGCGATAGGCGTCGGCAGCGGCCGCATAGGCGGTGGCATGGGCGGGGTCGACGGTCGTCAGCGCCGCCTCGATGCGGCTGACATACGCGGAGGCGTAGGCGACGTTCATCCAGAGATGCGGGTTCGGTCGCCCGTCGTCGCCGGCGATGTACGTGGCGCCGGGCAGGCCCGGGCCGAGGGCCACGACGGGGGCACGGGTGCCGACGTTCGTCGCCATGCGTGCAAGCCAGTCGTCGAGACCGAGGCCGTTCATGACGATGAGCTGGGCCTCGTCGACCTTGACCAGGTCGGATGGCCGGGGATCGAAGGTGTGGACCTCGCCGCCCTTCGGCACGAGGCTGACGACGCGGACGTGGTCGCCGCCGACCTGGGCGACGAGGTCGGCCAGGAGGGTCGTCGTGGCGACGACGCCAACCCGGCCGTCCGTCGAGATGGAGCCGGTGCCGGTCCCGGCGCCTGTCCCGACGCCTGCCCCGGCGCAGCCGGACAGGAGCCCCGCCATGGCCACGACGACGACGAGCCGGGCGACGATCCCGGGGCGCGCGGTCACCGTCCCGCCCCCGCGCAGGCCGGGCAGATGCCGTAGAGCTCGAGGCGGTGAGCCTCGATCCGGTATCCCGTCCGCCGGGCGATGTCGGCGGTGACGGCGGCGACGCCCGAGTCGTCGACCTCGACCGATCGCCCGCAGCTCGCGCAGACGACGTGATGGTGATGGACCGGGTCGCAGCGGACGTAGGCGTGGTCGCCCGCGGGAAGGTCGAGGCGCTCGACGACGCCGAGCTCGGTGAAGAGCTCGAGGGCGCGGAAGATCGTCGCGCGCCCGATCTGCGGTCGCAGGCGGGCCGCATCCGCCACGAGGTCGGCAGCCGTGAAGTGACCGGTGTGCGCGGCGACGAGCCCGGCCACCTGCCGGCGCGGCTCGGTCAGCCGATGCCCGGCATCGATCAGCGCGCCCGTCAGGCGCTCTTGGGCAGTCAGGCCCTCCTGGGCCGGCAGGCGCTCCTTGGCCGGCAGGCGCTCGTTGGCCGTCAGTCGGTCCTGCGCCGGGAGGCGTGACACATCGGTCGTTCCCATGGCACAGATGATACTCGGTCTCAACAACACCTGCCGCTGCGGCCTGCCCGCCGATCCGCACGCGACGCGCGGCGGGGTGACGCGGCACAATGGCCCGCGGTGTCATCGTCGCCCCGCCGGGACGGGCGGAACGTCCGTGGCTCCGACCCCCGAACGGAGGCCCCACCCTGAGCCAGCAACGACCCCCCACCATCCACCGCTCGACCCGCAAGGAGAGACGCGCCGCGGCCCGCGCCGATCGCACGCCCGTCGTCGTCGACAGGACCCGGCCGGCATGGCGGTCGCCGATGGCTCTCCTGAGCATCGGCGCCGTCCTCGTCGGCATCGTCGTCATCGCCGTCGCCCTGTTCTCGACGGGCCAGCTGGGCCCCCAGTCGACCGCACTGAAGGATCCCGTCGACGGCATCCCGGCGAAGTCACTCTGGGACGGCCGCGCGCTCGGATCGAAGACCGCGCCCGTGACGCTCGAGGCCTTCGAGGACTTCCAGTGCCCGGCCTGCGACATGTTCTCGACGCAGACCGAGCCGCAGCTCATCAAGGACTACATCGCCGACGGGAAGCTCCGGCTCGTCTACAAGGACATGGCGTTCATCGGGCCGGAGTCGGTCGACGCCGCCGTCGCGGCGCGATGCGCCGGTGACCAGGGCCTCTTCTGGCCCTTCCACGACTACGTGTTCGCCAACCAGAAGGGCGAGAACAAGGGTTACGTCAGCGCCGACTTCCTGCGCTCGATCGCGACGAAGGTGGGGGCCGACGTCAACGCCTTCAACGCCTGTGTCGGGACGCAGGCGCCCAGGGATGCGGTGGCGGCCGAGACGAAAGAAGGCTCCGATAGGGGCGTCGTCTCGACCCCGACCCTCTTCCTCAACGGCCAGAAGATCGTCGGCGTCCCCGCCTACACGGACCTCAAGAGCGCCATCGACCAGATCCTCGCCGGCGCTTCCGAGTCCCCGGTCCCGAGCGGGCCGGCCACGTCGGCGTCCCCGAGCCCGTCATGACGCGCCTGACAGCCCGCGTTCCCGCGCGGCGCCTCCTCGGTGTCCATCCCGGCCTCGTTCTCGCCGTCCTCGACACGATCGGTCTCCTGATCGCCACGTACCTCTCGGTCGTCGAGCTGCAGGGCAACGTGCCGGTGTGCGGCCCGCTCCACGGCTGCGAGACGGTGGCGACCAGCCCGTACAGCCGGATCGGCGGCGTGCCCGTCGCCGTCTACGGTGTCGGTCTGTCGCTCCTCCTGCTGTCGCTCGCGATCGCGTGGTGGCGCACCGACATGTACGCCCTCCTGCTGGTCCACTACGGGCTCTCGCTGGCGGGCGTCCTCTTCGAGATCTACTTCCTCTACCTGCAGCTGTTCGTCATCGGCGCCGTCTGTGTCTGGTGCACCTCGTACGGGCTGTCGCTCGTGCTGCGCTTCGTCATAGCCCTCATCGTCTACCTGCGCCAGCCGAAGCCGGAGGACGAAGCGCCGGTCGGCGGCTGGGACGCCTCGGCCGACTGAACCGCCCGCGAGGGACGCCGGGGCCGGGGGCCCGGCGGTGGGGCCGCTGCCGTGGAGCGGCCCCGCTCGGCGGCCGCCGCAACCTGGCCTGACGCGGCCATCCAGATCGCTCCTTGCGTAATCTCGACCACAGCTACCTCTAGGCGGGTGTCCCGCCCGGTGCCGGTTGCCCTTGCCCGTACCAGGCGCCGCTGGCCACGGATCTCGTCGGTTCAGGGCCTGTTTCCTGCGAGAAGCGAATCAACGGGGACCACTGCGGTGCCCGCAGTCGCCTAAGAGTCGTCGCAGCCGGAATTACGCAAACGGCGGGTGACACAGCCGAACGCCCGGCCTCTCGGCCGGGCGTTCGGTCAATCGGGCGGCGGTCGGGGGTCCCGCCGCGAGGGGAGAGTCGCGTCAGGCGGTCACTGCGCCTTGAAGATGCCGATCGCGCCGTGCATCACGTAGTTGAAGGCGTGGGTGACGAAGGGATACATGCCGGGCTCCTGCGGGCTGAACTCGATGATCGCGCCCTGGGCCGGCGAGAGGTCGACCGCCTGCGAGCCCCAGCCGCCCGCGTTGCCGCGGAGGAGCTGGACGCCTTCCTTGGTCACCTGGTCGAAGATCGTGCCGACGACGTGGAAGCTGCTGTCCTCGTTCGGGCCGGCATCGAGGACGAAGACCCGGACGCGACCCTTGGCCGGGACGGCGATCGGGTTCTCCTTGTACTGGTTCGCGACGCCGTTGAAGACGACGAAGTCGGGGGCCGGAGCCATCGAGTTCGCCTTGGCGTAGTCGGCCGGCTGGCCCTGCGCGCCGAGGTACCACTCGCTCTGGACGAAGGCGAACTCCTTGTCGACCTTCGGCAGCCCGCCCTTGGGCTCGACGATGACCATGCCGAACATGCCGTTGGCGATATGGAGCAGGGCCGGGACCGTCCCGCAGTGGTACATCCAGACGCCCGCGTAGTCGGCCTTGAAGGTGTACGTGAACGTTCCGCCGACGGGGATCTCGACCATCTGGTGGTCCATGGCGGTCTGGCTGGCGTGGAAGTCGATCGAGTGGGACATCGTCCCCTCGTTCGTCAGATGGACGTTGACCGTGTCGCCGAGATGGACGCGGATCGTCGGGCCGGGTACCTGGCCGCCGAAGGTCCAGGCGTGCACGACGAAGCCCTTCGCGACCGTGATGTCCTTCTCGATCATCGGCATGTCGATGTCGTGGACGGTGCCGGGGAGGACCTCGGGCGCGACAGGGTTGAAGAGCTGGTAGGGCGGGGCGTTCGGGTCGGCAACCGGAGCGGCCGCCGTCGTCGTGCCGCCGTTCATCATGGTCGAGCCGTTCGAGCTCATCCCCGGCATCGCCATGGAGGGCGCCGGGTTGGCGACCGCGGGCTGGGCATTGGTTGTCGCGGCGGCGGCCGGTGACGAGTCGGGCGAGTAGGTCCACGTCGGCGCCGTGCTGCCCGTGCAGGCCCCCAGGAGGAGGGCGGCAGCCGCGACCATCGCGACACGCTTCGGAGCGCTGATCATGCCGGGATCCTTTCCGGGCTGAAGAGCCCAGGGAGCGGGCTGACGAGCCCGTCCGTGTCGTCCGCCTGCGCGAGCCACCGACGGGTCACGTCGAGGAGGCTCGTGCCCGCAAGCACCTGGATGAAGGCCGACTGGGCCGCGGCCCAGGTCTCGTGGAGTGCGCAGGCCTCGCCGTCCGAGCAGACGCGGTTGTCCAGCGCGCAGCGCTCTCCGCGCGTCGGGCCCTCGATCGCCTCGATCAGCTCGAGCAGGGAGACGCGCTCCGGGTCGGCGCGGAGGCAGTAGCCGCCCGCCTTGCCGCTCGTCGACTCGACGAAGCCGGCTCGCTGCAGGTCGGAGAGGACCTGGGGGAGGAAGGTTGCAGGGACGCCCATGCGCTCGGCGATCCGCCGGCTGGAGACAGGGCAGGACTCGGCGGCGGCGAGCAGGACCGAGGCCCTGATCGCGTATTCGGACCGCTTCGTCAGCTGGAGTCGCATCCGTCACCCGTTTGCCTGGTCTGCGCCTGGCCGTCCTCCGGCACGGCGCCCTGTCGTCACGTATCTAATACTAATTCACTTAGTATTGTCAAGAGGCGATATCGTGGGGCGCGAACCAGGAGGTGACGGCGGGTGATGCCCGAGGGCCCGGGGACGGGCCGAGCGAACATGGCTGCGCGAACGACGATCCGGCGCGACACGGACCGGCGGATCACAGCGGGTGGACTGTTGATCTCCGCGGGGTTCCTCCTGGTCGCCCTCGCCTCGGCGCTGCTTCCCTCGGACATGCGGCGGGGCGTCTGGCTGCCGCTCCACCTGGCGCTGCCGGGGGCGGCGTCCGTGGCGATCGGGACGGTGCTGCCCTTCTTCCTCGCCGCCCTCGGCGCGACCCGGCCGGGTGCACCGTGGCTGCGGATCGCCACGATCGGCCTGCTCGCCGCGGGTGCCGCCGGCGTGGCCGCGGGGTTCGCGGCGGGGGTGGGGATCGTGGCCACGGCCGGCGGCGTCCTCTTCATCGGCGGGCTGGTCGGGCTCGGTGCGCTCCTCGTGACGATCCTCGGCGGCGCGCTCGGCCCTCAACGCGGGTTGCTCCCGCGTGCGTACGCGTGGGCGATCGCCGACGTCCTCGTCGGTGCGTCGCTGGCGACGCTCTACGTCGCCGGCTGGGCGCCCATCGTCTCGGTCTGGGGGCAGGTCAAGCCCGCGCACGCGTGGCTGAACGTCTTCGGATTCGTCGGGCTCGTCATCGCCTCGACGCTCGTCCACCTCTACCCGACGGTCCTCGGCACGCGCATCGGGCTCCGGCCGTCCGTCCGGGTGGCGCTCGTGGGGCTCGGCGGCGGGCCGAGCGCGATCGCGCTCGGCTACCTTCTCGCGGCGGCCGGCCACGGGGGTCTCGGGGCCGTCGTCGCCCGGCTGGGGGCGCTGACCGTCGTCGTCGGTGCTCTCTCGCTGGTCCGCTTCGCCGCCGAGGCGCATGCGGCCCGCGGGCGGTGGACGACCGACTTCGCCTGGCACCGCTTCACGTCATGGTCGCTCGCTCTCGGAGTCGGCTGGTACGTCGTCGGCCTCGGCGTGGCGGCGGCGCGCGTGCTCGTGCTCGGCGTCGAACCCGTCGGCTGGGGCATCGAGCTCGTCGGCGCGCCGCTCGCGATCGGCTTCATCCTGCAGATCCTCGTCGGCTCGTGGACGCACCTGCTGCCGTCCGTCGGGCCGGGGGACCAGCGCGTCCACGCGCGGCAGCGGACCGTCCTCGCCCGCGGGACCGACGGCCGGCTGGTCCTGCTCAACGCCGGGGTGGCCATCCTGGCGGTCGCGCTGCCACTGGCGTCGGGAGCGGGTGCCGTCGGCAGCGACGTCGGGGCGAACCTGGTCGACGCCGGCGTGGTCGCCGGCGCCATGTGCGTCGTCGTGGCGCTAGGCGCCGGTCTCGCGCTTCTCCTTCGGGCGGTGCTCCTCCGGCCCGATCCACCCCCCGATCCGCTCCGGTAGGCCGGCAAGGCTGGCGCTCCCGAGCGCGCGGAGCAT
>DASVZT010000159.1:0-9166 GCA_036391495.1 Candidatus Limnocylindrales bacterium
CGCTCGTCAAGCTGTGCGTTCTCGTCGGGGCGCCGATCCTCGTCGTCACGACGGGCGACGCGACCGTCCGAATCTGGCGCTCGGCCTGGGCGTGGATGCCGGTCGACCGCGGCCGCGGGCTCTTCCGGCTCGCGTGGCTCGTCGTCGCCGTGGTCGGGCTGACGGCACTCATCGCCGCTTCGCTGCTGGTCATGGTCGCATGACGGACGGGACGGAGCGCCTCGACCGGCCCGCCGACACGACGGAGCCCCTCGATCGCCCCGCCGGCCGGCAGATGCCGGATGGCTGGACGGCGGGCCCGGGAGATCTCGCGCTCCCGATCGATCCGCACGACCCGCGCTCGTACGAGCGTGGCCGTGACGGGCGCGCGACGGGGATCGCCTCCGGCCGTGGCGTGCCGGTGTGGGTGTCGGCCACCGTCCAGCACTGCTCACGCTGTGGCGAGTCGCTCGAATACGGACCGATCGACGGCGAGCACCGCCATCGCCTGGTCTGTCCACGCTGCAGCTTCATCATGTACGTCAACCCGCGGATGGTCGTCACG
The DNA here is from genome assembly GCA_036391495.1 of Candidatus Limnocylindrales bacterium. Taxonomy (GTDB): domain Bacteria; phylum Chloroflexota; class Limnocylindria; order Limnocylindrales; family CSP1-4; genus DASVZT01. The sequence goes on from DASVZT010000159.1 coordinate 545, forward strand.
ACGATCCCGGTCACGACGACCGGCGAGTGCGTGCTGATCCGGCGCGGCATCGAGCCCGCGTACGACACGTGGGCCCAGCCCGGCGGCTTCCTCGAGATCGACGAGACGCTCAACCAGGCGGCGATGCGCGAGACGTACGAGGAGACGGGACTCCTCGTGGAGCCGGGCGAGCTGATCGGCCTCTACTCCCGGCTCGAGGCGGCCGTCGTCGTGCTCTGCTACGAGGCGAGGATCGTGGGCGGCGCGCCGACCGTGACCCCGGAGGCGCTGGAGGTCCGCGCCTTCCGGCCCGCCGACATCCCGTGGGAGCGCATCGCCTTCACGACGACGTACTGGGCGGTCCGCGACTGGGTGGCCCGGCGCCATCCCGGCGTCGAGGTCCCGGCCGAGCAGCCGGACTCCGGCCGCTACTGAGCCTCCTTCGAGGCGCTACTCCGCGTCGCGCAGGTCCACGTAGACGTTCTTGATCTCGGTGTACTCGCGGATCGCGTCGAGCCCGAGGTCGCGTCCGAGGCCCGACATCTTGTAGCCGCCGAACGGCGCCTCGATGTGGACCGAGTTGTTGCAGTTCACCGAGATGACGCCCGTCTGGACGGCCTTGGCGACCTTGATCGCGCGGGCGATGTCGCGCGTCCAGACGGATCCCGACAGCCCGTACGGCGTCGCGTTCGCGAGGGCGACGGCCTCTTCTTCCGTGTCGAAGGGGATGACCGCGACGACCGGGCCGAAGATCTCCTCGCGGACGATCGACATGCCGGTCGTCGCGTGGTCGAAGACGGTCGGCATGAGGTAGGCGCCGTTCGCCAGCCCTGGGTCCGCGGGCACACCGCCACCGCAGACGAGCTGAGCGCCGTCGGCCTTCCCGGCCTCGATGTAGTCCTGGACCCGCTTGCGGTGACTGAACGTGACGAGGGGGCCGACCTCGGTCGACGGATCGCTCGGGTCGCCGACCTTCATCCGCTTCGTGCCCTCGACGAACGCCTCGACGACGCGGTCGTGGATCGAGCGGTGGACGATGATCCTGCTCCGGGCGCAGCAGTCCTGGCCGCTGTTGTCGAAGACCGAGTACGGGCTCTCGGCGCCGAACCGCTCGACGTCGGCATCGGCGAAGACGATGTTGGGGCTCTTCCCGCCGAGCTCGAGACTGACCTTCTTCACGTTGGTCGCCGCGAGCCGCATGATCTCCTGCCCGGTCGCGGTCTCGCCGGTGAAGCCGATCTTGCCGACGCCGGGGTGAGCCGCGAGCGCGGCGCCGACCGAGGCGCCCGGCCCCGTGACGACGTTGACGACCCCCGCCGGGATGCCGGCCTCGAGGGCGATCTCGGCGAAGCGGACGGCGGTGAGGGGCGACCAGCTCGCCGGCTTGACGATGATCGTGTTGCCCGCGGCGAGCGCGGGGCCCATCTTCCACGAGGCGAGGTAGAGCGGGAAGTTCCACGGGACGATGAGGCCGACGACGCCGACGGGCTCGCGGAGCGTGAAGTCGAAACCGGGTCGGGTGGTCGGGATCGTCTCGCCGTGGATCTTCTGGACCGCCCCGGCGTAGAACTCGAGGACGTCCGAGACTCGACCGATCTCCCACCGTGCGCCCGAGATCGGCTTGCCGATGTTGCGGCTCTCGAGCTGCGAGAGCTCCTCGTGATGCTCACGGACCGCCGCCGCGAGCTTGAGCATCATCCTGGCGCGCTCGATCGCCGGCATGGTCCCCCAGCCGGAATCGAACGCCGCCTGGGCAGCCGCGACGGCGGCGTCGACGTCGGCCGGCGTCCCCTGTGCGACCCGCGCGATCGTCTCGCCGCGGTGCGGTTCGACGACGTCGAAGGTACGGCCGTCCGTGGCGTCCACCTGGCGCCCACCGATCACCATCTGCACGCCCTGGATCGCCTGCTCGGTCGTCATGTCGTCCCCTGGATGTTCGCCGTCGGTCGGATGTCCGCTGGGCTCCGATGATATGGGCGCCGACGTGGACCCCGCTCGTGCCGGACGGCACCCCGCCGACGCGGGCCGACGCGGGCCGACACGGGGAAGACGGGCGGTCTACCCGCGTCCGGCCGCTTCGCGCTCCAGGTCGCGGACGAGACCCCCGACCTGGCTCGCGACCGCGCCGTGGATCGCCCCGGGCCCGAGCATGCCCATCGCGCCCGTCGTCTCGACCGTCAGCGAGTAGCGCACGAGCGTCGCCCGACCGCCCTCGACAGGGCTGAGATCGAACGGGATGGACGCATGAAAGGAGCCGTCGAATCCGCGCGGCCGGCCGTTCAGCTCCAGTCGCAGATGCCGCGGCGGATCGGCGTCGAGGTATGCCGCATCGACGTCGGCACGGACCGTGAAGAGCGCCACCCGCGTCGCGAGGACGAGGCGGTAGCGGTCCGCGGCCACCTCGTCGGCACTCTCGCAGCCCGGCAGGATGCGCCGCAGCGCGACGGGATCGTGCAGGACGGCCCAGATCTGCCCGGGTGACGCGCCGACGCGGACCTCGTCCGCGGCCCGGCGGTCTGTCACGCGCCGTGCTCCACGGTCCCCGCCGCTTCGGTCGCGGCCTCCGCCTCGGCTCTCGCGGCGTCCTCGGGACGGATCGCCGCCGACGCGGCGTGCTCCATCGCCCACATCGCCGCGCCGACGATCCCCGCCTCGTTTCGCAGGACGGCCGGCACGACCGGCGGCCGGACCTCGAGCCGCGGGATGAACTTGTCGGCGTTCTTGCTGACGCCGCCGCCGATGATCACGAGGTCCGGCCAGAGGATCCTGTCGATCGCCTGGAGGTGCTCGTCGAGATCGTTCGTCCAGGCCTTCCAGGACAGGCCGCGGCGGATCCGGGCGGCAGCCGCGGATCGCCGTTCCGCATCTCGCCCGCGGATCTCCATGTGCCCAAGCTCGGTGTTCGGGACGAGGACGCCGTCGACGAAGAGCGCCGACCCGACGCCCGTCCCGAGGGTCAGGATGAGCACGACGCCCTGGTGCCTCGCGCCGGCGCCGAAGCGCATCTCGGCGATGCCCGCGGCGTCGGCGTCGTTGATCAGCGCGACCCTGCGTCCCAGCGCCCGCTCGAGATGCTCGGCGGCCGGGTACCCGACCCAGCCCGGATCGACGTTCGCGGCAGACATCGTCCTCCCGTCGAGGATGACGGCAGGGAAGTCGACTCCGATCGGAACGTCGGTCCGGCCGATCGCCCGTTCGACGCGGTGGACGAGCTTGGCGATCTGGTCGATGACTGCAGCCGGGGTCGACGGCTCCGGCGTCAGGACGCGGATGCGATCGGAGACGAGGCGGCCGAGCTTGACGTCGACCGCCGCGGCCTTGATCCCGCTGCCCCCGACGTCGATGCCGATCGCGATGCGCCCGGGCTCGGTCGGCAGCTCTCGGGCGAGCGCCTGGTCGGGGGCTTGCTCGTCGTCGGTCGTCCCGCCGGTCGCGTGCTCGGCCGCCCCGTCGGGTGCCTGGTCGGATGTCCAGTCGGGCGCCTGGTCGGTCGTCCGGTCGGTCGCGTGCTCCTGATCGGTCGTTCGCTCGATCGCGTCGTCGGCCATCGTCGTCTCCAGTCGTTCGGGCGAACGTCTCGTCGGCCGGGCGAATCGTCCGGCCCTGGGAGGCAGGCCTAGAAGTAGTTCACCGTGATGCCACCGTCGAGGACCATGGCGGCCCCGTTGGTCCAGCGCGACTCGTCCGACGCGAGGTAGATCCCCATGTAGACGATCTCCTCGGCCTTGCCGAAACGACCGGTCGGATTGCGGGCCAGCCGGATCCGCTTCGCCTCTTCGTCCTTCACGAGCCAGTCCATGAGCAGCGGCGTCTCGACCGGCCCGGGGCAGATTGCGTTCGTCCGGACGCCCTTCGGAGCGAACTGGACCGCGAGTGACTTCGTGAGGGCGAGCACCGCGCCCTTCGAGGCCGTGTAGGCGTCCTGTGGATTCGAGCAGCCCATCAGGGCGACGAAGCTGGAGATGTTGATGATCGAGCCCGACCCCTGCTCGATCATCTGGGGGATGGCGTACTTGCAGCCGAGGAAGACGCCGCGGACGTTGACGGCCATGACCCGATCCCAGGCCTCGACCGAGGTGTCGACGACCGAGTGGTCGTCCTCGGGCATGATCCCGGCGTTGTTGTAGAGCACGTCGAGTCGGCCGTATGTCGCCACGGCATGGGCGACCATGGCCTTCGCGTCGGCCTCGTTGGAGACATCCGTCTTCACGAACGACGCTTCGCCGCCCCGCTCCTTGACGAGGCGGACCGTCTCCTCGCCGGCCTGCTGGCCGTACTCGGCGACGACGACCCTGGCCCCTTCGGCGGCGAACATGAGCGCGGCCGTGCGGCCCATGCCGCTCCCGCCGCCGGTGATGATGGCGACCTTGCCTTCCAGGCGCATCGTGGACTCCCTCGCGGACGTGCCCCTCGTGGTGGTAGCGGTGACGATAGCGAGGGCGACGGTGGATTGCACCGCTCGACGGCGACGTCGGCGAGAACGCCACGGAACGGGTTGCCGGGAGGACCGATGGTGGACGGGGAGACGACGCTCGATCGATCCGACGAGGCCGAGCTCTTCGCCGCGGTCGAGGCGAACGATCCCCACGCGATCGACGAGCTGCTCGCCGATCGACCCGAGCTCGCCTGGGCGCGCAACGACGACGACCTGACGGCCGTCATGGTCGCGCGTTACCGGTTCGCGATGGGCGCGCTGGACCGGCTGCTGGACGCGCGCGGCGACGATCTCGACCTGTTCGAGGCAGCCGCCGTGGGGCGAGCGGACTTGGTCGAGGCCGCGATCGCGCGGGATCCCTCGGTCGCCCGTTCGTGGTCGTCCGACGGCTTCACGGCCCTGCATCTGGCCGCCTTCTTCGGTTCGACCGACGTGGCGTGGGCGCTGATCGGCGCGGGCGCGGACGTCGACGCGGTGTCCGACAACGAAATGACCGTGCGGCCCCTTCACAGCGCAGCGGCCGGACGGCACGTCGCAATCTGCCGTGCGCTCGTCGAGGCCGGCGCGGACGTCAACGCCGCTCAGCGGGGTGGCTTCACGCCCCTGATGTCCGCAGCACGGAACGGCGATGCCGAGCTGGTCGAACTCCTGCTGGCGGCCGGCGCCAACGCCACAGGTCGGGCGGACGATGGACACGACGCGGCCGATCTCGCGCTGTCAGGCGGCCACGCGGAGCTTGCGGCTCGCCTCCGATCGGCTTGACCTTGGCGCGTCGCCCTCTTGGCGACCCCTACCGCGGATGATGTCGCTGGTACCGGCAACTTCTGCGTAAGGGTCGGAGATAGGGCTTGTGCGCTTGGTCGAGCGCTGGTCCGGGGCCTGACACGGAGCGGGTACGCGCTCACTTGAGCGCGGGCCGCGCACGATCGGCTGGGCTCGCCTCCGGCGGATCCGCCCGGCGGCGGCCTTGTCGGGGCGCTGACCGCGGGAGTGCCACTGCGGCCGACATCGCCCCAGACAAGTGTGGGGAGGGCGGGACCGCCGTGAAGACCGCCGCGAGACCGCCATGCCGTGTACCCGCCGGGGTCCCAGGCGGCCAACCCACCGGTGGCCGATCGAGCGTCCGGGCCCGAGCGCCTCGGCAGCGTGTCCCGGCCGATTGCCTCCACAGGGCTAGTTTCGGGCCATGCGAAGCGATAGGGCGCCCCGGGCGGTCGATCGCGATCTCGCGAAAGGCTCCGACGTGCGTGATCACGCACGATAGCGAGGGGAACGAGACCCGCACGGGCGAGCTCGCCCGCTCTTGTCGCCCTCCTGACGCCGGAAACAGCCCTGCCAGGAGAATCCCGGGCGCATGCAGCCGAAGGGTTCGGAATGCAGCCGACGGCGTCGGAATCCAGCCGGCCGACCCCAGCCCCGACCCCCAGCCCCGACCCCCAGCCGCGACCTCCCGAGCCTACCCCCGCTCGAGGTAGCGCTCGCGGTCCCAGTCGTGGACGACCGCGTCGTACGTCATCTGCTCGTACCGGGCGGCGTTCAGGTAGTGGTCGATCACGTCCTGGCCGAAGATCTCGACCGCGGCCGAGCTCTTCTCCAGCTCGATGATCGCCTCCCAGAGAGCCCGCGGCATCCGGTCGCAGCCCGTGGCGAGATAGCCGTTGCCCTTGAACTCGGGCAGCGGCTCGATCTCGTGCTCGATGCCGTACAGACCCGCGCCGACGGCCGCCGCGTACACCAGGTAGGCGTTCATGTCACCGCCCGGGAAGCGGTTCTCGACGTGCAGCCCCTGTCCGTGGCCGACGACCCGGAAGCCTGTCGTCCGGTTGTCGCGACCCCACACGACGTTCACGGGCGCCCACGACAACGCGGCGAACCGCTTGTACGAGTTGACGTTCGGGGCGAGGAACACCGCCAGCTCGCGCGACAGCGCCATCATCCCGCCGAGGAAGTGGCGCATCGTCTTCGACATCCCGTACGGCGCCGTCGAGGCTGGATCGTGCATGAGCGACGTCGTCCCGTCGCCGCTCCAGACGCTCATGTGCAGGTGGCCCGACGAGCCGGTCCAGCGGTGGTCGGGCTTGGCCATGAAGGTGATGCCCCAGCCGTTGAGGTAGGCGATCTCCTTCGCACCGTGCTTGAAGATGACGGTGCGGTCGGCCGACTCGAGGACCTCGTCGTACCGGATGTTCACCTCGTGCTGGCCGTTCGCGGCCTCGCCCTTGCTGAACTCGATCGGGATGTCCGCCTCGGTCATGAGGTTGCGCAGGAGTCGATGCAGCGGCTCGGCCTTCGTCGCCTGGAGGAGGTGGTAGTCCTCGTTGTAGTAGCCGAACGCCTTCGGGACGCGCCAGCCCTCGGACGCGAGCTGGTCCCAGGAGTCCTTGAGGACGAAGTACTCGAGCTCCGAGCCGGCCTTGATGGTGAATCCCATCGACGCCGCCTTCGCGACCTGCTTCTTGAGGATCGTGCGCGGGGAGACCGGGATCTCCTGGTGCGTCTCCTCGTCGATCGTGTCGGACAGCACGAGGGCCGTCTTGTCCAGCCACGGCAGGACCCGCATCGTGTTCCAGACCGGGTCGGCGATCCAGTCGCCGTAGCCGGTCTCCCAGTTCATCAGCTTGAACCCGTCCGGCGTGTTCATCTCCATGTCCGTGCCGAGCAGGTACGTGCAGAAGTGCGCGCCGTGGTCGATGACGCCCTTGAGGAAGGCCTGGGCCTGGACACGCTTGCCCATCAGCCTGCCCTGCATGTCCGTGAAGGCCACGACGAGAGTGTCGATCTCGCCGTTCCGGATGAGCGCCTCGAGCTGTTGCAGTCGCGGATTCTTCGCCGGATTCGCCGCCGACCCCTCGTGCACCACCTGAGTCGCCATTAGAGATCTCCTCCAGCGCTGTCCGTGGATCGAGTGAGGATAGACACCGGCGTCCAGCCGGCAACGGGCTTCCGACCGACACCGGCGCCCGGCCCCGCGGCGGTCTGCTCCCGGGACGCCACTGCCGCCGGGAACGCCGCCGCCGGGAACGCCGCCGCCGGCTACTTCGCGGTCATCGCCCCGTCGGCGACGATGACGCTCCCCGTGACGAACGACGACTCGTCCGACGCGAGGAAAAGCGCGACGTTGGCGATCTCGCGTGGCTCGCCCGGCCGGCCGATCGGCTGGAACGAGTCGATCGTCGCGTAGACCTGTTCGAGCCCCCCGAGCATCTCGGCGTGGGCATAGTTGATCGGCGTGTCGACCCAGCCGGGGGCGAGGGCGTTGCAGCGGATGCCCTGCTTCGCGTAGTCGAGCGCGATCCCCTTCGAGAGCATGACGATCGCGCCCTTCGACGTGGCGTAGATCGCCAGGAACGGCTCGGCGACGAGCCCGTTGACCGAGGTCGTGTTGATCAGCGAGCCACCACCCTGGCGGAGCATGTGGGGGATCGCGTAGCGGCAGCCGTAGATGCAGCCCTTGACGTTGACGTTCAGGGTCCGGTCGACGACTTCGTCCGGGACCTCGTGGAATATCCCGGGGATGTTGACGCCGGCGTTGTTGAAGGCGCAGTCGAGGCGGCCCCAGCGCGCCACGGTCTCGTCGGTGTAGGCCTTCACCTCGGATGCGACCGAGACGTCCGCCCGAACCGCCACGGCGGCGTCCCCGATCTCCCGGGCGACCGCACCGACGGCATCCCCGTCGATGTCGACGCAGGTGACCCGTGCGCCCTCCTCGGCGAACCGGATGGCGCTCGCCCGCCCGATCCCCGAGCCCGCCCCGGTGACGACGCAGACCTTCCCCGCGAGCCGATCGCCCATCCCCGAACCCTCCTCCGGCCGGAACCGACGTCGAAAAAGACTACTTCTTTCGTGAATGATTGCGAGATTCGCAGTTGACAGGGCACCAACGCGACGGGCCTAATGTGCCATCCGCATCCTACGCGTAGTCATTCGCACGGAGGAGGGTCCACGCGCATGGCATCCGCATCACCGGGAGGAGCACGGGCATCGGACGTCGAACGCCTGCACCAGCTGGGCTACGCCCAGGAGCTGCGGCGCGGGATGAAGACGTTCTCGAACTTCGCGGTCTCGTTCACGATCATCTCGATCCTGTCGGGCTGCCTGACGCTGTTCCTGTTCGCGATGAACACGGGCGGTCCGGCGGTCATGACGCTCGGCTGGCTCGTGGTCGGGGCATTCGTCATCGTCGTGGCGCTCGGCATGGCTGAAGTCGC
>DASVZT010000160.1:0-20292 GCA_036391495.1 Candidatus Limnocylindrales bacterium
AACCCGCTCGTCCTCATCACCGACAAGAAGATCTCGGCTGTGCCGGACATGCTGCCCGCTCTCGAGAAGGCGGTCCAGCAGGGCAAGCCGATGCTCATCATCGCCGAGGACGTCGACGGCGAGGCGCTCGCGACGCTCGTCGTCAACAAGCTCCAGGGCCGTCTCCAGGTCCTCGCCGTCAAGGCGCCGGGCTTCGGCGATCGCCGCAAGGAGATGCTCCGCGACATCGCGATCCTGACCGGCGGTACGGTCATCAGCGAGGAGATCGGCCGCAAGCTGGACTCCGTCTCGTTCGAGGATCTCGGCGCGGCACGCCGCGTCGTCTCGACCAAGGACGACACGACGCTCGTCGACGGCGAGGGCTCGGCGGACGCCATCAAGGCCCGCATGACCCAGATCAAGGCCCAGATCGAGGACACGACCTCCGACTACGATCGCGAGAAGCTCCAGGAGCGCCTCGCGAAGCTGTCGGGCGGCGTCGCCGTCATCAAGGTCGGCGCCGCGACCGAGGTCGAGCTCAAGGAGAAGAAGCACCGCATCGAGGACGCGCTCTCGACGACCCGCGCGGCCGTCGAGGAGGGCGTCGTCGCCGGCGGCGGCACGACTCTCCTCCAGGCGATCCCGGCCCTCGACTCCCTCAAGTTCGACGGCGACGAGCAGGTCGGCGTCGACATCGTCCGCCGCGCGCTCGAGTACCCGGCCCGCCAGATCGCCGACAACGCCGGCGCTCGCGGCGAGGTCGTCGTCGATACCGTCCGAGGCATGAAGAAGGGCGAGGGCTTCGACGCGCTCAAGGGCGAGTACGGCGATCTCTTCGGCAAGGGGATCATCGACGCCGCCAAGGTGACGCGCTCCGCTCTGCAGAACGCCGCCTCGATCGCCGCGATGGTCCTGACGACGGAGACGCTCGTCACGGACATCCCGGAGAAGAAGGAGTCGGTCGGCGCCGGGCACGGCCACGGCGGCCCGGACATGGACTTCTAGTCCTTCGAAATCGAACCGAACGAGCCCGGTCCCGCGAGGGGCCGGGCTCTTCGATTCCAGGCCCGCGCGCGGCGGGGCGGGGCGGGGGAGTGTCCTGTCGAAACCGTGGCGGGACGGCGAGCCTATCCTGAACGCATGATCCGGTCGGGTCCCGTCGCCGTCGCTTTCGCCGCCCTGGCCGCGCTCGCCGCGCTCAGCGCGGTCATTCTTGCGGCCTGTGGCGCTCCCGGGCCGTCCGAGATCGCCGATCCGTCCGAGATCCTCCGCCAGGCCGTCGCCGCGACCCGGGCGGCGACCTCCGTCCACTACGTCGCGGACGTGTCGGGCTCGGTGGCGCTCGACCCGACGGGCTCGGGCTCGCCGATCCCGTTCGACCTCAAGGGGACGAAGGCGGAGGGAGACGTCGATCTGGCCGCGGGGAACGCGACCGGCGCATTGACGTTCCCAGGTCTTGGACCGGCCGCGGACGCGATCGTCATCGGCAAAGACGCCTACCTCCGCGTCGGTCTCCTCGGGCAGACGTGGCAGAAGTCGAGCGCCGCGCAGAGTCCGCTCGGCGTCCTGTCGGACCCGAAGGCGACGGTCGCGGGGCTGACCGCTGCGCTCGCGCAGCTGCCGACACCGCCGACGAAGAACCCGGACGCGGCGTGCGGCGACGCGACCTGCTACGTCGTGACGGTCGACGTGCCGAATGCCGGTGTGGCTGGAGCGATCGGCGGGGCCGTCGGCGGCGCGCTCGGCGGCGCGCTCGGCGGTTTGCCGGGCGGTGCGCCGGGCGGCGGCGGCCCTGGCGGCCTTGCGCTGCCGTCGAGCCTTCCATCCGCGGCCGGGCAGGGGACCGTGGAGATCTGGGCGCGCCGCGACGACCTCCGACCCGTGCGCATCGTCATCACCGCCGACGGCGGCCCGAGCGGCCGACTCGTCGTGGACGTCGCCTTCTCGAGCTGGGATGCGCCGGTGTCCATCTCGGCGCCGCCCGCGGACCAGGTCCAGGCAGCCCAGCCGGGCGCATCGGGCGTCCCGGGGCTGCCGTCATTCTCGCTGCCGCCGGGCCTGCTGCCGTCGCCGTCCAGCCCGTAGGAGGCGCGGGCGCGGAGTCCGCGGATGGCCTCGGCCCTCGGGCTCCGGCGTCCGGCGCGGCGTCCCGGCTCCTATCGGCGCGCATGTCGGTGACGCCGACATCCCGAGCACAGGCGCGGCCGACAACGATCCGTCCGGGGCGTCGGTGACGGGCATCGCAGCGCCCCGGGAGCTCGCCGCGCTCGTCGCGCGCTTGCCCAGAGGGCCTCGAGGTCGGTGTTCGCGCCCTTGTGGGGTGCTAATGGCCGGATGTGCCACTGGGGCCGACATGCCCAGCGATTGGCGAGGCCGCGGGCGGCGCGAGCCGTGACGCGGCCCCGCGAGGGACGGCGGCGGAGGAGGCTCCTCGCCCTACAATCGGTCGGTGACCCGAACGCGCCCCGGGGACCTTCCTCCGCAACCCATCGACCTCTCGGACGAGGACATCACCACGGCCGACCCCGGCCCGGCAGTCGATCGCCGCTCGGCGCTCGACCGCAAGACGCCGCTCGGCCCGCCCGCCGACGCCACGGCCGACGGCAACCTTGGCCCGCCCGCGGACGCCACGGCCGACACCGACCCCGACGAGCGCTGGGACGTCAACGAGCGCCTGCCCGTCGAACCGGCGCACATGGCCGGGGACATGCCGCCCGTCGCCGACATGCCCGGCTCCGGCCCGACCGCCGGCCCGAGCGAGATCGCGGCCGCGCGGTCGGCCCTGGCCGAGCGGATCATGTCACGACTCAATCCCGAGCAGGCGCGCGCCGTCGCGACGACCGAGGGTCCGCTTCTCATCCTCGCGGGTGCCGGCAGCGGCAAGACGCGCGTTCTCGCCCATCGCGTCGCCTATCTCATCGGCGTCAACGGCGTTCCCCCCTGGCGCATCCTCGCCGTCACCTTCACCAACCGGGCCGCGGGAGAGCTGCGCGAGCGGATCATCGGGCTCGTCGGGGAGGCCGGAAGAGACGTCCAGGCCGGCACCTTCCACTCGATCTGCGCCCGCGTCCTCCGGCGCGACGGCGAGGCGATCGGCATCGGCCGACGTTTCGTCATCTACGACACCGACGACCAGACCGCGCTGATGAAGCAGATCCTCAAGGCCGAGGACCTGCCGCTGACGGGCGAGTTCCGTCCGTCGCTCGTGCTGGGCGCGATCAGCCGCTCGAAGAACGAGCTCCTCGACCCGGCGTTCCTCGGCGAGCACGCGGTCAACCACCACGAGCGGATCGTGGCCCGCCTGGCCAGGCAGTACCAGGCGCGCCTCCGGGCAGCCGGCGCCCTGGACTTCGACGACCTGCTCATCGAGGCCGTCCGTCTCTTCGAGGAGGCGCCGGCCGTCCTCGAGCGGTACCAGGAACGCTGGCGGTATCTCCACGTCGACGAGTACCAGGACACGAACCGGGCCCAGTACCTGTGGGTCAACGCCCTCGCGGCCCGCCACGGAAACCTGTGCGTCGTCGGCGACGACGACCAGTCGATCTACAGCTGGCGAGGGGCGGACCTCCGCAACATCCTCGACTTCGAGCGTGACCATCCCGACGCCACCGTGGTCAAGCTCGAGCAGAACTACCGCAGCACCCAGCTCATCCTCGACGCGGCGCACGCGGTCGTGTCGCGCAACCAGCAGCGCAAGGACAAGACGCTCTGGACCGAGAACGCCGCGGGGCGGCCGATCCAGCGTTTCGAGGCCTACAACGAGGAGGAGGAGGCCGAATGGATCGCCCGGCAGGTCGAGGGCCTGACCGGCGGCCGCGGTTCGATCCTCACTCGCCGCGCTGACGAGTCCGACACCGCGCTGCGGCCCCGCGACATCGCGGTCATGTACCGGATGAATGCCCAGAGCCGCGCCATCGAGGAGGCGTTCCTCCGCTACGGCATCCGTTACCAGCTCGTGGGCGGGACGCGCTTCTACCAGCGGCGAGAGGTGAAGGACGCCCTGGCCTACCTGAGGATCCTGCGCAGCGACACCGATTCGGTCAGCTTCGAGCGGATCGTCAACGTCCCGGCCCGGGCGATCGGCGAGAAGACAGTCGCCGAACTGCGCGCATTCGTCGCCGCTGCGGGCGACGGCCCCGAGCCGGCCACCTTCTGGGAGGCTCTGCAGGCCGGGGCCGAGGGACGGATCCCGACCGTCTCCGGGCGGGCACGCGGCGCCCTCGCCGACTTCGCGGCGCTCGTCCGCCGTCTCCGGGCGCGGATCGGCGTCCTGAGCCTCCCGGAGCTGCTCGACGCGGTCCTCGAGCTGTCGGGCTACCGGGCGATGCTCGCCGACGGGTCCGAGGAGGGCGAGGACCGCTGGGCGAACCTGCTCGAGCTGCGGTCGGTGACGACGCGCTACGACGATCTGGCGCCCGACGACGCGTTGGACCGATTGCTCGAGGAGACCGCCCTGGTCGCCGACCAGGACGCATACGAGGGCGAATCCGACGCCGTCACGCTCATCACCCTCCACGCCGCGAAGGGCCTCGAGTTCCCGGTCGTCTTCATCGCGGGCCTCGAGGAGGGCGTCTTTCCGCACAGCCGCGCGCTGGACGACGAGCGCCAGCTCGAGGAGGAACGGCGCCTCGCCTACGTGGGCATCACGCGCGCGAAGCAGCGGCTGTTCCTCTCCCACGCCTGGCGCCGCGCGACGTGGGGTGCCGGCCAGGCGTCGGTCCCGTCGCGCTTCCTCCTCGAGATCCCGCCGGAGCTCATGGTCGGGCCCCAGCTGGTCCGCGACGAGGGGATCGACGACGAGGCGGGACCGCTCGACCTCGACCTCGTGTTCGGCGCGCGCCGGTCGACGCGCTTCGGGACGCCGATCCGTGCCGGCGGCGGCGCCTACCGGCAGGGGAGCGGCCGGCCCGGCGCACCGGCTCCCGGCGAGTCATTCCGGCCGAGCCGCGATCTCGCGGCGAAGCGCGAGGCATACGGCGCCGGCGCTCCATCCGGGTCTCTCGGTCGGCTCGGTGGAGGCATCGGCCGGCCCGGCGCGGGATCCGGCGAGGCGACATCGCGCCCGCAGCCACGTCCGCGGCCGATCGTCCCCGGCGAGCGGCAGCTCCGCGACGGCGACCGTGTCCGTCACGCCCGCTTCGGCGACGGGATCGTCGTCACGTCCAAGCTGACCCGCAACGACGAGGAGGTCACGGTCGCCTTCCGGGACCCGTCCGTCGGACGCAAGACGATGCTCCTGAGCCTCGCGAAGCTCGAGCTCGTCGGGTAGCCTCCCCGCCATGACCGTCTCGGCAGCCAACCCGTTCCTCGCCGCGGAGGCGCCGTCGGACCCGCGGCTGTCGTCGGTCGTTCGCCTGGCCGACCTGGAGCGGATGGCGCGAGAGAGGATGCACCCGGCCGCGTTCGACTACGTCGCCGGTGGCGCCGGCGACGAGCGGGCCCTGGGCGAGGCCGAGCTGGCCTGGCGGCGCTGGCGACTCCGCCCCAGCGTCCTCGTGGACGTCTCCGAGCTGTCGACTGCGTCGTCGCTCGTGGGGTGTCCGTCGACCCTCCCGCTGGCGATCGCGCCGATGGCCGCCCATGGACTCGCACATGCCGACGGCGAGATCGCCTCGGCCCGGGCCGCTGCCGCTGCCGGTGTGCCGTTCACGCTCTCGACGATGTCGAGCCGCTCGATCGAGGAGGTGGCCGCGGCGACGCCCGGCGGCACGAACTTCTTCCAGCTCTACGTCCAGCGCGACCGCGTCTTCGCGCGCGGGCTCGTCGAGCGCGCCGCCGCGGCCGGCTATCGGGCGCTCGTCCTCACGGTCGACCTGCCCGTCCTCGGCTATCGCGAGCGTGATCGTCGCAACGGGTGGACGCTCGACGTTCCGCTCGGCAACTTCGGGCCGGCGGGAGGCCGGGCCCTCGAGGCGCGCGGCGACCCGGACACCACGGATGCAGGACCGGAGACGAACTCCACGGACGCGGGATCGAACCCGGCCGCCACGGAGCCGGCGGACGGCTACCAGGCCCTCGGCCAGCAACGGCACGTCGGCCTGACATGGGACGACCTCGGCGACATCCGCTCCTGGTCGTCGATGCCGCTCGTCCTCAAGGGCATCCTGAGCGCGAGCGACGCCCGGCGCGCACTCGACGTCGGGGCCGACGCGATCGTCGTCTCGAACCATGGGGCGCGTCAGCTCGACGAGCTCCTCGCGCCCGCGGCCGCCCTGCCGGATGTCCTGGCGGCGGTGGGCGGCCGCATCGAGACCTGGGTCGACGGCGGCATCCGCCGCGGGAGCGAGATCGCGCTGGCGCTGGCGCTCGGAGCCCACGGCGTCCTCATCGGCCGTCCGGCCCTGTGGGGCCTCGCGGTGGCCGGCGAGGCCGGCGTCGCGCGGGTCCTCGCGATCCTCCGCGAGGAGCTCGAGATCACGATGGCCCTTCTCGGTGCCCCGTCCGTCGACCACCTGCGGCCGGACCACGCCGTCCGTGTCGAGCCATGACGGGCCAGGGCCCGCCGGTCCGGTCCGGTCGATCGACGTGACCTCCGACCTCGAGCCGCGACTGCCCGTCGAGCCGGGCCTCGTCGCGGCCGCGGCCGATCTGGCGCCCGACGACGCCGCGGCCCGGCACGGCCAGCTCAGCGCCGCCGTCGAGCGCGCCAACCGCCTCTATTACGAGGAGGACGCGCCCGAGCTGAGCGACGCCGAGTACGACGCGCTCTTCCGCGAGCTCGTCGCGATCGAGACGGCCTTCCCGGCGCTGATCACGCCGGCATCGCCGACCCAGCGCGTCGGTGGCGCTCCCGCCGGCGCCTTCGGCGAGGTGCGCCACGATCGGCCGATGCTCTCGCTTGCCAATGCGTTCGGCGAGGACGAGCTCCGCGCGTTCGACGCGCGCGTCCGGCGCGGTCTCGGGCTCCCGCCCGCTCCCTCCCCGGCGCCCGGCCTGGCGTATGTCGCGGAGCTGAAGATCGACGGCCTTGCCGTCTCCCTCCGCTACGAGCGCGGGCGCCTCGTCCAGGGCGCCACGCGCGGTGACGGCACGACGGGCGAGGACGTGACGGCGAACCTGCGCACGATCGACGCCATCCCGCGGCGGCTCCCGGAACGGGTCGACCTCGACGCGCGGGGCGAGGTCTACATGCCGAAGGCCGAGTTCCGGCGGATCAACGAGGAGCGCGAGGAGGCCGGGCTCCCGCTCTACGCCAACCCGCGCAACAGCGGCGCGGGGTCCCTCCGCCAGCTCGATCCGACGGTGACGGCGAGTCGTCGCCTCAGCTTCTGGGCCTATCAGCTCATCGAGGGAACGGGTGGCGGATCGCGCACCGGCGCAGCCAGCCAGTCCGAGGCGCTCGAGCGCCTGTCGACCCTCGGCTTCCCCGTCAATCCCGATCGCGGCTCGGGCCTCGACATCGACGGCGTCATCGCCTTCACCGAGCGCTGGCGCGAGGCACGCCACGCGCTCCCGTACGAGACGGACGGCGTCGCGGTCAAGGTCGACAGCTTCGAGCTCCAGGACCGGCTCGGCATGGTGGCCCGGGCTCCGCGCTGGGCGATCGCCTTCAAGTTCCCGCCCGAGCAGGTCGAGACGGTGCTCGAGGACATCGTCCCCTATGTCGGGCGCACGGGGACGCTGACGCCCGTGGCACACCTGGCGCCGGCGAAGGTCGCGGGCTCCACCGTGGCGCGGGCGACACTCCACAACCTCGACGAGGTTCGCCGGAAGGACCTCCGCATCGGCGATCACGTCATCCTCCAGAAGGCAGGCGACGTCATCCCGGAGGTCGTCCGCCCGCTCGTGGAGAAACGGACCGGCGAGGAGCGTGTCTTCGAGATGCCGGCGGCCTGTCCCGTCTGCGGCACCCTCGTGGTGCGCGACGAGGGAGCCGTCCGCCACTACTGCCCGAACCTGCGCTGCCCGGCGCGCGTCGCACAGGAGTACGCCCACTTCGCGGGCCGAGGCGGCATGGACATCGAGGGCGCGGGCTGGTCCGTCCTCGAACAGCTCCTCGCCCGCGGGCTGGTGCGGAGCCGGGGCGACTTCTATCGCCTGACCGTCGAGCAGCTGGAGACGCTGGAGCGCTTCGCCAGGAAGAGCGCCGAGAACCTGCATGCCGCGATCCAGCGCTCGCGACGCCGTCCGCTGGCCCGGATCCTCAACGCGCTCGGGATCCCCCAGGTCGGACAGCAGACCGCCATCGATCTCGCGCGCTGGGCCGCGCACGAATGGCCACCAGCCGACGACGAGCCGATGGGCGGAGCGGACGGCTGGACGGCCCGGGTCGCCCGGGGGCTCCGGGCGGTCGCGATCGAGGAGCCGGAGCGGATCAGGGCGATCGCCGGCGTCGGCCCGGTCGTCGCCGCGGCGATCTCGCGCTGGTTCGCCGACGACGCGACGGGCGGGACGCTCGACGAGCTGATCGAGGCAGGCGTCGAGGCGGAGCGGCCGCGTGCCGTCCCGGCAGCTCCCGAGGGCGGTGCGACCGCGTCCGCGGGACCGCTCGCCGGCAAGACGGTCGTGGTGACGGGGACCCTCGCCGGGTTCGACCGTCAGGGTGCCGAGGAGGCGGTCCGGGCCGCCGGCGGCAAGGCGTCGGGCTCTGTCTCGAAGAAGACGGACTACGTCATCGCCGGGGAGGGCGCCGGCTCGAAGCTGACGCGGGCCCAGGAGCTCGGAGTACAAGTCCTGGACGAGGAGGCCTTCCGCCGCCTGCTGGCGGGCGACGAGATCGGCTGAGCGCCCTGCCGTCGCCCCCGCAGTCGCCCCGCCGTCGCCCCCCGTCGCCCGCGCAGTCGCCCCGCCACCGCGAAGGGCATCCCGGGGCCGAAGCGCTCGCGGAGGCCGTCCGCCGGTATCATCCCTGCCATGGCCACGCTGTCCCGGGCGGACGTCGCCCACGTCGCTCACCTCGCGCGCCTCGGGCTGACCGAGGAGGAGCTCGGACGCCTCGAGGGGCAGCTGAACCACATCCTCGACCAGTACGCGATCCTCTCCCGCCTCGACACCGAGGCGATCCCGCCGACGGCCCAGACGATCGAGCTCGAAAACATCCTGCGCGACGACGTGGCCGGTCCGTCGCTCCCGGTCGAGGCGGTCCTCGCCAACGCTCCCGCCCGCGAGGGCGAGTTCATCGTCGTGCCGGCGATCCTCGGCGGCGAGTAGGCCTGCGACCATGCCCATCCACGACGACGGCGACCTGACACGCCTGACCGGCCACGCGATGGCCGCCCTCCTGCGCTCGGGTGAAGTCTCGTCGCGCGAGATCGTCGAGGCGCACCTCGCCGCCGCCGAGCGCGACGACCGCGGCCTTCACGCCTGGCTCGTCATCGATCGAGCGGGCGCCCTCCGGGCGGCCGACGACGCTGATGCCCGGCTCGCGGCGGCGCGGGGCGAGGGGATCGCGGCGGTCGAGCGGTTGCACCCGCTGCTCGGTCTGCCGATCGCCCTGAAGGACCTCGTCTCGGTGCGCGGCGGCCAGGCGACGGCGGGCTCGCGGATCCTCGAGGGCTACGTCGCGCCGTACGACGCGCACATCACCGAGCGCCTCCGTGACGCCGGCGCGGTCGTCCTCGGCAAGACGAACATGGACGAGTTCGCCATGGGCTCGTCGACCGAGCATTCCGCGTTCGGTCCGACCGCCAACCCGTGGGCGCTCGACCGGGTGCCGGGCGGCTCGTCGGGCGGCTCGGCGGCCGCCGTCGCGGCCTACCACGTCGTCGGCGGGATCGGCACCGACACGGGGGGCTCGATCCGCCAGCCCGCCGCGCTGACGGGGACCGTCGGGATGAAGCCGACCTACGGCCGCGTCTCCCGCTACGGCATCGTCGCCTTCGCCAGCTCGCTCGACCAGGTCGGGCCGTTCGGGCGCGATGCCCGAGACGCCGCGGCGCTCCTCCACGCGGTCGCCGGCCGCGACGAGCGCGACTCCACCTCCGCGCCGGTTCCGGTCCCGGATGCGCTCGTCCGCCTCCCGGAGAGCCACGACGAGGCGGTCGCCGCCCTGGCCGGCAAGCGCTTCGGGCTGCCGCGGGAGTACTTCGTGGCGGGCATGGAGCCCGGCGTCGAGGCCCGCGTCCGGGACGCGGTCGCGGCGCTCGAGGCGGCGGGCGCCATCGTCGAGGAGGTCTCGCTGCCGCACACCGAGTACGGCCTGGCGACGTACTACATCGTCGCGCCGGCGGAGGCGTCGGCGAACCTGGCCCGCTACGACGGGATCCGCTACGGCGCAGCGATGCGGGACGGGGACGTCCTCGCCAACTACCTCGTCACGCGCGGGACCGGCTTCGGGGCGGAGGTGAAACGGCGGGTCATGCTCGGGACGTATGCGCTCTCGGCCGGCTATTACGACGCGTACTACCTCAAGGCGCAGAAGGTGCGAACGCTCATCAAGGCGGACTTCGACCGCCTGTGGGCGGCCGGCTTCGACGCCCTCGTCGCGCCGACGAGCCCCACCGTCGCCTTCCGCTTCGGCGCCCGCATGGCGGACCCGGTCGCGATGTACCTCTCCGACGCGTGCACGCTGCCCGTCAACATGGCCGGCCTGCCCGGCGTGTCAGTGCCGTGCGGGCTGTCGGAGGGGCTGCCCGTCGGACTCCAGCTGATCGGGGAGGCCTGGCACGAGGCCGATCTCTTCGCCTACGCGCGAGCCTACGAGGGCCTGACAGCCGACGCGCCCTGGCGAGCGCTGGAGCCGACCGAGCTCGCCCTCGCCGCCGATCCCGCGACGCCGACGCCCGCCGACCGGGTCACGGCGACGGCGACGGTCTAGGGTGACCAGATGAATCCTGGCCCGACCCGGGTGAGCTCGCCGGCCGCGACGATGCGAGCCGATTCCGTCCCAGCAGTGAGGACATCGCGATGAGCACCGAGACCCGCGGGCTCGAGCCCGCTCTCCTCCCGCGCAGCGGCGACGCCGACGAGACGCCCGCAGCGCGGACCGCACCCCTCGCCGAGCGCGCCCTCGCGGCCCGTGTGCGAGCCGTCCCGCCCTCGGGGATCCGGAAGTTCTTCGACATCCTCGCGACGATGGACGACGTGATCAGCCTCGGGGTCGGCGAGCCCGACTTCGACACCCCGTCCTCGATCGTCGACGCCGGCGTCGACAGCCTGCGCCGCGGCCGGACGCACTACACGTCGAACTACGGGACGATCGAGCTGCGTCGGGCGCTGGCCGCGCACCTCGAGCGCCTCTATGGCGTGCGCTACGACCCGGCCACCGAGATCCTCGTGACCATCGGTGCGTCCGAGGCGGTCGACCTTGCCCTCCGCGCGACCTGCGAGCCCGGCGACGAGGTCGTCCTCCACGAGCCGTCGTACGTCTCGTACGTGCCGGCCATCGTCTTCGCCGGCGGGACCGTGCGCCACGTCTCCACGCGTCTCGAGGACGACTTCGCGCTCGATCCGGCCTCGGTCGAGGCGGCGATCGGCCCCCGTACGAAGGCCCTCTTCCTCGGTTACCCGTGCAATCCGACCGGCGCCGTCCTGCCGGACGAGGTCCAGGACGAGATCGCCCGCATCGCCGTCCGCCACGATCTCCTCGTCTACTCGGACGAGATCTACGATCGCCTCGCATACGGGACGTATCGCCACCGTGCGATGAGCGCTCTGCCCGGGATGCGCGAGCGGACGATCCTGATGGGCGGCTTCTCCAAGGCGTACGCCATGACGGGATGGCGCGTCGGGTATCTCTGCGCGCCGCGCCACATCCTGGAAGGGATCGTCAAGGTCCACCAGTACGCGATCATGTCGGCCCCGACTGTCGCCCAGGACGCGGCGCTCGAGGCGCTGACGAACGGCGAGGCCGAGGTGGAGCGGATGCGGTCCGCCTACGACGCGCGGCGCCGGCTCCTCGTCGACGGGTTCAACGCGATCGGTCTCCGGACCTTCGAGCCGCGCGGTGCTTTCTACACGTTCCCGCAGATCACCTCGACCGGGCTCGACTCGGACACGTTCGCTCAGCGCCTGATCGAGGAGGAGCACGTGGCGGTCGTGCCGGGGAACGCGTTCGGGCCGTCCGGCGAGGGCCACGTGCGGGCCTGCTACGCGACGTCGGAGCCGGAGCTGCGCGAGGCGCTCGTCCGGATCGGCCGCTTCGTGGAGCGGCTTCGCCGATGACGGTGGCGGGGTCGGCGGCCGCCGGGGGCGAGGCGATCGCCCCCGAGCGCTACGAGGCGGTCGTCGGGATCGAGGTCCACTGCCAGCTCCGGACGGCGAGCAAGATGTTCTGCAGCTGCTCGACGGCATACGACGGCGCCGCCCCGAACACCTACACCTGCCCCGTCTGCCTCGGGCTGCCCGGGGCGCTGCCGGTCATCAACCGCCGGGCGGTCGAGCTCGTCCTCGCCACGGGCGCCGCCCTCGCCGCGGTGAATCCCTCGACGACCCGCTGGGATCGAAAGAACTACTTCTATCCCGACCTCCCGAAGGGCTACCAGATCAGCCAGTACGATCTCCCGCTCGCGGCGGACGGGCGGCTGACGTTCGACACCTCGGAGGGGCCCTTCACGGTCCGGATCCGGCGTGCCCACCTCGAGGAAGACACGGCCAAGCTCATCCACGCCACGGCGCCCGACGGGTCGCGCGTCAGCCTCGTCGACTTCAACCGCTCTGGCGCGCCGCTCATGGAGATCGTGACCGAGCCGGACATCCGCTCGGCCGAGGGCGCCCGGCGATACGCGGAGGAGCTGCAGCTCGTGCTGCGCGCGGTCGGCTCGTCCGATGCCGACATGGAGCGCGGCCAGATGCGGGTCGAGGCCAACGTCTCGATCCGCCCGCGCGGCAGCGACGTCCTCGGGACGCGGGTCGAGGTCAAGAACATGAACTCCTTCCGCTCGGTCGAGCGGGCGGTCGCATTCGAGATCCGGCGCCAGGCGACGGCCCTCGACGCCGGCGAGACGCTGCGCCAGGAGACGCGCGGCTGGGACGAGGACCGCGGAGCGACGTACGTCATGCGGTCCAAGGAGGACTCGCAGGACTACCGCTACTTCCCGGAGCCGGACCTGCCGCCGCTGCGCCTGGACGAGGCCTGGCTCGGCGCGATCCGCGCCGCCCTGCCCGAGCTGCCGGGCGCCCGTCGCACGCGCTACGTCGACGGACTCGGCCTGTCCGCCTACGACGCCGGAGTCCTCCTCAACGACACCGCCATGGGCATCGCCTTCGAGGCCATCAGGGCTGCCGACCCGTCATTGCCGACGAAGGAGATCGCGAACCTCGTCATCGGCGATTACGGGAGAGCGGCGAAGGAGACGGCGGACCGGGGTCCCGGGGGCCTCGTCGGCCGCGCGGACGCCGAACAGCTGGCCGACCTCGTGCGACGAGTCGTGGCCGGCGAGATCTCCCGTGCCAACGCCAAAGAGGTGCTCGCCGCCCACCTCGCGGAGGGCGACGGCATCGGCGCCATCGTCGAGGAGCGCGGCTTCCGCCAGATCTCCGACGTCGGCGCCCTCGCCGCGCTGGTCGACGACGTGATCGCGGCCAACCCGGCAGCCGTCGCCGATTACCGGGCGGGGAGACCCCGGGCCGTCGGCTTCCTCGTCGGGCAGGTGATGAAGGCGACGCGGAGCCAGGCGAACCCGGCGGTGGTCCAGGGCGCGCTCCGGGCGCGACTCGATGCCGGCGAGAGCGGGACGTGAGCGTCCTCGGGCTCGCGCTCATCGGCGTGGGGATCGCTCTCATCGCGACGGGCTACAACCGGGCACGCGGTCCCTGGATGCGGTATCAACGCCTCAAGGCCCAGGACGAGAACGTCGCCCGCTACGAGGCCTGGCGCGGCGGCGCGCGGGAGCGCTCGCGCAGCGGCGCGTCCGTGGCGATGGATGTCCTGCGGCGCCAGGCCCGCCTCGGCGTGTCCGTCGCGATCGTCGGGTTCCTCGTCGTCCTCGCGGGGTTCCTGGTCCGCTGACGCGGGTGACCGGGCGACGCGGGCGACCGGGCGACTTCTCAGCGCACGAGGCGCGCGTGCTCGACCATGATGCAGCGGTCCATCACGACGCCGAGCCCGGCATCGTGCGCTGTCCGGGCGGCCTCCCAGCTCGCGATCCCGAGCTGCAGCCACAGGCACGCGGCGCCGACCTCGACCGCCTCGCGGGCGTGTGCCGGGCAGAACTCGGCGCGGCGGAAAACGTCCACGACGTCGACCGGACCGCTGGCCGCGACCGCCTCGGCGAGCGTCGGGTAGGCCGTCCGTCCGAGCACGGACGCGGCCGTCGGGGTCACAGGGACGACGTCGTACCCGACGCGGAGCAGGTACGCCATGATCTCGTTCGATGGCCGCGTCGGGTCCGGCGACGCACCCACGACGGCGATGCGGCGGGCGGCCCGAAGAGTCGTGACGATGGCCGCGTCGTCGAGGAGCGGCACCGGTCGTCGTCCCTCGTGGAGATCCACGAGATCGCGCACGGCGTCTCGCTCGGCGCCTCGTTCCCCCTTGTCGCCTGCCATCGACCCATGATTGCACGCTGACTTCCGTGGCGTGCATACTCCGCATCGCAGTCACGCCGGAGTGTGCGACCCATCCCACACCGTGGACCCGTCCGTGTCCGGACGCCACCCGCGTGGGGGCGCCATCGGCGAGTCGAGGTAGACGCGGGTCGGCTGCCGCCCGGGTCAGAGGAGGTATCGCTTGCAGATCCAGCGCAGGCTCGTCGTCCTCGCGACGACGGCCACGATCCTGTTCGCCGCCTGCTCGAGCGCGGCGACGCAGGCCCCGGCCTCCGAGTCCGCCGCCCCCAGCGCGGCCGAGTCGAGCGCAGCGGCGTCCGAGTCCGCGGCGCCGTCGGCATCCGAATCGGCCGGCGCGAGCGTCGACTACAGCAAGTGGAAGGCGTGCGTCGCATTCGACACCGGCGGCCTCGGTGACAAGGGCTTCAACGACCTGGCGCTCAAGGGCCTCAACGCGGCCAAGGACCTGGGCTTCCAGACGGCCTACAGCGAGGCGAAGAGCGCGTCGGACTACGCCGCGAACATCCAGCGGCTCATCGACCAGGGCTGCAACTCGATCATCACGGTCGGGTTCAACCAGGGCCAGGCGACCGTCGACGCCACCAAGGCGAACTCGTCGATCGACTTCGGCCAGGTCGACGCGACCTGGGACACCACGGCCAACGGGCCGGTCCCGGCGAACTTCACCGGGCTCGACTTCCAGATCGACCAGGCCGCGATGCTCGCCGGCTACCTCGCCGCGGGCTTCAGCAAGACCCACATCATGGGGACGTTCGGCGGACAGCAGTTCCCGGGCGTCACGCGCTTCATGGACGGCTACTACGCCGGGATCAAGTACTACGACCAGGAGAAGGGCGCGTCGGTCAAGCTCCTCGGCTGGGACGCCGCGAAGCAGACCGGCACGTTCGTCGGCGGCGACAACCCCTGGGGTGACGCGGCCAAGGGCGAGCAGCTCGCCAAGACGTTCGTCGACCAGGGCGCCGACATCGTCGGTCCGGTCGCCGGCAGCACCGGCAACGGCTCGATCAAGTACATGCTCTCGAAGGGCCTGTGGGCGATCGGCGTCGACAACGACCAGGCGATCACCCTCGCCGAGTACTCGAAGGCGATCCTGACGTCGGCCCAGAAGGTCATCGACGCGGCCGTCCTCGACACCTTCAAGGCGAACGCCGGCGGCCAGAGCGGTGGATCGAACTACGAGGGCACGCTCGCCAACGGCGGCGTCGCGCTCTCGCCGTTCCACGACTTCGACAGCCAGATCTCGTCCGACCTCAAGGCCGGGATCGACGCTCTCAAGCAGAAGCTCATCTCCGGCGAGGTCAAGGTCTCCGACTACCTCAAGTAGTCGGTCCCAGCGGCCATTCGACGCCCGTCCTCACCTCTCCCCGCCGCTCCGACGACGGGGCGCGGGTGAGGGCGGGCGTCTCGTATCCGAGGCCCGAACGAGCGATGCGTCTCGAGCTGCGCGACATCACCAAACAGTTTCCGGGCGTCCTCGCGAACGACCGGATCTCGATCCAGGCGGACCGGGGCAAGGTGCTCGGGTTGCTGGGCGAGAACGGCGCCGGCAAGACGACGCTCATGAACATCCTGTCGGGCCTGTACCGACCGGATTCCGGGGAGATCCTCATCGACGGACAGCCCCGGACGTTCGACGATCCCGCGGCGGCGATCCGCGCCGGGATCGGCATGGTCCACCAGCATTTCATGCTCGTGCCGGTCTTCGACGTGGTCGACTCGGTCGCCCTCGGGGCGGAGCCGGTGACCGGCTTTGCCGGTACCTTCGACCGCGCCAGCGCCCGGGCCCGCGTCCTCGAGCTCTCCAGGCAGTACGGTCTCGACGTCGACCCCGACGCGCGCATCGAGGACCTGCCGGTCGGCGTCCGTCAACGGGTGGAGATCCTCAAGGCCCTCTACCGTCGCAGCGACATCCTCGTGCTCGACGAGCCGTCCGCCGTCCTGACGCCGTCGGAGACCGAGGAGCTCTTCGGGATCATCCGCGGTCTCGCCGAGGGCGGCACGACCGTCATCTTCATCACCCACAAGCTCAACGAGGTTCTCGAGGTCGCCGACACGATCACGGTCCTGCGGCGCGGACGCGTCGCCGGCACGGTCCTGCCGCACGAGACGAGCCGCGAGGAGCTGGCGAACCTGATGGTCGGCCGCGACGTCGAGCTGACCGTCCACCGTGGCCCGGCGCATCCGAAGGAGGTCGTCCTCGAGCTCGACGACGTCTACGTCCGCGACGACCGTCTCGAGATGGCGGTCCGCGGCGTGACGCTCGACGTCCGCGCCGGCGAGATCGTCGCGGTGGCCGGCGTCCAGGGCAACGGCCAGACCGAGCTCGTCGAGGCCATCGTCGGGCTGCGCCATCCCGACTCGGGAGCGATGCGCATCGCCGGGCAGTCGATCGAGCGCGCGTCGCCACGCCACATCTCCGATCTCGGAGTCGCCCACATCCCCGAGGACCGGATGCGCGACGGGCTCATCAGGCAGATGACGGTGGCCGAGAACTACGTCCTCGACTCATACCACCGCAAGCCCTACAGCGATCGCGGGCAGCTCGACCGATCGGCGATCGCGCGCGCTGCCGCCGCCGGGGTGCGCGACTTCGACATCCGGACGCCGTCGATCGGGACCTTCGTCGGGCATCTGTCGGGCGGCAACCAGCAGAAGGTCATCGTCGCCCGCGAGTTCTCGCGCCCGGTGCGCCTCGTCGTCGCCGCCCAGCCGACGCGCGGCCTCGACGTCGGCTCGATCGAGTACATCCACAGGCGGATCATCGAGCAGCGCGACGCGGGCGCGGCGATCCTCATCATCAGCACGGAGCTCGACGAGGTGCTCGCACTCGGCGATCGTGTCGCGGTCATGTACGCCGGCCGCGTCGTCGGGATCCTCCCCTCCGAACGGGCGACCAAGGAGGCTGTCGGCATGTTGATGGGCGGCGTGCAGTGAACGCCCTGCGGACCCGCCTCCGACCCATCGTCATCCCGACCCTGGCGATCGTCGCTGCCTTCGTCGTCGGCTCGATCTTCCTCGTCCTGACCGACATCGACCACATGAAGAGCCTGGCGAGCGACCCGGTCGGCGCCATCGCGGGTTCGCTCGGAGCGGTCGGCCATGCCTACATGGCGCTGATCATCGGCGCCTTCGGCGACCCGGCGAAGTTCGCCATCGCGCTCAACGGCGGGACGGACAAGCAGTGGGCGACCGCCATCCGGCCGCTCACCGAGACGCTCATCGCGGCGACGCCGCTGATCTTCACCGGGCTCGCCGTCGCCGTCTCATTCCGCTCGGGCGTCTTCAACATCGGGATGGACGGCCAGTTCATCCTCGGTGCGCTCTTCGCGACGATCGCGGCCATCGCCCTGAAGGGCGCGCCGATGCCGATCATCCTGCTCGTCGCCCTCGTGGCCGGCATGCTCGCCGGCGGTGTCTGGGGCTTCATCCCGGGCTTCCTCAAGGCGCGGACCGGCGCCCACGAGGTCATCACGACGATCATGCTCAACTACGTCGCGAGCCAGGTCGTCCTCTTCAGCCTGCGCCTCGAGTTCCTGCGCCAGTCGAACAGCACGCAGCCGATCTCGAAGGTCATCAAGGACTTCGTCCAGGTCCCGATGATGCTGCCGCTGCCCGGGCTCCGGCTCCACTGGGGCTTCGTCGTCGCGCTCCTCGCGGCCGTCGTCGTGTCCTGGCTCCTCTTCCGGACCACGAGGGGCTTCGAGCTCCGCTCGGCGGGCCTGAACCTGACCGCGGCGCGCTACGCGGGCATGAGCGCCGGCGGGTCGATCATCCTGGCGATGGTCGTGTCCGGCTTCCTCGCCGGCCTCGGCGGCGCGTTCCAGGTGCTGGGGACGGTCGGCCAGATGTCCAACGACGTCAACGCCGGGTTCGGCTGGAACGCCATCGCCCTGGGCCTGCTCGGCGGCCTTCGCCCGGCCGGCGTCGTCGCCGCGGCTCTCCTGTTCGGCGCGCTGCGCAACGGCGGCGGGCTGATGCAGGTCGAGACGTCGATCCCGCTCGACCTGCTCGTCTTCCTCCAGGCGCTCGTCATCATGTTCGTCGCGGCGCCCGGCCTCGTCCGGACGATCTACCGGTTGCGCCAGCCGGCTCCCGAAGGCGGGGCCCCGGTCGAAGAAGGAGCCGCCGCATGACGGCCGCCGTTGCCCCTGCCGACACGATCGCCGCCGGCGCCAGCGCGGCGGGCCGCCGCGCGCTCCGGCTTGCCCGCGCCCGCGGGATCGTCATCGCGGCCCTGGGCGTCGCCGCGTTCGGCTTCGCGAACGCCACGATGCAGGAGCAGGCGACCTTCTCGTTCTGGATCGACCAGCAGGGCGGCCAGGCGCTGACGATCCCGATCACGGTCGGAGCGCTCTGGATCGTCACGGGCGTGCTGACCGGCATCTTCGGCCTCTACCAGCTCTGGCGGGGAGCCAGCGTCCGCTGGCGGCTCTGGCTCGCCCTCGTCCTGCCGCTGTGGATCGCCGCGACGATCGGGACGCTCCTGTCGGGCAAGCCGGCGACGCTGACGAACCTGTTCGCCGGGAGCCTCGAGTACGCCTTCCCGATCTCGATGGGCGCCTTCGCCGCGATGATCTGCGAGCGCAGCGGGATGTTCGACATCGCCGTCGAGGGCAAGCTGCTGCTCGGCGCCTGCGTGGCCTCGATCGCGGCGAGCGTGACGGGGATCGTCATCGTCGGCCCGATCGTGGCCGCGATCGTCGGGATGGGGGTCGGCCTCCTGATGGCGTGGCTGGCGATCCGCTACCGGGTCGACCAGATCATCTCCGGGACCGTCGTCAACTTCGGGGCCCTCGGGCTGACCAACTTCATCTACCTGCGGATCCTGCAGCTCAACACCGACCTGAACACGCCCCCGACGGTCGAGGCCATCCAGATCCCGGTCCTGAGCCACGTCCCCGTCATCGGCCCGATCCTGTTCGCGGAGACGCCGTACGTCTACATCGCGATCGTGACGATGTTCGTGCTGACGTACATGCTGTTCCGCACGCGCTGGGGGCTTCGGCTGCGAGCCGCGGGCGAGTTCCCGCAGGCGGCCGGCACCGTCGGGATCGACGTCATCAAGATCCGCTACCGGGCGATGATCATCGCCGGCGCCCTCGCCGGCTTCGCGGGCTCGTACCTGAGCCTCTCCAGCGCCGGCAGCTTCCAGATGAACATGAGCGCCGGCAAGGGCTTCATCGGCCTGGCCGCGATGATCTTCGGCGGCTGGAACCCGATCGGGGCGTTCGGCGCGGCGCTCGTCTTCGGTTTCTCCGACGCGACCCAGGCGCTCCTCTCGATCCTCGGCGTCGACGTTCCTCCGCAGCTCCTGACGAGCGTGCCGTATCTCGTGACGATCGTCGTCGTGGCGGGCGTGGTGGGCCGTGTGCGCGGCCCGGCGATGGCCGGCCAGCCGTACGAGCAGGCCTAGCGCCTTGGCCACCAGCGTCCCCGGCCGCGCGGATCTGCCCGGCGTCCCGTACGTCACGGCGCCCCACGTCATCCCGGTGTCAGCCCGGCCGCGCTCGGCGCCGGTCGGAACGCCGGCCCGGCCGATGCCGCTCATCGTCGACAGCGATCCGGGGCTTGACGACGCGCTGGCCATCGGACTGGCGATCGCCCGCCCGGAGATCGACCTCCTGGCGGTGACGACCGTCGGCGGCAACGCCGACGTCCGCCATTGCACGGAGAACGCGCTGCGTCTCGTCCATGCCTACGGCGCCACGGAGGTGCCAGTGGCCGAAGGTGCGGCGGGGCCCCTCGTCGGCCGCGTGGTCCGCGCGACGCAGGTGCACGGCGAGGGCGGCATCGGGACCACGATCCTGCCGCCGTCGCCCGCGCGGCCCCGCCCGGAGGGCGCCGTCGAGCTGATCGCGCGCATCC
>DASVZT010000161.1:0-11024 GCA_036391495.1 Candidatus Limnocylindrales bacterium
CGCATCAGCTCGACCGCGTAGCGCATCGGCGTCACCGCCGAGAGGAGGGCGAGCGCGGGCGGCAGGTCGTGGATCGGGTTGAACACACCCGCCAGGAAGAACTGCGGCAGCATCACGAACGGGAAGATCTGGTTGGCGGCCCGCTGGCTCGAGATGTTCGACAGGATGAGCAGCCCGAACGCGCCGCCGTACAGGGCGACCGCGACGACGACCGGGAGCAGCGCCAGGAACGTCGAGGGCGGCATCCGAACTCCGATCAGGACCCCGACGATGACGATGCCGAGCCCGGTCGGAAGGGCGACGAGCGACTCGCCGATGATCTTCCCGGCCACGATCGCGTAGCGGGAGATCGGCGCGACGAACATCTCCTGGCTGAAGTCCTCCTCCCGGTCCGCGATGAGGGAGATGAGACCCAGCGCCGTCGATTGCCAGATCGTCTGGGCGAGGACGCCGGTGAAGACGAACGTGACCAGGTCGACGCCGTGCGGAGAACCGAAGCCGGCCTGGAGGGTCGGGCCGAGCAGGACGATGAGGATGACCGGGAAGGCGAGCTCGGACACGAGCCGCAGCCGATCACGGAGCAGCTTGACGAAATCGCGGTGCGCGATCGCCGCGACGGCCGACAGCGTGCCGACGCCGCCCGACGCGTTCCTGCCGCCCACCCTGCGCGACCCGGTCGCGCCCTCCACGTCCGATCCGCCCGCCCCGCGGGTCCCGATCGCGACGGGTCGCTCAGCCATCGGTCGCCCCCGCGCGCCCGACGATCTCGAGGTAGGCGTCCTCGAGGGTCGGCGCATGCGTCCGGACGACCGTGAGCGGGGTTTCGATCGATCGGAGGACGCCGTGGGCCGCGCGCGAATCGACGTCGAGCCGGAACGGGCCCTCGCCATCGGGTAGCAGCCCGAGCTGGGCGATCTCTGCGCGGAGCGCCGCCCGATCGTCGGCATCGACGACGAGCCACTCGCGTGCGAGGTCGGCCTTGAGCGAGGCTGGCGTGCCGACCGCCACGATGCGGCCCGCGTCGATCACGCAGATGCGGTCGGCCTGTTCCGCCTCCTCCAGGTAGTGCGACGTCAGGACGATCGTCGTGGCGTGGGTACGCCGGACGGTCGCCAGGTAGTCCCACAGGGCGCGGCGGCTCGGAGCGTCGAGGCCGGTCGTCGGCTCGTCGAGGAACAGCACGATCGGGCGGTGGATGAGGCTACGGACGATCTCGAGCTTCCGCAGCATGCCGCCCGAGTACGTCCGGACCGGCCGGAAGATGTCGCGCCCGAGGCCGAGCAGCTCCGATGCCTCTTCGACATCAGCCCGGTATCGCGGATCCATGAGGCGGTACGCGGGTGCGTACCGGTAGAGGCCGTAGAGGATGACGTGAAAGCGGACGTTCTCCTCGCCGGTCAGGTTCCGGTCCACGCTGGGTCGCTGGAAGATGATCCCGACCTCGCGCCGAACAGCCGCCGCGTCCACGACCACGTCGTGGCCGTCGATGATCGCTCTGCCCGACGTCGGAGCGAGCGTCGTGGTCAGGACCGACAGGGTCGTCGTCTTGCCGGCGCCGTTCGGCCCGAGCAGGGCGAAGAACTCGCCGCTGCCGACGTCGAACGAGACGCCGTCCACGGCGTTGCGGTCCGCCTTGCGATACCGCTTGACGAGATCCTCGACGCGGATGATGGGCTCGAAAGCGGGTGGCGCCGACGTCGCCGCCGGTCGGACCTGCGGGACCATGCTCTCCTCGGCTGTGGCGGTCGGCGTCCGCTGCGTGGAGAGCATGGTACGGGTCGTGGGAACGGTCCCCTGAGGCCGCGGGCGGGTGGCGGTGGGTCGGTCGGGTCGGGTGGCGGTCGGCCGGTCGGGCCGGGTGCTGCGCGTACCCGCCCACAGCGCGCCGGGCCGGCTGCTGCCCGCTGCCCTACTGCTGCCCGCTGCCCGACTGCCCGCCTGTCGCCCCGCCGCGGCTCTGGGTGCCCGCCGCCGCCTGGCGGGCCTCGTGCCGCCCGCCTGCCGGCGCCTACTCGGGCCGATGTCGGCGCCACCGACACGTCGAGCACAAGCCCAGCCGACAAGCGGCTCTGTGGGGGCCGGGGCGACCTGACCGGTGGCCTCCGCCCCGTCGGGGAGCTCGTGGCCCGCTCGACTCGTGCTCGGAACGCGTTCGTGTGGCCCCTGGCCCGGACCGACCTGGCCGGACATTCCTCTGCGGCCACGGCTTGCCGGCTCCTTAGCCCGGGAACTGCCACTGGCGCCGACATTGCCCCGGGTAGGCGGTGGTCGACCGGCCGAGCCGTCCCCGAACCGGACGAGCCGTGCCCGAACCGGACGAGCCGTCCCCGAACCGGCCGAGCCGGCCGTGACGAGGGGCAGTGCACGCCCCTCGTCAGTCGGCCGACGGGGATCAGACCTACCCTGCCGCCGCGCAGCTCACCATCGGGTTCCACTCGTTGAACATCCCGAGCGGGTTCGGCTGCCACAGCCAGGCGTGGAGCTCGTAGAACGGCGGCAGCCCGAACTCGTTGGGCGAGTCGACGAACGTCAGGGGCACCCCGAAGACCGACGGCGGCGTCGCGCCCGTCCAGCTCGCCGCGATGACGACGTACTCGACCGCGACGAGCCGGAGCCCGCCGCCGGCGAGCGGCTCGTAGACGAGAGCCTCCGGGTGAAGCGGATCGACCACGCCGTCCGCCACGCTCGAGAACTGCACGTAGTGGATGCCCATGCCGCCGGTCGGGTCGGAGAAGCAGCCTGGGAACAGGCCGTAGCCCGCGGCCTGTGCGATCGAGAGGTCGTGGAAGGCGGCGGTCGCCGCCCGGACGCCGGCCCAGTCGGCCTGGCCCCCCGCCGCCTGGCCCCCCGCCGCCTGGCCGCCCGTCGCCTGGCCGCCCGCCGCTCCGGAGGCAGACGCCGCAGCCGCGGACACGGGGGACGTCCCGAGGACGAGTGAGATCAGCGCCGTCGCGACGATGGCGCTCCGAATCCTGGACATGCCTTACACCTCTACCGTCAGCTCGTAGACCTCGGCCGTCGGGTGGCCTGCGCGTTCGTGGATCCGCATGACCGCCTCGCGGCTCGGGCCGGTCGCGAGGCAGAAGACCTTGCCGCTCGTCGGGTCGAGCCAGGCCCGCTCGAAATGGACGCCCTCGTCCTTCTCGATCGCCAGGTCACGCTCGTGGGCTTCCTGGAGCTGACTCGCCGTCACCCCCACGAAGCCCGAATGAACATCCATGAACGTCCCCATGCGACTCCTCCAGGACCGGCGGCTCCCGGCAGGCGTCGGGATCGGCCGCGATCGCAGCGTCGGCCCGGCGGTGTCGGACGTCATCGGTCGGCCGCCCGAACGGTCCCCGCGAGCCTGGCGAACATCGGGCGCGGATATCGGTCATCCGACCGATGCCGCTCTGGACGCCGGCGGTAGCATCGGCGCGTGAGTCGACTGGGCCCCCTCCTGTCGCCGATCCTCGTCGGCCGTGACGATCTGCTCGGCCAGGCCGACCGCCGCGTGGCCGAGACGGCGCGCGGCCGCGGCCATGTTCTCCTGCTCGCAGGCGAGGCCGGCATCGGCAAGTCGCGTCTCATCGCGGCGATCGAACGAAAGGCGACGAGCGCCGGCTTCCGGACGAGCGCCGGGCTCGTCTCGCCGCAGGATCGCGACGTCCCGGCCGCGGCGCTCCTCGACCTCGCCCGCACGATGGCCCGCCTGCCCGCGTTCGGAGACCTGGGCCGGTCCCTGCTCACCCTCGCGACCGAGGCGTTCGAGGCCAGCCAGCCTCGCCGCCGGGGCCTGGTCCTGGCCGCCGTCGATCTCCTCGTCGACGCGGCATCGCGTCCCCTCATGCTCGCCTTCGACGACCTGCAATGGGCCGACGACGTGAGCCTGGAGATCCTCACGGAGCTCGCGCGTGCGACGCCCGACCGCCCCCTCCTCCTCGTCGGTGCCTACCGCACCGACGAGCTGACGCCCGCGTCGATCGTCCGTTCGTGGCGAGCGCGGCTGCTCTCACAGCGCCTCGCCGAAGAGGCTCGCCTGGCGCCGCTGACGCCCGACGAGACCGCGCTGATGACCACGGTCATCCTGGGAACCGGCCTGCCCGCTCCGGCCGCCGTGGTCGATGCCGTGTACGAGCGAACCGACGGCATCCCGCTCCACGTCGAGGAGCTCCTCGGCGCTCTCGACGAGGATCAACGGACCGACAGCGGGGCGATCCGTGACGCGGCCGTTCCCGAGACGCTCGGCGACGCGATCCGGCAGCGCGTCGGGCGGCTCTCGCCCGCGGCCCAGGAGGTCGCGCGGTCCGCGTCCGTCATCGGCCGCTGCTTCGTCCCC
The DNA here is from genome assembly GCA_036391495.1 of Candidatus Limnocylindrales bacterium. Classification (GTDB taxonomy): domain Bacteria; phylum Chloroflexota; class Limnocylindria; order Limnocylindrales; family CSP1-4; genus DASVZT01. The sequence continues at coordinate 4,319 of DASVZT010000161.1, forward strand.
GGCGTGCTCGCCGGGATGATGGATGCCTCCATCGAATCGCTCGACGCGCCGCTGCACGAGCTCGTCGACCACGACATCCTCGAACCGCCCGGCCTGAGAGGGCTGTACGACTTCCGCCATCAGCTCCTGCGCGACGCGCTCTACCGGACGCTCTCACCGGCCGAGCTGCGGCGCCTCCACGCGCGCGCCGCGGAGTTCGGGATGCAGCTGGAGGGCGCGTCGGACGTCCACGCCTCGGTCCACTACGAGCGGGCCGGGATGCGCACGGATGCCTTCCGCTCGGCACTCGCGGGGGCACGAGCCGCCGCCAAGGTCATCGCCCACCGCGAGGCGTTCGACCTGTACCGGAGGGCCATCGACAACCTGCCGCCCGATCTCGCGCCCCGCGAAGCCGCCGCGATCTACCGCGAGGGCATCGCCGAAGCGGCTGCCCGGGAGCAGATCGAGCCGTGGCGTCGCTGGTCCTTGGCAGCCCGCGAGCTCGCTCTCGCCGGTGGCGACGCGATCGAGGCGGCGGCGACGTATGCCGACCTGCTCGGGATCGAGCGCCGCAACGCCGGTCCACTGGCGCGCCGGTTCGAGATCGCCGCCGCTGCCCTCGCCGAGCTCTCCCGGCTTCCCGACACGGACCGCGTGCGCGAGATCCGGGCGATCGTCCAGATGTCGCGCACGATCGCCGGCCACGAGGCGAACGACCTGGCTCTCGCCAGGCAGGCTCTCGAGGGCGCATACGAGGAGGCGCGGGCCCTGGCCGACCGGGAGCTGATCGTGTCGCTCGATTCGCTCGACGGACAGCTCACCATCGCGGAGGGGCGCGTGCGCGAAGGCCTCGAGCGAATGGGCGAGGCGGCCGAGGTCGCCCGAACGCTCGGCTACGACGAGGCCAGCATCACGAACTTCCGCCTCGGGGCGACGGCCGCGATCGGTGTCCTCGACTACCGTCGGGCCGCCACGTGGATCGACGAGGGGATCGTCTACAGCGATTCGATCGAGCAGTCGTACTGCTCCCACATCATGACGGCGGTCGGCGGCCTCGTGGCGTGGGGTGACGGCCGGTGGGATGAGGCCGTGGGACAGGGCGCGCAAGCGCTGCTCGCGAACGGAAGCGAGCGGGGCGCCGCGATGGCCCGATGGCCGCTCGCCTACGTCGCCCTCGGCCGCGGCGAGCTCGCCGAGGCGCGCCGCCACCTCGAGGTCGCCCGGGCCTTCGCGGAAGGGTACGGGGCGGCCGACTTCTGGCTCGCGACCGCCTGGGGTGACGTCGAGGTCGCCATCCTGGCCGGCGAGCATGGACGAGCGGTCGAACGATCGTCGGCGGCGCTCGAGCTCGCCGAACGGAGCGGAGAACGCGGCCAGTTCGCGCCGATCGTGGTATCGGGCGCGCGCGCCCGCCTCCTGGCTGGGATGCCCGCCGAGGCCGCGCGCTGGGTCGAGCGCTCGGCCGCCTTCCTGGCGCCGGTCGAGTGGCTGGCATCGCCCGCGGTCGAGCACGCACGCGGGTTGGTGGCACTGGCCGACGGCTCGGTCGGCATCGCGCGTGGCGCGTTCGATCGCGCGATCTCCGGGTGGGAGGTCAAGGGCCGGACCTGGGAGGCACTCTGGGCGCGGCTCGACCTCGCGACGTGCCTCGTGCGCACGGGCCGTGTCGGGGAGGCGAGCGCTCTTGTCGGCGACGTTCGTGCGACCGCCCTTCGGATCGGCAGCCGGCCGATGGTGGACCGTGCCGACGCGCTCGGTCGCCACGCGCGCGGCCATGTCGCCGAGGAGGAGCCGTGGCACCCGCTCACCGCCCGTGAGCTCGAGGTGGCGCGCCTCATCGCGGGAGGGAGCACGAACGGCCAGATCGCGAGTGCGCTCGGGATCGCGCCGAAGACGGCGAGCGCCCACGTGGAGCACATCCTCGCCAAGCTGGGTGCCTCGAGGCGGGCGGAGATCGCGCATTGGGTCGCCGGCATCCCGTACGTTGCGCCGGTCGTGACCGGTGTCTCGGGGGCGGTAGCGACGGGAGCTTCGCGCGCGGTCACGTCCTAGGCAGACCGCCTGATGGGCGGCCGAGGCTGTCGAAGCCCGTCCCTGCGGGGGCGAGCTTCGTCTATGCGTGGCGGGTCGCGTGCGTCGGCGGGCTCCTCGGCCGCCGTCAAGCGCACTTGTGCCGCCACGACTTCGCTAATCTCGGCGCCAGCCCCCACTATGCGACTGGCTCCTCGGGTGAAGGGTCGGTCCATGCGAATCGCGGACGCCGACGGGCATAACGGCACGAATCTCGTCAGCCCGAGCCCTCTGCGGCTTCGATGGCCGCGCACGGCGGCGAAAGTGGTCGCATAGAACCACCGCTCGCCGAGATTACGCAAGGACGACGCGGGCCGAGGGCGGTCGGCCCATGAGCCGGGGCGCCGTCAGCCGGGGCATCGGCGGCCGGGAGGAGGTTCTCGGGATGGTCCGCTTCCCCCGCGCGCGACCCTCGGCTACGCTGTCGCCCCGGGCCCGCCCAGGGGCCGTCCCGTTGGAGTGGGTGATCGTGATCTGCAGACAGTGCGGCACGCCGAACGCGGACGAGCGCAGGTTCTGCCTGGAGTGCGGCTCGCCGCTCGCGAGCGGCTGCCCCGTCTGCGGTTCCGCCAACGAGGCCGGCGCCAAGTTCTGCGGCACGTGCGGGAATCGCCTGGCTCCGACTGGCTCAGACGTCTCGGCCGCCGTGGCGGAGGTTCGCGAGCGCGCCGCCTTCGCGTCACCGACCGCGCCACGGACCGCGCCACCGACCCCGCCGCCGACCGCGCCGCCGACCCCGCCGCCGACCGCCGGCCACGGCCCCGCCGCACCGGCGACGACTCCGACCGGGGCCGAGCGGCGCCTCGTCACGGTCCTCTTCGCCGACCTCGTCGGCTTCACGACGCTGTCGGCCGACCGCGATCCGGAGGCGGTCCGCGAGCTCCTCGGCCGCTACTTCGAGCGGAGCCGCGAGATCATCGCCCGCTACGGGGGAACGGTCGAGAAGTTCATCGGCGACGCAGTGATGGCCGTGTGGGGCACCCCCGTCGCCCACGAGGACGACGCCGAGCGCGGCGTCCGGGCGGCGCTCGAGCTCGTGGACGCGGTGCCGGTCCTCGGACGCGAGGCCGGCCTCGAGCTCCAGGTCCGCGCAGGAGTTCTGTCCGGCGAGGCCGCGGTCACGTTGGGAGCCACCGACCAGGGGATGGTCGCGGGCGATCTCGTCAACACCGCCAGCCGACTCCAGTCCGTCGCCGCCCCGGGGACGGTCCTGGCCGGAGAGGCGACGCGCGCCGCCGCCGAATCGGCGATCGTCTTCGAGCCCGCCGGCGACCAGGTCCTGAAGGGCAAGGTGGCCCCGGTCGCGGCCTGGCGTGCCGTGCGCGTCGTGGGCGAACGCGGCGGCGCGGGCCGCACGGATGGACTCGAGCCCCCGTTCGTCGGCCGCATGGAGGAGCTGCGCTTCCTCAAGGAGCAGTTCCACGCCACCGGGCGCGAGCGCCGCGCTCGTCTCGTGTCCCTCGTCGGCCAGGGCGGCATCGGCAAGAGCCGCCTCGCCTGGGAGCTTGAGAAGTACCTCGACGGTGTCGTCGAGACGGTCTGGTGGCACCGCGGGCGATCGCCCTCGTACGGCGAAGGCGTCACCTTCTGGGCGCTCGGCGAGATGATCAGGCGGCGGGCCGGCCTGGCTGAGGGCGACGACGAGCAGGCGACACGCCGCGGGATCGAGTCGATGCTGGCCGACCACGTCGCCTCGCCCGAGGAGCGCGCGTGGATCGGGCCGAGGCTGCTCGTCCTCCTCGGCGTGGGCGAGATGCCGAGCGGCGGCCGCGAGGAGCTCTTCGCCGCCTGGCGGACGTTCTTCGAGCGGCTCGCCGCCGAGCGGACGGTGGCGCTCGTCTTCGAAGATCTCCAGTGGGCCGACGACGGCCTCCTCGACTTCCTCGAGCACCTGCTCGACTGGGCGCGCACGCACCCGATCTACGTCCTGACGCTCGCGCGCCCGGAGCTCCTCGAACGACGGCCGGGATGGGGTGCCGACAGGCGCGGGGCGATCTCCATGCGCCTCGAGCCACTCTCCGACCTCGCCATGCGGGAGCTGCTCGAGGGCATCGCGCCCGGGCTGCCGGCATCGGCTGTCGAACGGATCCTCGAGCGCGCCGATGGGATCCCGCTGTACGCGGTCGAGACGGTCCGCATGCTCGTCGCGAACGGCGGGCTCGTGCGCCAGGACGGTCGCCTCGTGCCCGTCGGCGACCTGCGCGACCTCGACGTTCCCCCGACGCTCCACGCGCTCGTCGCCGCGCGTCTCGATGCCCTGCCCGCACCCGACCGCGCGCTCCTCCAGGACGCCGCGGTTCTCGGTCAGTCCTTCACGCTGGCGGCCCTCGCCGCTCTCTCCGGCGAGACCGAGGCCACGCTCGGGCCTCGGCTGGCGAGCCTCGTCCGCCGCGAGGTCCTGACGGTCGAGACGGATCCGCGGGCGCCGACCCGCGGTCAGCATTCCTTCGTCCAGGCGCTCCTCCGCGAGGTCGCCTACGGCACCCTCGCCCGGCGCGACCGGCGGAGCCGCCACCTTGCCGCGGCGCGCTACTTCGAGTCGATCGGGGACGAGGAGCTTGCCGGCGTCCTCGCGACGCACTACGTATCCGCCTACCGGGCGGCGCCGGACGGTCCCGAGGGCGAGGCCGTGGCGGCGCAGGCGCGGATCGCGCTGCTCGGTGCGGCCGACCGGGCCGAGGCGCTCGGCGCGCTCGGGCAGGCGGCGGCGTCGATCCGCGCGGCGATGGAGGTGACGCCGGACGACTCGGCACGCGCCGGCCTCCTCGAGCGGATCGGCTGGCTCGAGACGGCCGCCAGCCGACACGACGAGGCCGCGGCCACCCTCGAGTCCGCCATCGCGGCGTACGCGTCGCTCGGGGACGACATCGGACTCGTGCGCGCCAGCGCGCGCGCGATCCTCGGGCACCTCTCGACCGCTCGGCTCTCCCAGGCGACGGCCATCGTCGACGCTCGGCGCGATGCCGCCGCGGCCCTGGCCGGCCGACCCGACGCAGGCGAAGCCCTGGCGGTATTCGACGAAGCGGTCGCGCGGACGGCGTTCCGCTACGGCCGATGGGACGAGGCGATCGAGTGGGCGGATCGCGCAGTCGCTCTCGCCGAGCCGCTCCGCCTCGACGAGGTCATCACGATGGGCCTCACCACGAAAGGCAGCGCGCTGTACGGGCTCGGTCGCCGGCGGGAGGGCCTCGCGATCCTTCACGGCGTGGTCGTCGACGCCCGGGAGCGTGGCCTGCACACCTCCGCCCTCCGCGCCTCGGTCAACCTCGCGTCGTTCACGACCGACAGCGATCCCCGCTCGGCCCTCGCGCGCGTCAAGGAAGGCCTCGACCTGGCGCGCCACCTCGGCATCCGCTCGTTCGACTGGTACCTGATGGGCAACGCCACGGTCGCCGCGCGCGTCGGCGAGTGGGAGTGGTTGCGGTCCGCGGCCCGCGAGCTGCTGGAGCTGGACCCCGATCGTTTCGAGGCGGCGTGGATCGGTGCGACGGTGCAATCCCTGGACGCATGGACCGACGCGGCGGACTTCGACACGGCCCGCCGGTTCCGCGCGGAAGCGGTCGCCCAGAACGAGCCGCAGAACATCGGGAACATGGACGCGTGGCTCGTGACGGCCTGCTACGCCACCGGCCGGGATGACGAGGCACTGGTCCACGCTGCCGACCTGCTCGACCACCCCTACGGGGGATGGTTCTGGGAGACGGGCATCGGCGGGCGTGTCGCCCTGCGGCGAGGTGACCGGGCGCTGTTCGAGCGCTGTCTCGCACGGCTCGCCGGGGGGCCGGGCGGGGCGGTCGACATCGACCACACCGCTCTCCGGGCGTGCGCGGCAGCTGCGGACGGACGGACCGCGGAGGCGCTCACGCTCTTCCGTTCATCGATCGACGCGTACCGAGAGCGCGGACTCCGGTTCGACGTCGCGCTCGCCGGGCTGGCGATGGCGGAGGCACTGCCCGTGACCGACGCCACGGTCCGCGCCGCGGTCGATGACGCGCGGGCGATCGCGACGGAGCTCGGGGCGACGCGGGTCCTCGAGCGGCTCAATGAGGCCGCGGCACGCGAGGATGTCGCGGTCTGACCTGGAGAGGCGTCCTGCAGCGGCGCGTCGGGCGCGTCTCGGGCGGTCGCGCTACGGTGGCTGGATGACTGAGCAGGATCGCCTCGACATCGTTCGCCCACTTCTGCGGACCCGCCAGGTCCGCGAGTTCACCGCGGAGCCCGTCTCCGGCGCGGACCTCCACGCGCTGACCGAGGTCGCGCGCTGGTCGGGGAGCAGCCAGAACAACCAACCGTGGCGCTTCGTCGTCGTTCGCGAGCTCGAGACGCTCCGCCGTCTCGCGGCCGCCGGCCTCCCGCAGTCGCGGGCCCTCGAGTCGGCTGCCGCGGCCATCGTCATCGTCCTGCCGAACGAGCCGGGGCGGCGGGCGATCGACTCATATGACGACGCACGGGCCGCGGAGAGGATCCTGGTGGCAGCGGGCATGCTCGGGCTCGGAGCCGGGATCACGTTCGTCCGCGAGGACGTCCAGGGCGCCGCGCGCGAGATCCTCGGCCTGCCCGACGCCCGACGGATCGAGACGATCATCGCCCTCGGGCATCCCACCGAGGCCGCGCGGCGGCCCAAGTCGCCTCCTGGCCAGGCTCGCCTGCCGCGGGA
>DASVZT010000162.1:0-2538 GCA_036391495.1 Candidatus Limnocylindrales bacterium
CGGGCTCGAGCCGTCGCCCGAGATCGCGTCGCCGGCGAGCCGATGGGCGGATGAGGGGAAGACCGTCCTCCACGTCGTGGCCGACGGCCGCGTCGTGGGCGCTCTGGCCCTCGAGGACGAGGTTCGCCCGGAGTCGGCCGAGGCCGTCGACCGGCTGCACCGGATGGGCCTGCGCGTCGCGATGATCACGGGCGACAGCCAGGCCGTCGCCGCCTCGGTTGCCCGACGGCTCGGCATCGATGAGGTGGCCGCGCAGGTGCTGCCCGCGGACAAGGCGGCTGCCGTCCGTCGGTTCCAGGAGGGCGGGCGGCGTGTCGCGATGGTCGGCGATGGGGTCAACGACGCCCCCGCCCTCGCCACCGCGGACGTCGGGATCGCCATCGGCGCCGGGACGGACGTCGCGGTGGAGTCGGCCGGCATCGTCCTCGTCCGAAGCGACCCGCGCGACGTCGTCAGTGCGATCGAGCTCTCGCGCGCGACCTACCGGAAGATGATCCAGAACCTCGCCTGGGCGACCGGCTACAACCTCGTGGCGATCCCGATCGCCGCCGGGATCCTCGCTCCGTGGGGGATCGAGCTGCCGATGGCAGTCGGGGCGATCGCCATGAGCGTCTCGACGATCGTCGTCGCCTCGAACGCACAGCTGCTCCGCCGCTTGCGGTTGCGGGCGGATCTCCCGGGGGTCGCGCCGGCCGCGGCCTGAGGCTTGGGAGACCCTGAGGCCCGGGAGCGCAGTCGGCGTCAGCAGCAGCCTTCAGTGCCGCAACAGCCCGAGCTTGCCATCGGGAGGGTCTTGAGGTCGGCGAGGTTGATCCGCGGCTTTGCATCGGCAGGCTTTGTCGCCTTGACGATCGCGCTGACCATCCCCGGCACCACCTCGCGTGTCGGCGTGACCGAGACGTCCGTCAGGCCGACCGCCTCGAGGCCGTTCCGGAACTCCGTGAACGACAGCGCCCCGGCGATGCAGCCCGCGAAGGAGCCGAGCGTCGCGCGTTCGTCGGACGTGAGAGCGTCGTCCGCCACGATGTCGGTCACGCCCATGCGACCGCCCGGCCGCAGGACGCGCGCGATCTCGCGGAAGACGGCCGGCTTGTCGGCGGCCAGGTTGATGACGCAGTTGCTGATGACGACATCGACCGAATCGGCCGGCAGCGGGATCGCCTCGATGTGGCCCTTGAGGAACTCGACGTTCGTCGCGCCCGCCTCGGCCGCGTTGCGCTGAGCGAGGGCGAGCATCTCGTCGGTCATGTCGAGGCCGATGGCTCGCCCGCTCGGACCGACGCGCTTTGCCGACAGCAGGACGTCGATGCCGCCGCCCGAGCCGAGGTCGAGGACCCGCTCGCCCTCGTGGAGCTCGGCCACGGCGATGGGATTTCCGCAGCCGAGCGAGGCGAGGACCGCTGCCTCCGGCAGCTCACTGCGCTCGAGAGCCGAGTAGAGCTGCGGGCCGATCTCCTCGCTGGTGGAGCAGCAGGCTCCCTCGCTCGCGCGAGTGGCCGCCGCGGCGTAGTGGGAACGGACGTCTTCGTGGATCGCGGCCGTATCCCGCACGATCTCGGTCGTCATGGGTGTTCCTCCGGGTGATGGACAGGCGGCTGTTTCAGCAGGCGGCGGGTGCTCGCCGGAGGGCGCGCGCAAGGCGATCGACAAGCGACGGGTCGCAGGCGGCCCGGATGCAGTCGGCGATGCGCGCCAGGCGGCTCTCCCTGATGCGCTCCTCGCGCTCTCGCTGGACGAGGGCGACGTAGTCGGGTGTCGTGAACATCATGGTTGAGGTAGCTCCTTCATCTGGTCGGGTCTCGTGGACGCCTCGTGTATTGATACTTGACGATATAGAGACCTGTCAATATGCTGTTGGTCATGAAGCGGCTGACGGACCCCGACGCGCTCCTCCTGCAGGGCGCCGCCGACCCGACGCGCCTGGCGATCATCCGCCAGCTGTCGGATGCCGCCGCTCCCGTTTGCGCGTGCGACTTCACGGCCTGCTGCGAAGTCGCCCAGCCGACGGTCAGCCACCATCTCAAGGTGCTGCGCGAGTCGGGCTGGGTGCGGTCGGAGCGCCGCGGCACGAATGTCCACTACGCTCTGCGGCCCGACGCGGTCGAGCGCTTCCGCTCGATCGCCGGCGAGCTTCGCGTCGCTCCTCCGCGGCCCGCCGCGCGGATCCTGCCGGTCGCCCAGCCGACCGCCTGAGGCGATCGGCCAAGCCGAAACAAGTCGCCCTCGGCCGGTCTCCCAGCCGAGGGCGACTTCAGCGGCGACGCCAGGCCGGGGTCAGCCGGCAGAGCCCGGGCGCTGGCCCTGCTCGTGGAGGGCGAACACGGCGCCCTGGGGGTCGGAGAGGATCGCGAAGCGGCCGCCAGGGAACGGCGTCGGCCCCACCATCTCGCGCGCGCCGGCTGCGAGTGCCCGCTTGAAGGCAGCTCCGACGTCGTCGACGCCGAAGTAGATCATCCAGTAGGAGGGGACGTCGGCCGGGACCATCGGGCTCATCTCCATGCCGCCCGCGATGGGCGCGCCGTCCTTCTGGAATTCCGG
>DASVZT010000163.1:0-9700 GCA_036391495.1 Candidatus Limnocylindrales bacterium
GCGAGGGCGTTGGTCACGTAGGCGCCGGGGACGTCACCCCATCGCGCGGCCTCGAACACGAGCGCGATCGTCTCGGTGGTGACGACCGCCACGATGAAGTCGAGCGTGATGAGCCCGGCCCGCGTGAGCGGCAGCCGCGCCGGCTTGGAGATGAGACGCCGTTCGTACGCATAGGCGGCGGCGAGGAGCGCCCCGACCGCGACCGTGTTCATGATCGCGTTCACGACGGCCCACAGGGCCCCGTCGAATGGCCAGGACACGACGGCCTGGAAGAGGCCGCCGGTGACGAAGTTCGAGTTACCGATGAGCAGCAGCGTCGAGCCGAGGAACAGCAGGTAGTGCATGACCCCGGCGCGGGCGTCCCGGAACATCCGCGTCTGCACGATGGCGTAGCGCGCCACGCCCCATGCGCGCAGCGGCCATTGGTCGAGGGCCCGCGGCCCGTCGGGGTGCGCGGCCTCCCAGACCCGGATGTGCCTGCGGACGATCAGCAGGAAGACCGCGAACGCGCCCCAGAAGATGGGGAAGACGAGCGGGTAGGCCGGGACGTGCTCGAATGCCGGGAAGATCATCCGGCTCCTCTCCCTCGCTGATCTGGGCCTGCGGGTCGTGCGGGATCGACGGTCGGGGCGGCCGGGGACGGAGGCGCCGGCGCGTCGTGCTCGTACGGTCCTGCGAGTGTATCGAGCGCGTGGCCCACGATGGGGGCGATCGCGTCGAGCGACTCGGCAGCCCCTCGCGGACTGCCGGGGAGGTTCACGATCAGGCACCGGCCGCGGACGCCGCCGATCGCGCGGCTGAGGCTTGCCATCGGCGTGTGCCGGCGGCCCTCCTCGCGCATCGCCTCGCCGATGCCCGGCACCTCGTAGTCGACGACGGCGCGCGTCGCGTCCGGGGTCACGTCGCGCGGCGAGAGCCCGGTCCCGCCGGTCGTCACGACCAGGTGGTGGCCGGCCGCTCCCTCGACGAGGGCCCGCTCGATGGCCGGCCGATCGTCGGGCAGCATGAGACGCTCGACGACGAGACCGAGCTGCTCGAGGCGCGCCTGGACGACGTCACCCGACGTGTCCTCGCGCCTTCCCGCGGCGCCGCGATCGCTGGCCGTGATCACCAGCGCTCGACGCGGGAGCGGGACAGATTCCGCGGGAGCAGTGGTCACGGCTGGCTCTTGTGGCGCGACGGCATCCGACCGGCCACGCGCTCGCCGGGGCGGCTTCGCCGCGGTCCAGTGACCCTGGCGCCGGAGGCGTCGCGGAACCAGTCGCCGCTCTTGCCGCCCGTCTTCGAGACGAGCCGGACCGAGCGGATCTCGACACCTTTCTCGACGCCCTTGACCATGTCGTAGACCGTCAGGGCGGCGACCGACACAGCGGTCAGCGCCTCCATCTCGACGCCGGTCTTGCTCACGGTCGCCGCCTCGGCCCGGATCCGGAGCGAGCTCGCGGCGCGATCGGGAGTCACGGACACGACGAGGTCGGTCAGGCCGATCGGGTGGCAGAGCGGGATGAGCTCGCTCGTGCGCTTGCCGCCCATGACGCCCGCCAGCTCGGCCACGGTCAGGACGTCACCCTTCGGGCCTCCGCCGTCGATGACGAGGCTGAGCGTCTGCGGGGAAAGGGCGACCTCGGCCTCGGCGACCGCGCGTCTCGCGGTCTCGCCCTTGGCCGAGACGTCGACCATCCGCGGCCGTCCCGCACGGTCGACGTGCGTCAGTCGCCGCCGTTCGACACGGGGTCGCTGGTCGTCCATGGATCCTCCTCGCTGTCCCGCCCGCCGGACACGCTGTCCCGCCGAGCGCTCATCGCGGGCATGTCAGGCGCCGCTGTCCGCCAGCCACCACAGCTCGACCTCGTCACCGGCGTCGGCCCTGTCGCCCTCCTCGGGAATCACCGCCAACGCCTCGGCGGCGACGAGTCCGCTCAGCACGTGGCTCCCCTGCCCGCCTGCACGTCCGACCCGGACGCGGCCCTGGTCGTCTCGCCGCGGCCGACCGTCGTCGTCGCGCTCGGCGACGACCCGGATGAAGGCCCGCCGGCCCTCGCTCTTGTGAACTGCCTCGGTCATGATCGCGCGATCGACGGGCCGCCAGAGCCGGCCGTGGCCGGCGAGGCGACGGATCGCCGGGCGGACGAACAGCTCGAACGTGACGAACGAGGACACGGGGTTGCCGGGGAGCCCGAAGAGGAGAACCGTGCGCCCGTCGGAGGCGGCGGCCGAGCCGAAGGCGAAAGGCTTGCCTGGCTGCACCGCGACCCGCCAGAGGTCGATGCGTCCGAGCTCATCGAAGGCCAGCTTCACCACGTCGTAGGGGCCGACCGAGACACCGCCGCTGACGACGATGGCGTCGGCGCCGGCGATGCCGCTCAGCAGGCGCTCGCGGACGTCCTCCAGCCGGTCGCGGGCGATGCCCAGGTCGACCGCCTCGGCGCCGGCGTCTGCGACGAGCGCCCGCAGGCCCGGGCCGTTGGCATCCGGGAGCGAGCCGGGGCCGAGCGGCGCGCCCGGCGGCTCGATCTCGTCGCCGGTCGCGAGGACCGCGACGCGCGGGCGGCGGTGCACGACCACCTCGGCGTTGCCCGAGCCCGCGGCCAGCGCGATCGCGGACGGAGTCATCGCCCGGCCGGCGGCGACCACGAGAGATCCGACCCCCACGTCTTCCGCCTTGCGACGGATCGAAGCGCCCACGGGAACCGAGACGTGGACGAGACATGCCGCCGGGAGCGGACCCGTCGCGTCCCGCCCCCGCGATCCGGCTCGTCCGTCGGCGTCGACGGGGGTCGTCTGCTCCACCGGTACGACGGCATCTGCACCCGGCGGGAGCGGCGCGCCCGTCGCGATCCGGACCGCGGCGCCGGCCGTGACATCGGAGGACCCGCGGTCGCCCGCCTTCGACTCGCCGACGACGCGGAGCGAGACGGGAGCCTCCTCCGACGCACCGGCCACGTCGGCGGCGCGGATCGCATAGCCGTCCATGGCGGAGTTGTCGAACGGTGGCAGCGCCACCTGTGCGACGACGTCCTCGGCGGCGACCCGACCCAGGGCATCGGCCGTGGCGACACGCTCCGGTGACAGTGGACCGGCGATCGCCGCGAGCACCCGCTCGCGCGCCTCGCCGAGGAGCATGAGCTGCCCGCTCATCGGCGATCTCCGGCTGCCGCCGCACGCCTCCGCGCGAGAGCGGCCGCGAGGAGGCCGAGCGCGAAGACGACCGCCCCGAACGCCAGCGTCGTCTCGTACCAGAGCCGCTCGGGCAGCAGCTGCACGAGGCGCTCGCTGCCGACGTCGAAGTCGTACGAGCCGGCGGGGAAGAACAGCCGGTGGAAGAGGTCGAACGCGGTGTCGAACGCCACGGCGAAGAACGCACCGAGGACGATGACGGCCGCGGCGGCGAGCGCTCCTCCGGTCGAGAGGGAGCGCCAGAACCACCTGCGGCGGCCGGCGACCCGCCAGAGGAGGAGCAGGGTCGCGAGGCCCGCGACCGCGGCCAGCCCGAACCCGGCGAAGACGCCGCGGACGTCGCGCATGTGGGCCCGCTCGCGCGCGTCGAAGACCGGTTGCCCCGCCACCGTCATGGCGAAGTCGGGCGGCCCGAGGACGAGGTCGTGCAACAGCCCATCGGTCGCACTGCGGACCTGGTCCGGTGTCCAGCCGGTCAGTGCCGCGGCACCGCCGCGGTCCTGCTCCAGGCCGAGCCACCACGGGTTGAAGAATGGCAGGATGGCGATCCCCACGATGACGACGACGGTCGATGCAACGACGGCCAGCCCGCCGACGGCGGCGCCCAGCCGCCTGGCGCCGGTCTCGCGGTCAATGCGCGCGGTCCTCGTGCGCGTGGTGTCGGACGCCGTCGTCACTCCTCCTCGAGTGTCCGCGCCTGGCCCCACCACGTCTCGATCGTCAGCTGATCGGGCGGTTCGACGCCGAGGTCCCGCGCGCCCCGGGCGATGCGCGCCGAGAAGTCGGCGAGCGACAGGTCCAGGATGTCGCGCAGCCCGTCGATCCCGGCCTGGATGAAGATGCGGTGCTCGACCGGTCCGAAGGCGACCAGGTTGAGCATCAGCGACTCGTCCCGCCAGTTCGCGACGTCGTTGATCGACGCGCCGGTGTGGTCGGCGAGGTACTGGCGGCGGGTCGGTGTCTCGGAGACCTCGAGCAGGATGCCGGTCGTGAAGACGCCCTGCTTCTCGAGGCGGCCGAGATAGACGGGCTCGATCCGGGTCAGCTCGCTGATCGACGGCACTGGCGCGACTCCTCCTCGTGGCGTGGACCGTTCACTGATGATGCCACGGTGGACGGTACCATTCGCGCGATGGGACGAGGGATGGGAGGCTGTCTGCGCCCGCCGCACGTACGGCCAACGCGTGCCCGGCTGTCGTTGGCGGCCATCGTCGGCCTCGCGATCGCCCTGGCCGGCTGCGGCTCCTCGTCGGTCGAGACACCGTCTGTCGCCCCCGGATCGCCCTCCGGCTCCGCAACGAGCTCCGCGTCCCCGAGCGCGCCATCCTCGTCCGCGACGGCCAGCCCATCCGCCTCGGCGTCCGCGACCAATGCGGCCAGGCCCACGCCGAACGCCTTCTGGGCCGCGGTCCGCTCAGGCGTCGGCAGCGGCGGCCATCTCATCGTCACCGCCCGGGGAGCATCGCCCGTCGTGCTGCGCTTCCTGCCGTCGGCGTCGGAGGCGCTCGTCGCCGGCGATCCGGTCTCCATCTGCGTCGGAGGCGCCTCGTGGCAGGGTGCGGGTGGCCATTTCGCGGCGGTCGCCGGGACGTGGCTGTGCGGCACGGGCGCGCTCGTCACCGGCTTCCGGGCGACCGGCGGTCCGATCGACGCTTGGAACCCCGACTTCCCGCCAGGTGGGACGGTCACGGAGAAGGTGGCCGCGACGGCAGATGGGCGGTGGCACTGGAGCTTCGCCGGGCGAGGAACGCTCGAGGGGGATGTCGATGCCTCGCTCACCTTCGATCCGGCGACCAGGCGGCTCGTCGGCGGATCGCGAACGGGCGAGCTGGGCAGGACGACCTTCTCGTTCGACTACGTCACCCCGGTCGCGCCGATCGCCGCTCCGGCGGCCTGACGCCGCTCCGGCGGGCTAACGCGACTCGAGGCGAGCGGCCTCGAGTCGAGCGGCCTCCAGGCGGATCAGCTCCCAGGCCCGCTCCACGTGCCGCTCGTCCGTCCGGATGTTGCCGATCGCGACGCGGATCGTGAAACGGCCGCCGAGTCTCGTGTGGGAGAGAAAGACCTCCCCGCTCCGGTTCACCGCGTCGATGAGCGCTGCGTTCAGCTCGTCGAGACGAGATTCACGCCCGGGATCGTCCGGCCCGCCGGCCCACGGGGGCACGAAGCGGAAGCAGACGGTCGAGAACGGGACCGGGGCAAGGAGCTCGAACCCGGGCTCGACGCCGATCCGCCCGGCGAGCTGACGAGCGAGCTCGATGTGCGCCTCGACACGTCGCGCCAGGCCGTCGATGCCGAAGGCCCGGATGAGGATCCACAGCTTCAGGGCGCGGAACCGCCGCCCGAGCTGCGGCGTGTACTCGTTGTAGTCGCGCACCGGCGCGCTCCGGTCGAGGGTCCGCAGGTACTCCGGGACGAGGCTGAAGGCGTCGCGCAGGACCTCCATCCGGCGCGTCAGGAGGAGCGACGCGTCGAGCGGAGTGAAGAACCACTTGTGCGGGTTCGTCACGATCGAATCTGCCCGCTCCCACCCGCGGAAGCGATCGCGCATCCCCGGGATGAGCGCCGCAGCGCCGCCGTACGCGGCGTCCACGTGCAACCAGAGGCGCCGCGCCACGGCGATGTCGGCGATCCGGTCGACCGGATCGATCGCGGTCGACGATGTCGTCCCGATGGTCGCCACGACGGCGATCGGGAGCCGCCCGGCCTCCTCGTCGGCGGCGATCGCCGCCTGGAGCGCGGCGGGATCCAGCGAGTAGTCGTCTCGCGTGGCGACCCGGACGAGGGCGTCGCGACCAAGTCCGAGCGTCATGCAGGCCTTCTCGATCGAGGAGTGCGTCTCCGTCGAGCCGTAGACGCGGAAGGCCGGCACGTCGCGGCCCGTCAGTCCGCGCTGCGCGACGTCGAAGCCCGCGAGCTCACGGGCGGCGGCGATGGCGATGAGGGTCGACGTCGAGGCCGTGTCGGTCAGCAGCCCGTCGAACGCCCCGGGCAGACCGAGCGCCTGCCGCAGCCAGTCGACGACGACCTCCTCCAACTCCGTCCCGATCGGCGACGTGCGCCACAGCATCGGGTTCTGCCCCAGCGTCGCGGTCAGCATCTCGCCGAGGATGCCGGGGCTCGACGCGCTCGTCGCGAAGTACGCCAGGAAGCCCGGGTGCTGCCAGTGCGTCGCGTTGGGCTCGACCAGTCGGACGTAGTCGTCGAGGATCGTGTCGACGGGCTCGGCCGTGGCCGGCGGGTGCGCGGGGAAGAGCGGACGGATGGTCCCGGGCTCGATCGGCGGAAGGACGGGCCGTGTCTCGACGTTCGCGAGGTAGTCCGCCATCAGGTCGACGACGCGGTGGCCGGCGGCCCTGAAGTCGTCGATCGGCAGATCGCCGAGATCGGGTGCCCGCGTGTCAGCCCCGCCGGAGGCCGCGCGAGGGGGACGGACGTCGGGCATCGCCCGATTCTAGAGGAGCCCGCGAGGAGCGGCGGGCTCGATGCTGCGTCGTCCCGGCGTGTCTCCGCGCGGGACGAGGGCGCGCGGCCGCTGCGTTCGGGAGCAGCGGGTCGCGGAGCGGATCGGTGGGCGCCGACCCGCGTGTGCCGGGTCTGTCGTCTAGATCGACGTGCCGACGGTGCTCAGGATCGTGCTGACCTGGCTGCCGAGGAAGATGAGAGCGACGATCGCCACGATGGCGATGAGCGCAAGGATCAGCGCGTACTCGGCCAGGCCCTGTCCTTCTTCAGACCGCCCCACCAGCAACTGCACGAGGTCCACCGGAACCCCCTCCTTCGAGCGCCGGGATGACGACCGACACAGCCGTCGACCAGGCGCCCTGAGATGGTGGCACAGGATCTCGGCGGCGCAAGTGGCCGACGGGCCGTCCTGGCCAGAATTTCTTCCAGTTGGCAACAGATCGGTGCCGCGGCGCGCCACGGGCCGGCCGATCCGCTGCGGCCGGTGACCTTGTCGCTCGGTCGGAGCCTTCAGCGGACGATCCTGGCCTCCCAGCCACCGGCCTCCGCGGCCCGGATCTCAAAGCGCGGCTGGTCGTACACCGTCGGCCCGCGCCGGCGCTCGCCGGTCGCGAGATCGAACCGCGACCCGTGCCACGGGCACTCCACGCAGCCGTTGACGATGGTCCCGCCGCTCAGGGGTCCGCCCGCGTGCGCGCACTGGTCGTGCAGCGCCATGACGACGCCACCGTGCCGGTAGACGACGAGCGACTGCGTCCCCGCCTTCGCCTTGACGAGCTGGCCGTCCGGGATCTCGTGGACGTCGAGCGGCTGCCACTTGGAGCTGCCCGAGCGCCAGGCGTGGCGGTCGACCATGTTGCCCAGCAGGTAGACGACGTCGCCCCCGACGAAGGCACCGCCGGCGAGGATCAGGTAGGCGACGATCGAGAGGACGATAGGCGCGGTCCGGTCGGCCGGTGCCCCGGCCCGCAGCGCCAGCGAGACGAGGTAGACGACCAGCGCGACGATCATGATCGAGCTGTGGATCGTCGCCCGGACGCGCGGGGCGCCGTCGGTCGTCGAGTAGTCGGCGAAACCGACCACGGCGGCACCCAGCATCGCGAGGATGCCCAGGACGAGGGCGACGTCGGCGGCGGACGGCTGGCCGAGCAGGTCCAGGATGACGACGAGCGTCATGGCGCCGATCGGCACGTCCGTCATGACGGCATGGAGGGGATGGCCGAGCCACGTCCCGACGAGCAGGTCGCGGATCGGGACCATGCGCGTGAAGATCGCCGACATCAGGGCGTGGACCTTGTCGCCCAGCGGTTTCGCCCACGCATCCTGCGCGGACACGAGTCGTTCGAGCAGCCGTCCCACCATTTCAAAGCGCCCTCATACAGGCGCGGCTGTGCGGTCGGGTTCGCATCCGCGCGGCTCCCCCGGACATTCCAAGCGTAGCGAACCACGGGCCGCCTGAACAGGGGCAGCCTCTGGTCGCCAGCCCGGACGCTCGGCGTGCGGGTGGCGGCCGCTCAGCGCAGGGCTCCGCGCAGCGTGAGCAGGACGATGGCGACGACGACGAGACCTCCGACCAGCACGGCAGGCCAGCCCAGGGACATGGCGCTGCGGGTCGCATTCGACATGGCTCCCGCCACGGACGATGCGAACGAGTCCCAGAGCCCTCCGATCGTCGAACCGATCCCGCCCAGCGCGGACCCGACGGCGTTCCCGTATTCGACCACCAGGACGCCTCCGCTTGCCCTCATCGAACGGGGAGTCGCTCGCGCAACCCGGCGGTGCGGCATTCGGCTCCCCCGGGAGGCAGTGTGCACCCACGACGCCCGAACGCAAAGACCGCTGGCGCCTCGGGCGATCCGAGCCTACTCTCGACCGACGACGACCCAGCAGGCCGCAGGAGGGCTCATGGACGCTCCCGTCCCGACGTTCGCCGACGACATCAGGCCGCTCTTCCGCGAGCGTGACCGCTCGTCGATGACCTTCCTCTTCGACCTATGGTCGTACGACGACGTCCGCTCGAATGCCGGCGACATCGGAGCGGCACTCGAGGCCGGGGAGATGCCGTGCGACGGTCCGTGGTCGGCCGAGCGCATCGCGCTCTTCCAGGCATGGGTCGCCGGGGGATTCGCTCCGTGACAGCCGGACGGCGAGACCCGGGCCGTCCCGCCCGGAGCGCCTGCTCGGTCGGATAGGCCAGCGGCCGACGACCGGCCCTCGTCACCGGCAGCCGGCCGCCCGACACTCGCAGCAACGCAGTCGGGTCGCCCCCCTCCCGGTTGCGACACGAGCCGGCGGCCCGGGACCCCACGGACCGACCGGCTCTCTTTGTCCTGGCGCGACCCGTCAGGACGCGCCGACGCGGCGTGCGCGGGTCAACGGCGCGGGTTCGTCAGCCACACGAACACCGAGAGCACGAGGACGCCGACAAGCCAGGGGACGAGGAGGATCCCGCCGGCGAGGAGCCCGAGGCCCGCGGCGACGCCATTGCCGGTCAGGATGGGGCCGCATGAGACGACGAGGAACATGACGACCCATGCCACGAGCAGGATGCGGACGAGGCCATTCACGGGCGCCAGTGTAGATTGCCGGCCGTCCGTCCCGGGAGGCTCTCAGCAGTTCAGGAGAGTGGTCGGGGCGGAGCGATTCGAACGCTCGACCTCCTGAACCCCATTCAGGTGCGCTACCAGGCTGCGCCACGCCCCGTACGTCGGCGAGTCTAGCAGACAGGGTCCGTCGTCCCGGCCGGTCGTCGCGCAGGCCACCTGCTCAGGACGTGACCGGGCGGAGCTCCTCGCGGAGCTCCTCGCGGGGCTCCCGCGCCAGGAGCGTGACGAGGCAGCGCTCGACGCTCTTGCCGTCGAAGAGGGCTGCGTGGACCTCCCGCGCGATCGGCAGCTCGACGCCCAGGCGGCGTCCCAGGGCGATCGCGGCGTCGACCGTGTGCGCTCCTTCGGCCACGCCCGACAGCTCGTCGCGCAGCTCGCTCCACGGGCGCCCTCGTGCCAGGTCCTGTCCGAGGCGGTGGTTGCGAGACAGGGGCGACGAGCAGGTGGCGACG